>NZ_JBFAMH010000030.1:0-78641 GCF_040656475.1 Streptomyces sp. NPDC049915
GTGACCGCCTCCTGGCAGCGCGGGGCCACTCCGGTGCTGCCGCTTCGCGCGGCCCTGGCCCGAGGCGTGCTCGCGGTCGACATGAATGACGACCACACCTCGCTCAGGGTCCACACCTGCCCCACCGCGGGATCGTGGCGCAGCACCAGGACCACGGTCCCTCCGCAGGAGACCCGGGTGCCCTCGTGCGGGGCGCATCCGTGATGGCGGCACCGGCAGGCGGCGTCGGCGCGCACGGCCGCGGCCCGGGCATGTGCGAGGGCGTGGGCCTCGGCGAACCGGCGCAGCGCCGCGAGGTCGCGGGAGCGGGCCGGCATCACGCACGACGAGGAGCAGGTGACCGAGGCACTGCGGTCGCGGTGACCGACCACCCGGATCGTCCAGGAACGACCCGGGCGGCGCGCCGAGGGAGCGTCAGGAGTCATCAGAGCCAAGAGCGGTTGTCCTTCGTGGGAGCCGATCAGGCGGGCAGGCACCGAGGAAGATCCACCGATCCACCGGAAGTGGCCTCGCTCACAGCATGCCCACCCTCCGGCCGCGCCATCCGCCTCCCACGCGGGAGTCACCACCCGGCTCACTCCACCGCGTACACACGGATCACGATGTCCCCGTCCTCCTCCCGGGCGAGGCCCACGAACACCGTCCGCGCGAGCCACCGGTGGGCGGGCGCGTCGGTACGGAAGTAGACGCCGGGCCTCGGCGAGCAACAGGTCGCCGTCGTACTCGTCGGGGCTGCCGGCTCCCTCGTGGTAGTAGCCGCGGTGACGATGTCGATGACGGCGCCGTCGTCCGCCTGGATGAGGTAGCGGGTGTCGAGCTCGCAGACCGTGCCGCGGGTGTTGGACCAGTCGCCGCCGCCGGCCAGCACGGTGCCGTTCAGCCGCGGGCCGTGCACGGTGCCGCCGGTGATGGACGTGAGGGAGGGTGAACACGCCGGGACGCCAACAGCCCGGTGATCCAGAACCCAGCGGTTTACCGGGGCGCGGGAGCCGTCGTAGGTGCCGGTGGCCGTCCGGATCCCGACGCGGCACGGAGGCACGGGGCGGCGGCCGCCAGGGGCCCGCGGCCAGGCGCGGCGGGCCCGGTCACCGGCACCGGTTCCTGTCCGCCGCGCGGCGCCGCGCGACCGGCGAGTGCGTCATTAGCGGCGTGGGCCGGTGAGTGTGTCACCGGCCCACGCCGTAACCCCGTTACGCGCCGCTCGCCTTCAGCATCTCCTCGCGTTCCACGATCTTCACGCGCTCGCGGCCCTGCGGCTCGCCCAGCGCCTTCTCGGCCGCGTCCAGGGCGTACCAGCCGTCCCAGGTCGTGAAGCGGACGCTGCGCTCGGCGAGGAAGGCGTCGACCGCCTCCGGGTCGGGCGAGGCCGGCGTCTGCAGACGGCCGTTCGCGTGGTCGTCCAGCAGGTTGGCCACCGTCTCGTTGGCGTCGCCCTTGGTGTGGCCGATGAGGCCGATCGGGCCGCGCCGGATCCAGCCGGTGACGTACACCGACTGCAGGTGGGTGCCGCCCTCCTCGACGACCCGGCCGCCCGCGTCGGGCACCGTGCCGCTGTCCAGGTCCCAGGGCAGCTTGGGGAGTTTGTCGGAGAGGTAGCCCACCGCGCGGTAGACCGCCGACACGTCCCAGTCGGTGAACTTGCCGGTGCCGCGCACGTTCCCGGTGCCGTCCAGTTCCGTGCGCTCGGTGCGCAGGCCGGCCACCTTGCCGTCCTCGCCGAGGATCTCGGTGGGCGACTCGAAGAAGTGCAGGAACAGCTTGTGCGGGCGGTCACCGGTGTCGCGGATCGCCCAGTTCTCCAGGGTCTTGGCGACCATGTCGGCCTGCTTGTTGCCGCGCCGGGTGGCGATCGAGCCCTCGTCGTAGTCGATGTCCTCGGGGTCGACGATGACCTCGATGTTCGGGGAGTGGTCCAGCTCCCGCAGCTCCATCGGGCTGAACTTCGCCTGCGCCGGGCCGCGGCGGCCGAAGACGTGGATCTCGACGGCCTTGTTGGCCTTCAGACCGTCGTAGACGTTCGCCGGGATCTCCGTGGGCAGCAGTTCGTCCGCCGTCTTGGCGAGGATGCGCGCCACGTCGAGGGCCACGTTGCCCACGCCGAGCACCGCGACCTTCTCGGCCTGAAGCGGCCAGGTGCGCGGCACGTCCGGGTGGCCGTCGTACCAGGAGACGAAGTCGGCGGCACCGTAGGAGCCGTCGAGGTCGACGCCCGGGATCGGCAGCGCGCGGTCGGCCGTGGCGCCGGTCGCGAAGATCACCCCGTCGTAGAACGCGCGCAGGTCGTCCAGGGAGATGTCGGTCGGGTAGTCGACGTTGCCGAAGAGGCGGATCTGCGGCTTGTCCAGCACCTGGTGCAGGGCCGTGATGATGCCCTTGATCCGCGGGTGGTCGGGGGCGACGCCGTAGCGGATCAGTCCGAACGGCGCGGGCATGCGCTCGAAGATGTCGATGGACACGCCGGGCTCGGCGGCCACCTCGGACTTGAAGAGCGCGTCGGCGGCGTAGATCCCGGCGGGGCCGGAACCGACGATGGCGACCCGCAGGGGGCGAGGCATGACGGGTTTCCCTTCGAGCGGCGAATGATCGACTCGACGGGAAGCCTAAACTGAGGCATGCCTAAGTCGGTACGCGGGTCCGCTCTATGACCTCATAAGCGGCTCTTATGGGAAGTCAAAGGTCTGCTTGACGGCTACGGCAGCGGCTGCTCCGCCCAGATGATCTTCCCGTGCTGGGTGTAGCGCGTCCCCCAGCGCTCAGTCAGCTGCGCCACCAGGAACAGACCGCGGCCGCCCTCGTCGGACAGCGCCGCGTAGCGCAGGTGCGGTGAGGTGTTGCTGCCGTCGAAGACCTCGCAGATCAGACTGCGGTCACGCAGCAGCCGCACCCGCACCGGGGCGCTGCCGTACCGGATCGCGTTGGTGACCAGCTCGCTGAGGATCAGCTCCGTGGTGAACTCCAGCTCCTGAAGGCCCCACTCCGCCAGCTGCCGGGTCACGAACGCGCGGACGTCCTTGACCGCCGACGGCTCCATCGGCACCTCCCGCTCGGCGACCTGGTCGGGGCCGAGCGCCCGGGTGCGCGCGACGAGCAGCGCGATGTCGTCGGCCTGCCGGGCCGGCAGCAGCGCGTCCAGAACCGCCAGGCAGGTGTCCTCCGGCGAGGTTCCGGCCCCCGCCAGCGCGCCGCGCAGCAGCTCAAGACCGCTGTCGATGTCCCGCTCCCGGTCCTCCACCAGCCCGTCGGTGTACAGCACGAGCCGGCTGTCCTCCGCGAGGTCCAGCTCCACCGCCTCGAACGGCAGGCCGCCGAGCCCCAGCGGGGGACCGGCCGGTACCTCGGCGAACGCCACGCTGCCGTCGGGGCCGACCACCGCCGGCGGCGGATGGCCGGCCCGCGCCATCGTGCAGCGCCGCGCCGCCGGGTCGTACACCGCATACAGGCAGGTCGCGCCGGTGACCGGGGCGGCGGAGCCTTCCACCGCCTCGTCCTGGTCGATCCGCGCCACCAGCTCGTCCAGCAGCGTCAGCAACTCGTCCGGGGCCAGGTCCAGCGAGGAGAAGTTGTGCACCGCGGTGCGCAGCCGGCCCATGGTCGCCGCCGCGTGCAGCCCGTGCCCGACCACGTCGCCCACGACCAGCGCCACCCGGGCACCCGACAGCGGCAGTACGTCGAACCAGTCGCCGCCCACCCCGGCCTGCGCCGGCAGATACCGGTAGGCGATGTCCAGCGCGTTCTGCGCCGGCAGACTGCGCGGCAGCAGGCTGCGCTGCAGCGTCACCGCGAGGCCGTGCTCGCGGGTGTAGCGGCGCGCGTTGTCGATGGCCACCGCCGCCCGCGTGACCAGCTCCTCCGCCAGCGCCACCTCCTCCTCGTCGAAGGGCTCGGGCCGCTCGGCGCGCCAGAAGCTCACAACGCCCAGCACCCGGCCACCCGCCCGCACCGGCACGGTGATCAGCGAGTGGATGCCGTACGCCATGACCCGCGCCGAACGCTCCAGGTCCTGCGCCCGAAAGCCCGGCGCCTTCGCCAGGCTCGGCTCACTGACCGCCCTGCCCGTCACCAGACTCACCCCGTGCGGCGAGGAGTCCACGAACCGCAGCTGGCGGCCCAGCGGGAACAGCGGCGCGTCCGGGCGGACCCCGCTGACGGCCGTCCGGCGCAGCGCACCGCCGGGCTCCGGGTCCTCCCCGGACAGGACGGCGTCGAAGAGGTCCACGGTGACGAAGTCGGCGAACCGCGGCACGGCCAGCTCGGCCAGCTCCTTCGCCGTACCGGCCACGTCGAGGCTCGTGCCGATCCCCACTCCGGCGGCGTAGAGCAGGTCGAGACGCTCGCGGGCCGCCTCCGCCCGGCCCAGCAGGGCCCGCAGCTCGGTCGAGTCGCGCAGGGTGGCCACACTGCCGGGCGGGCCGCCCTCCAGGTCGGTGGGCCGCTGGTTGATCGCCAGCAGGGAATCGCCGACCAGGTGCACCTCGTCGGTGGCGACCCGGCCGGAGGCCAGCAGTTCGGCGGTGTCCGCGTCCAGGCCCAGGTCCAGCACATGCCGGCGTTCGGCGTCGGCGGGCAGGCCGAGCAGCCGGTGTGCCTCGTCGTTGGCGAGCAGCAGGTCGCCCTCGCCGCTGACGATGAGCACGCCCTCGCGCACCGAGTGCAGCACCGCGTCGTGATGCTCGTACATGCGGGTCATCTCGCGCGGGCCGAGGCCGTGGGTCTGGCGCAGCAGCCGCCGGCTCACCAGGGCCGTGCCGCCGGTGGCCAGCGCCAGCCCCGTGGCCGCTGCGGCCAGCACCAGCGGCAGTTGGCGGTCGGCGGCGCCGCCCACGTGGGCGGTCGTGATGCCGGCCGACACCAGCCCGACCACCTTCCCGTCGGGCGCCGTCACCGGCACCACGGCCTGCACCAGACGGCCGATCGTCCCGTTGATCTCCTCCACCACGGTGCCCCCGGCCAGGGCGGGGGCGATGGTCCCGACGAACTTCTTGCCGATGCGGTCCGGCTTGGGGTGGGTGTAGCGGATGCCGTCGGTGTTCGTCACGACGATGAAGTCCACGTTCGCCGCCTTGCGGGCCGCCTCGGCGCGCGGCTGCAGCACCGCCGTGGGGTCGGGGGTGCTGAGCGCCGCGCGGGTGCCGGGCGCGTTCGCGAAGGTCTCGGCGACCGCGAGGGAGCGGGTGCGGGCTTCCTGCGTGGTGTCGGCTCGGACCTGCAGCAGAAGCGCGACCACGGCGGCGACGACGAGCAGCAGCACGATGACGACATTGAGGACGAACACCTGCCCGGCCAGGCTGCGGCCGCCGAGCCTGGCGCGCAGCCCGGCCGCCGGCTCGCGGCGCGTGCGGCCGGGCCCCTTGCGCCGCGCGGCGGGCGCGGGCACCGCGGCCTGCCGCCGCAGACGCTCACCGACCGCGCGGGGCACGCCGTCATGGCCGTGCGGTTCACGCCGGCTGCCGGGAGGCCGGGGCGAGCGGGTCCCGGATCGACCCAGAAGTCGGACCATGTGCCCATGTCTACACTGCCGCGCCGCGTGAGGCGAGGGGCGTCACACCGTGGCAGGGGCCCGTCGGGTGAGCGGTGACGCATTCCGTGCGCCTCGTGCGCGACACGCTCGCGCAGGCCCCTGGGGCCGCGCCGTCACCCGCCCGCCGCACCCCCCGGCGTGAGCGCCGCCAGCAGGAGGGCGATGTCGTCGGGGCGGTCCGCGGCGTGCCGGGCCGTCGCGGTGAGACGGTCGGCGACGTCCGCCAGGGACCTGCAACCCCGGTCCGCGCCCGGCGCGCCCGCCCGGGACAGGGCGAGCCGCAGCGCCGTGATGCCGTCGTCGATGTCGAAGCCGGGCCGCTCGACCAGCCCGTCCGTGTACAGCGCCAGCACCGCGCCCGGAGTCATCCGCAGCTCGGACACCGGGTAGCGGGCCGCCGGGTCCACGCCGAGGACCACCCCGCCGGGCAGGTCCACGACCGTGGTGCGGCCGTCGGCCTCCCGCAGCAGGGGCGGCGGATGCCCGGCCCGCACCACCCGCGCCAGGCCGCTGACCGGATCGAGCCGGACGTAGCAGCAGCTCGCGAACTGGCCCGGGTCGAGGTCGATGAGCAGCCGGTTGGTGCCGCCGAGCACCTCCTGGGGCGGCCGGTCGCTCAGCGCGAACGCCCGCACCGCACTGCGCAGCTGCCCCATCGTGGCCGCCGCCTGCACCCCGTGCCCCTGCACGTCCCCGATCACCAGCGCCAGCCCGTCCCCGGACGGCACCACGTCGTACCAGTCGCCGCCCACGTCCATCCCCTCCGTCCCCGGCAGATACCGCCCCGCGGTCGCCACCCGGGGGTGCTCGGGCAGACGGCGGGGCAGCAGCGCCTGCTGCAATCCGTGCGCGAGGGCGGCCTCGGTGTCGTACCGCTGGGCTTTCTCCATCACATGGGCGATCAGACCGGCGAGCGCCGTCAGGACGGTGCGCTCCTCGGAACTGAAGCTGCGCGGGCGGTCGAAGCCGAGGATGCAGGAGCCGACCGGGCGCCCGGAGGCGATCAACGGCAGGAAGGCGCGGGAGCCCTCGGTGGCGTCCAGTGGGATGCCCGGGTACGCGGCCTCGAGCTGCTGCATGGATTCGAAGAACAGCGGACGGCCCGTGGTGAGCGTCTCGACACCGGGCAGCCGTGCGTCCAGCGCCACCCCCTCGAAGGGCGTGAGGAAGCCCACCGGGAAACCGGTCTCCCAGGCCAGGTACAGATGCCGCTCCTGGAGCAGATAGATCGCCAGGCGGCGACCGCCGAACGCGGGCAGCAGCTCCTGCACGACCACCGCGGACACCTGGCGCGCCGTGACCGCCTCCGACAGCGCGATGGCCAGCGCGATCGGACGGTACTGGGGAGCGGCGGCGGCCGTGGCGGGGCGCGGTGAGCCGTCGGCGTCGACCGGCGGCGGAGACTCCGGCACCCGGTTGGCCGGGGCGACGGTGCAGGTCAGGATGTGGGTGCCGGGGTGCACGGACACGGCGAGCCAGTCGCCTTCGTAGGACTGCCGGGGCTGCGCGGGCGGCCGCCTGACCTGGAAGTGCACCGGCTCGAGGGACAGCAGGGCATGGCGCAGCTGGTCCTCGCAGCCGGGCTGGTCCAGCCACGGCACGGCCTCCCACAGCGGACGGCCGAGCAGCCCGTCGCGCTCCGTCCCCAGCAGCCGGGCGGCGCGCGGATTGGCGTAGCCGACCACGCCCAGCCGGTCCAGGCAGAACACCCCCTGCGGCAGCAGATCGGCGGCGCCGTCGGCCAGTGCGCCGGATCCCGGGTCGAGGACGACGCCGTCCACGGACCGCGTCAACCCGCCGTCCGCCGTCCGCGGCGCCCACAACAGCACCAGCCGCTGCGCGCCGTCCGCGCCGCGCACCGGCACCGGCAGAGGCGGGGGCCGGCCCTGGGCAGCCTCCCGCAGCAGGGCAGGCAGCTCCGGAGCGACCGGCAGCAGCGCGTCGAGGGTGCCGGGCAGCCGGCCGGCCGGGGTCCCGAGCAGGGCCTGCGCCGGGCCGTCGGCGGTGAGACGGTCGGCCACCGGATCCCACGACAGGCACCCGACGCGCCCGCCGGCCGGACCCGGCCCCGGCGGCCGCACGTCCAGCGGCGCCGCGTCCCAGGTGACGTGCGGGCCGGTGCCCGCCGGGCCGTCCAGTGCGAGGGCCAGCCGGCCGGCCAGCGCCTCCAGCGACTGGCGTTGCGGCACCATTTCGGCGGCGTCCGCCACGGCCGGGCGCAGCACCGCCAGCACCCCCAGCACCCGGGCGTGCCGGGCGATCGGCACGCACAGCGAACCGAACGGGAACGGCAGCCCCGCCGCGAACTGCGGATAGCGGCGCATCGTCTCCGCAGGGTTCGCGAGCGTCACCGGCACCCCGAGCCGGTACGCGTCGGTCGCCGGGAACGGCCACTCCACCTGCAACCGCCACCACGGCCGGAACAGCGCCCCGGGCAGCCCGCACAGCACGGCCAGCCGCAGCAGCCCGGGGACGGACGAGCGCAGGTACACGGCCGCGACCCGGCCGTCGGCCGCACGCAGCGCCTGCGTCACGGCGTCGGTCAGCAGCGCGGCCGACCATCCCGGTGGCCGCTGTCCGTCCCCGGCGCTCCCACTCATGGCCCTACCTCGTCGGTGCCGCCGTGTGGGCGACACAGCAAGAAGACACAGCAAGAATGCGCCTCCCGGCGGGGGCGCCGCATCCGCGCGCAGCGGTCGCGCGGCCTCCCGGTACGGCGGGGGAGGCGGCGCGTCGTCCGCGGGCCGGTGGAGTGACGAACATCCCTCTGCCGCCCCACCCGGTTTGCGTCTGCCACGAGTGAGCAGGCGATCTTGCGGTTGTACCGCCCACAGGAGTCCAGGGGTCCAGGTCCGCACAAGTCCCAGCGGCCCGCAGGAGTCCGCAGGAAAGGAGTCCGCATGGTGCCCGGCGTGTCCGACACCTTCGAGGAAGCCGCCGATCCGGAGGCCGAACGCCGACACCGCGCACTGTTCCGCGCGGCGAGACGGCGCCGCAACCCGCCGCTGCGCCGCACCGACATCACGGTGACCGACGAGCAGGCCGTGCAGCGCGCGGTGAAGGCGGCCTCGCTCGGCAACGCCATGGAATGGTTCGACTTCGGCATCTACAGCTATCTCGCGGTCACCCTCGGGCATGTCTTCTTCCCGTCCGGGAACGACACGGTCCAGCTGCTGTCGTCGTTCGCCACCTTCGCGGTGTCCTTCCTGGTACGCCCCCTCGGCGGCATGGTGTTCGGCCCGCTCGGCGACCGGATCGGCCGCAAGAAGGTGCTCGCCATGACCATGATCATGATGGCGGTCGGCACCTTCGCGATCGGGCTGATCCCCTCCTACGCCCTGATCGGCTTCTGGGCGCCGGCCCTGCTGATCCTCTTCCGCCTGGTGCAGGGCTTCTCCACGGGCGGCGAGTACGGCGGCGCGTCCACCTTCATCGCCGAATACGCGCCCGACCGGCGGCGAGGCTTCTTCGGCAGCTTCCTGGAGCTCGGCACCCTCGCCGGATACGTCGGCGCGGCCGGCCTGGTGACCGCGCTGACGGCGTGGCTCGGCGACACCGGCATGCAGGACTGGGGCTGGCGGGTGCCGTTCCTGGTCGCCGGCCCCATCGGGCTCGTCGGTCTCTATCTGCGGCTGCGGCTGGACGAGACGCCCGCCTTCCGCAAGCTGGAGGACGACTCCCTGCACCGCGCGTCGGAGGCGGCGTCCGGCGTGGAGACGAGCGCGCGCGGCGACCTGGCGAAGATCTTCCGTGAGCACTGGCGGACGCTGATCCTGTGCGTCTGCCTGGTCGGCGCGTACAACATCGCCGACTACATGCTGCTGTCGTACATGCCGACCTACCTGTCGGACGAGATGGGTTACTCCGAGGCGCACGGCCTGCTCGTCCTCATCGGCACCATGGTGGTGCTGATGCTGCTCATCAACCAGGTCGGCCGGCTGTCCGACCGGGTGGGCCGCAAGCCGCTGCTGATGGCCGGCATGCTCGGCTTCCTGCTGCTGTCCGTGCCCGCGTTCCTCCTGGTCGGCCAGGGCAGCCTGGGCGCGGTCTCGGCGGGCATGCTGATGCTCGGCCTGTCCCTGGTGTGCCTGCTCGGCACGATGTCCGCCGCGCTGCCCGCGCTGTTCCCCACCCAGGTGCGCTACGGCTCGCTGTCCATCGGCTACAACCTCTCCGCCTCCCTCTTCGGCGGGACGACCCCGCTCGTCATCACGGCCCTGATCTCCGCCACCGGCAGCGACCTGATGCCCGCGTACTACGCCATGGCCGCCGCCCTCGTCGGCGTCGTCGCCGTGGCCTGCATGAAGGAAACGGCCCGCCGCCCCCTCGACGGCTCCCCGCCGTCGGTCGAAACGGAGGAGGAAGCGGCCCGCCTGGTGGAGGAACAGGCACCGGCACCGCGCTTCTGACGGTCTGCCGGGCGCTGGTACCGCGTTTCCGCTGGGCACCGGTACCGCGTTCTGACGGCCTGCCGGCCGTGTCGCGTGACGGCGGCGGGGTGGCCCCCTGACCAGGGGCCACCCCGCCCTCCTTCGCGCCCAGGTCCCCAACCGCCCCATGTGCAGACCGTGTCGGGGTAACCGGCCGCCATGGGTGAGATTCTCGTGGGGACGTGCTCATGGACCGATCGCGCGCTCGTCGGCAGCGGCTGGTACCCGGCCGGGCGGCGGGATCCCGAGGGGCGGTTGCGCTACTACGCCGAGCAGTTCCCCGTCGTCGAGGTCGACGCGACCTACTACGCCCTGCCGTCCGCACGCAACAGCCGCCTGTGGGCGGAGCGTACGCCCGACGGGTTCGTCTTCGACGTCAAGGCCTTCTCCCTGCTGACCGGCCACACCACCCGCCCCGCCTCCCTGCCGGACGGCCTGCCCGCGGACAGCCGGGACCCCGCGGTGCTGGACGCGGTGTGGTCCCGCTTCACCGACGCGCTCGCACCGCTGCGCGAGGCCGGGCGGCTGGGCACGCTGCTCTTCCAGTTCCCGCCCTGGCTGCAGCCCGGCCCCCGGGCCGAGGAGGTCCTCGCCGACTGCGCCGCACGCACCGCGGGCTGGCCCGTCGCCGTGGAGTTCCGCCACCCGCAGTGGTGGAGCGGCGAACGGTACGACGAGACGCGGGCCATGCTGCGCGGCCACGGGTTCGCCGCGGTCGGCGTCGACATGCGCCAGGGGCTGCCGGCCTCCGTTCCGCCCGTCACCCCGGTCACCTCGCCGGAGCTGTCCGTCGTCCGTTTCCACGGCCGCAGCCCCGCCTGGGGGACGGGCAGCAAGGAGGACCGCTTCCGCCACGCCTACACGGACGCGGAACTGAAGGAGTGGGTGCCGCGGCTGCGGGCCCTGGCCGACGGCACCGCCCGGCTCCACGTGCTGTTCAACAACTGCTGCGGCACGGCCGCCGTCGACGCCGCCGCCCGCATGCGTGACCTGCTGGACGCGTGAACGCCGGCGCGCGCACGCCGTCGGCTCAGTCCCGCTGCGCGGCGATGAACTCCCGGTACCACCGGTAGCTGTCCTTCGGCGTGCGCCGCAGTGTGTCGTAGTCGACCCGCACGATGCCGAACCGCTTGCCGTAGCCGTGCGCCCACTCGAAGTTGTCCAGCAGGGACCACACGTAGTACCCGCGCACGTCCACGCCCGCGTCGATCGCGGCCCGCAGTGCGCCGATGTGGTCGCGCAGATAGGCCACCCGGTCCGTGTCGTGCACCGTGCCGTCGGCGTCGGCCGCGTCGTGCTCGGCGGAGCCGTTCTCGGTGATGTGCACCGGCGGCAGCGCAGCGCCGTAGCGCTCCTTGAGGTCCACCAGCAGGTCGGTGAAGGTGCCGGGTGCGACGGGCCAGTCCATCGCCGTGTGCCGCACGCCCTCCAGACGCACCTCCGCGTACCGGTTGTCCGTCGCCACGCGCCGGGCCGGGTCGGCTTCCCGGTACGGGGCGTCGGCGACCACGATCGGCCGGTAGTAGTTGATGCCGAGGAAGTCCAGCGGCTGCCCGATCAGCTCCAGGTCGCCGTCCTGCCGGAAGTCCTGACCGGTGATCAGCTCGCCCCAGGTCCCCTCCTCGCTCGCCGGGTAGCGGCCCGCGAACAGCGGCTCCGTCCACACCAGGTTGTGCTGGGTGTCCGCGCGCAGCACCGCCGCCCGGTCCGCGGGGGAGCCGGGGGAGGCCGGCAGGTTGCGGTCCAGGTTGAGCGTGATGCCCACCTCGCGCACCCCGGCCGCCCGCAGCGCCTGTACGGCGAGCCCGTGGCCGACCAGCAGATGGTGGGCGGCGGCCAGCGCGCCGCGGCCCTCCCGGGCGCCGGGCGCGTGACGGCCGACCGCGTAACCGAGGAAGGCGCTGCACCACGGCTCGTTGAGGGTGATCCAGCGCGGCACCCGGTCGCCGAGGCGCTCGGCGACGGTGGCCGTGTACGCGGCGAAGTGCTCCGCGGTCGCCCGCACCCGCCAGCCGCCCCGGTCCTCCAGCGCCTGCGGCAGGTCCCAGTGGTAGAGGGTGGCCGCGGGCTCGATCCCGGCCGCGAGCAGCTCGTCGACCAGCCGGTCGTAGAAGTCCAGGCCCTTGGCGTTCACCGGGCCCGAGCCGTCCGGCACGATCCGCGGCCAGGCGATCGAGAAGCGGTAGGAGTCCACGCCCAGGTCGCGCAGCAGCGCCACGTCCTCGGCGTAGCGGTGGTAGTGGTCGCAGGCGACGTCGCCGGTGTCGCCGTTCGTGACCATGCCGGGAGTGTGGCTGTAGGTGTCCCAGATGGAGGGGGAGCGGCCGTCCTCGCGGACCGCGCCCTCGATCTGGTACGAGGCGGTCGCGGCGCCGAGGACGAAGCCGGGCGGGAAACGGGGGGAGTCGGTCATGTGGGCGGCCTTCACAGTCACTTGACGGAACCGCCGGTGATCCCGGCGGCGATGTACTTCTGGGCGAGGACGAGCAGGATCGCGGCGGGGATCGCGGAGAGCACCGAGGCGGCCATCACCGAGCCCCAGTCGCCGACGTGCGCGCCGATGTACTGGTAGATGCCGAGGGTGACCGGCTTGACGTCGTCGGTGGTGTTCAGCGTGAGCGCGAACATGAAGTCGCTCCAGGAGAACAGGAACGCGAACAGCCCCGAGGTGATCAGCGCGTTGCGGCTCATCGGCAGCACCACCTGGACGAACGTCCGCAGCCGGCCGGCCCCGTCCATCTGCGCGGCCTCGACCACCTCGCCGGGGATGGACACCATGAACGAGCGCATCAGCACGATGGAGAAGGGGATGCCGAGCGAGGCGTCCGCCAGCATCAGGCCGGCGTAGGAGTTGACCAGGCCCAGATCGACGTAGGTGTTGTACAGGGCGTTGGCGATGACGATGCCCGGCACCATCTGGGTGATCAGCGTGCCGAACACGATGCCGCGGCTGCCGCGCAGCCGGAACTGCGCGAGCCCGTAGGCGGCCGGCGCGGCGATCGCCAGGCAGATAACGACGGCGCCCAGCGACACCACCAGCGACGTCAGCAGATGCCCGCCCTGGTCGCCGAGCGCCTTGGAGAATCCGGACAGGTCCAGGCCGTGCGGCACCGGATCGACCTCCAGCAGCCCGGCCTTCGGCTGGAGCGCGGTGTCGAGCATCCAGTACAGCGGGAACAGCATCACGCACAGCACCAGCACGCCCACGACGGTGGAACCCCAGTGGCGCTTCGCGGTGCGCGGCTGCGCGGCGGTTTCGGTGGCCATCGTCCTCGTCACTTCCCCTCGGTGCGGTTGGCCCGCAGGTAGAACACCGCGAACACCGCGGAGATCAGGATCAGCACGTTGCCGACCACCGCGCCCGCACCGAAGTCCAGCTGGACGAAGGAGTTCTGGTAGGTGAGCGTGCCCAGGGTCTGCGTCGCGTCGGCTGGACCGCCGTCGGTCAGGGCGAGGATCAGGTCGAGGATCTTGACCGTCGACATGAATCCCAGCACCAGGACGACGGTGATGACGGGCCTCAGCATCGGCAGGGTGATGGACCGGAACGTCCGCCATGCCGACGCGCCGTCAAGAGAGGCGGCCTCGTACATCTCTCTGGGGATCTCCTGCAGACCGCCGTACAGAATGACCATGTTGAAGGGGATGCCGATCCAGATGTTGACGGCAATGACCGACAGCAGGGCCATGTGCGGACTGGTCAACCATGGAGTGTGGCCGCCGAGCCCGATCGTGTCGAAGAAGGTGTTCAACACACCCGTGTCCTGGTCCAGGATGCGCCGCCACACGATGCCGGACACCACCATGGGCACCAGCCACGGCAACAGGATCAACGATCGCAGTGCACCGCCCAGCGGAAAGCGCCGGTTGAAGAACACCGCGAGGGCGAGGCCGATGCAGAACTGCCCGAGCAGCGAGCCGGCCGTGAAGACGAGTGTGTGCCACAGCGCCTTGCCGAACAGGGCGTCCTTGAAGACCTGCGACCAGTTGTCGACGCCGTTGAAGGGCGCCTCGCCGGTGAAGAAGGTCTTCGGCGTGTAGTGCTGGAAGCTCATCACGACGTTGCGCACGAGCGGGTAGCCGAAGAAGAGCAGCATGAAGACGACGGCGGGGGCGACGAACCCCCACTGCGCGAGCCGGCGCCGCAGCCCGCGCGGACCCGGCGCTGCGGTCTTCGGACGGGCTGCGGAGGGCGCCGGGGCGGTGACGGTGGACGTGGTCATGGGTCGCGTACCTCAGTTCCCGCTCGTGGCCCGCTGCTGGGCGCGCTTCAGGGCGGACTCGCTGGACTGCCCGGTCAGGGCGGACTGGAAGGCGCTCTGCAGGGCGAGCGACACGCCCGACCAGCCGGCGCCGAGCTTGGCGGTCCGCGAGCGGGCCTGGGCCACCTGGTCGGCGAGCGCGTCGAGCTCCGGGACGCGTGTGCGCCACACGGCGGCGGCCTTGGCGTCGGCCGGGACCATCCAGCTGTTGAGGGCGTAGGTGAGCTGCTCCTGCTCGCTCGACAGGCAGGCGACGACGCGCCCGGCCGTCTTCTCCCGGGCCGCGTCCCCGGTGTTCGGCACGGTCAGCACCGCGCCGCCGAGCGGGCCGACCGACTTGTCACCGGCCTTCGGCACCGGAATCTGCGCGATGCCCCAGTGCAGCGACTTCTTGGTGTTGAGCGTCTCGACCTGCCACGGTCCGTTGATCATCATCGCGGCGTTGCCCGCCATGAACTGGTCGTTGACGTCCGCCTGCGTCCAGCCGACCGTCGACTTCGACAGTGAGCCGTCCTTCAGCAGGGCCTTCCAGAAGTCCAGGGCCTGCACGACCCGCGGCCCGTCCAGCCGGGACTCGTCACCGCCGTTGGACCACATGAACGGCGTGAACTGGAAGACGCCGTCCTCCGCGCCGCCCGCGCTGAGGGCGATGCCGTAGCGCTTGCCGGCGGTGAGCTTCTTCGCCGTCGCACGCAGCTCGTCCCAGGTGGCGGGCACCTTCAGACCGGCCTCGGCGAGGAGGTCCTTGTTGTAGAACAGCGCGAGCGTGTTCACCGAGCGGGCCGCGCCGTAGTACGTGCCCCGGTACGACCCGAAGTTCACGATGCCCTGCGGGACGCCGTCGGTGCTCAGCCCGAGCGTGCGCAGGTCGGTCAGACCGCCGGCCTCCGCGAAGGTCGGCATCTCGGACGCGTCGAACTGCACGATGTCCGGCAGCGACTTCGAGGACGCCATGCGCAGGGCCTTGGTCATCACCTGCGCGGCCGGGACGCTCTGCTGCCTGATCGTGACCCCCAGCCGCTCGCTGCAGCGGGCCATCGCCTGGGCGTCCCAGCGGTGGTACGACTCGTCGGTAGAGGAGTTCAGGACGGTGTAGACACCGCTGTCGCGCTGCTGGCCGCATCCGGTCAGGGCCGTACCGGCGAGCAGCACCAACGCTGCGGCGAGCGTGTTGTTGAAGCGCTTCGACATAGGGTGGACCTTGCTGTCGTCCGCCCGGCCACCTTGCCGGACGAGTTTGTTTTCTGCGATGACTAATACGGCAATCCTGGCTCCGGCGCCAGACCTCTTCCGTGGTCGATCGCTCACCGTCCGCACGGAGATCCCCGCTACCGCCTGGTTTTATGTACGATCCGAACCCTCGGGCGACGCTCAGCGCGGGCCCTTTCGACCTCCGCCTCTCCTTGCGAGGAAGACCATGAAGTTCACCAACGGCTTCTGGCGCATCCGTGACGGCGTCCGCATCGCGTACGCCACCGAGGTGCGCGACGTACGCGTCGAATCGAAGCGCTTCACCGCCTCTGCCGCCGTACAGAAGGTGACGCGCAGAGGGGACACGCTCAACGCGCCGCTCGTCACGGTCGACTGCTTCTCACCGGCCGACGGCGTCATCGGCGTCCGCGTCACCCACCACGCGGGCAAGCGCGACCCGGGCCCCCACTTCGCCGTCGCCGCCGACCCCGGCGGCGCGGGCGAGGTGCGCGACGACGGCACGCTCACCGAGCTGACCAGCGGCCCGCTCACCCTGCGCCTGGACCGGGCCGCCCCCTGGACTCTGAGCTTCCACGACGCCGACGGACGGGAGCTGACCCGGGCCGGCCGCAAGGGCACCGCGTTCGCCACCACCGACGACGGCGCCCACCACGTCCTCGCCCAGCTCGCGCTCGGCGTCGGCGAGCAGATCTACGGACTCGGCGAACGCTTCACGCCGTACGTCAAGAACGGCCAGGTCGTCGACATCTGGCAGGCCGACGGCGGAACCAGCAGCGAGCAGGCGTACAAGAACATCCCGTTCTACCTGTCCTCCCGCGGCTACGGCGTCTTCGTCAACCACCCCGGCGCGGTCTCCTTCGAGGTCGGCTCCGAGTCGGTGGGGCAGGTGCAGTTCAGCGTGCGGGACCAGACGATCGAGTACTACGTCGTCGCCGGCCCCACGCCCAAGGACGTCCTGACCCGCTACACCGCCCTGACCGGCCGCCCCGCCCTGCCGCCCGCGTGGTCCTTCGGGCTGTGGCTGACCACGTCCTTCACCACCGACTACGACGAGGCGACCGTGATGTCCTTCGTCGACGGCATGGCCGAGCGCGGCATTCCGCTGTCGGTCTTCCACTTCGACTGCTTCTGGATGCGCGAGTACCAGTGGTGCGACTTCGAGTGGGACCCCGAGGTCTTCCCCGATCCGGAGGGCATGCTGGCCCGGCTGAAGGCCAAGGGCCTGAAAGTCAGTGCCTGGATCAACCCCTACATCGCGCAGAAGTCCCCGCTGTTCGAGGAGGCTGCCCAGCTGGGCCACCTGGTGCGCCGCCCGAACGGCGACGTGTGGCAGTGGGACCTGTGGCAGGCCGGTATGGGTCTGGTCGACTTCACCAGCCCCGACGCCCGGGCCTGGTTCCAGGGCAAGCTCAAGGCGCTGCTCGACCAGGGCGTGGACTGCTTCAAGACCGACTTCGGCGAGCGCATCCCCACCGACGTCGTCTGGCACGACGGCTCCGACCCGGAGCGCATGCACAACTACTACACGCACCTGTACAACCGGACCGTCTTCGAACTGCTGGAGAAGGAGCGCGGCGAGGGTGAGGCCGTGCTCTTCGCCCGCTCCGCGACCGCCGGCGGCCAGCAGTACCCGGTGCACTGGGGCGGCGACTGCTGGGCCTCCTTCGAGGCCATGGCGGAGTCGCTGCGCGGCGGACTGTCCCTGTCGCTGAGCGGCTTCGGCTTCTGGAGCCACGACATCGGCGGCTTCGAGGGCACCCCGGACCCGGCCGTCTTCAAGCGCTGGCTCGCCTTCGGCCTGCTCTCCTCGCACAGCCGGCTGCACGGCTCGGACTCCTACCGGGTGCCGTGGCGGTTCGGCGAGGAAGCGGTGGAGGTGGCCCGGCGCTTCACTCTGCTCAAGCACCGCCTCATGCCGTACCTGTTCGGCGCCGCCGCCGAGGCCCACCGCACCGGCGTGCCGGTGATGCGCCCCATGGTCCTGGAGTTCCCGCACGACCCGGCGTGCCGCCCGCTGGACCGCCAGTACATGCTGGGCCCCGACCTGCTGGTCGCCCCGGTCTTCACCGAGGACGGCGAGGTCGAGGTCTATCTGCCCGCGGGCACCTGGACCCACCTGCTCACCGGCGAGCGGGTCACCGGCCCGGCCTGGCGCACCGAGCGGCACGGCTTCGACAGCCTGCCCCTGTACGTCCGCGAGGGCGCCGTGCTGCCGCTGGCCTCGGACGACAGCCGGCCCGACGGCGACTGGCTGGACACGCCGACCCTGCTCGTCCACCCCACCGCCGACCCCGCGTACCGGGCCGAGGTCACCGTGCCCGATCCGACCGGCACCCCGGCGGCCACGTTCACGCTGCGGCGCGACGGCGACCGGCTGAGCGTCACCGCGCACGGCACCGACCGCCCCTTCACCGTGCGGGTGGCGGGCGGCACGAACGCGACGGGCGCGGACGAGGTGACCGTAGCGCTGGGCTGAAGGGCCGGGACGCCGGGACCGGCCCGGGCGAGGCCGGGGCTCGGGCCGGGGCCGCCGTACCGCTCGGCCGGGCGGTCAGGACGCCGAGAGGAATTCCATGACGGCCCGGGTGAAGGCGTCGGGTGCCTCGTCGTGGACCATGTGGCCGACCGGGATCGTGATCACCCGGGCGTCCGGGATGCGGCGGGCCAGCTCCGCCACGCCGTCCTGCGGGACATGGCTGGCCGGCCCGCCGGCCACGACGAGCGTCGGGGCGGTGATCCCGGCCAGCCGGTCCAGCCAGGCCGGGTCGGGCGTGTCGAGCTGCGGCCGGACGGCCGTCACCATGTTCCAGTCGAAGTGCAGCTCCCCGTCCGGGCGCACCGGCGCAGTCGGTGTGCGGGGGCGTGGGGCGGGCACGTCCTCCAGTACCAGCCGCGCCACCCGGTGCGGACACTCCTGCGCCAGCAGCTGGGCGACCACCCCGCCCAGCGAGTGCCCGATCAGGTCCACCGCGCCGAGCCCGAGAGCGTCGAGGAAACCGAGCACGTCGGACGCCATCAGCTCCAGCGTGTACGTTCCCGGCCACGCACTGCGGCCGTGTCCGCGCAGATCCAGGGCGTACACCCGCCGCTCGGCGGCAAGCGCCCGTGCCACCGCGCGCCAGCTGCGAGCGTCCTCGCCGAGCGCGTGCAGCAGAACGGCGGCTCGTCCCTCCCGCGGCCCGGACACCTCGTAGGCGAGCCGGATGCCGTTCACGACGGTCGTGCGGTGATCCACCATGCCCGGAGGCTAGCCGTGGGCCCGCCGTTTCCGGCTCGGACTTCGCTGTCCGCAGAAGTGGTCGTCAGGGCGCGCGCACGAGCGGCGGTTCGCCCCGCGGCAGGCTGAGTGCTGCGCGCAGCGCCGCAGCCGGTCCGGCCCCGATCCGCTCGGCCAGCACCTCCTCGACGCGGGCGAGGACGGCCTGGGCACGGGCGTGCACCCGCTCGCCCTCCGGGGTGATACGGATCAGCCGGGTGACGCAGGCGGCATCGACACGGCGATCCTCTCGGTGTCCTCACCCGGTGTGCACTTCGGCGACAGCGCCGCGGCCCGCCGCCTGGCCCGCGAGGTCAACGAGGAAGCGGCCGGCATCGTCCGTGACCCCCCGGGCCGGTTCGGCTTCTTCGCCTCCCTGCCGCTGCCCGACGTGGACGCGGCCCTGGCCGAACTCGCCCACGCCCTCGACGCTCTGGGCGCCGACGGCGTCGTCCTGGAGACCAACAGCCACGGCGTCTACCTGTGCGACCCCCGTCCGGAACCGCTCTTCGCCGCATTGGACCGCCGCGCGGTGACCGTCTTCCTGCACCCCACCTCCCCGGTGTGCTGGGGGCAGTCGGCGCTCGGCCGGCCCCATCCGATGATCGAGTTCGTCTTCGACACCGCCCGCACGGTCACCGACCTGCTGATGGCCGGCGTCCTCGAGCGCCCCCCGGACCTGAGGGTGATCGTGCCGCACTGCGGCGGCGCGCTGCCCGTGCTCGCCGACCGCGTCGACGGCTTCCTGCGGCTCTTCCAGCCCGACCGGACCCACGCCCCGGACGCCGTGACCCAACTGCGGCGCCTCTGCTACGACACGGCCGGCCCGGCCTTCCCGCGCCAGCTCCCCGCGCTGCTGAACCTGGTCGGCCCCGACCGCCTGCTCTACGGCAGCGACTACTGCTGGACCCCGGCCCACGGCGTCGACGCGCACCTCGCGTCCGTGCAAGCCGCCGAGGTCCCGGTCCCGGGCGCCACCTGGCAGTCGCTGACCACCGCCAACGCCCGCCGCGCCCTCTCCCGCCCGGCCCGCTGACCCTGGAGCCCCCGTGCCCGCACCCGACCTCGCCGCACATCTGGCACCCCCCGACCCGGCGACCCCGCCCCTGCCGCCCGCCGCCCTCGCCGACGAGGACGTACGAATGCTGCGTGCCGTCCCCTACTGCGTCCGGGACGGCAGCCGCCCCCTGGAACTCGACCTGTGGCTGCCCGTCGGCCCGCCCGCCCGGCCGCTGCCGGCCGTGGTGTTCGTCCACGGCGGCGCCTGGCGCACCGGACTGCGCGACGACATGGGGCCGCGGCTGCGCGCGTGGCGGACGACGCCGTTCGCCCGTCTGGTACGGGCCGGGTTCGCCGTCGCCTGCCCCGACTACCGGCTCAGCGGCGAAGCCGTGCACCCGGCCCAGCAGGAAGACCTCGCCGCCGCCCTCGCCCGGCTGCGCACCCGGGGCGGCGAACTGGGCCTGGCCGCCGAACGCCCGGTGCTGTGGGGCGAGTCGGCCGGCGGCCACCTCGCGGCCCTGTACGCCCTCACCGCCGGCCGGACGGTCGCCGGATGCGTGGTCCGGTACGGGCCGACCGACCTCACCGGCGCCGCGGCGCACACCCTGGAGGCGCTGCTCCTCGGTCACGCAGCCGCCGACGACCCCGACCGCGCGCGGGAGGCCTCCCCGTCGGCCCACGTCGGCGGGGAGGCGCCTGCGTTCCTGCTCCTGCACGGCGCCGACGACACGATCGTCCCCGTCACCCAGTCACGGGACCTCGCCGCGGCCCTGCGCGCGGCCGGCGCCGACGTCACCTTCCGCGCCGTACCCGGCGCCGATCACCTGTGGACCGGCGCGCCGGACGCCCTCGTGGAGGAGGTGTTCGCGCAGTCCGTGGAGTTCGCCGGGCGGATCGTTCGGCGGCGCTGACGTGCCGTCGCCGAGAGGGCGTCAGCGCACCTTGGCGCGCAAGGCGCCCGCGGCCGCCGCCGGACGGGCCGTCGTCCGAGCGGTGCGGCGCACCAGATGGGCCTCGCGGCTCAGGTCGCGGGCGCCGTGCCGGCCGCGCCACAGCAGCGACGGGGCGCTGCCGGTGTCGTCGGCCGCGATGAGCAGCCCGCCCAGCATGGACAGGTTCTTCAGGAAGTGGATGCGCTGCTGCGCCCGCTGCCCGGGGTCGTCCGCCTCCCAGAAGCGGTGTCCGGCCAGCGTGGTCGGCACCAGCGTCCCGGCGAGGGCCAGCGCCGCCAGCCGGGGCATGCGCCCGGTGGCCAGCATGAGCCCGCCCACCACCTGCACCGCGCCACTGAGCCGTACGGCCTGCTCGGTGTGCTCGGGCAGCAGCGGCACCCGTTCCCTGATCGGGCCGACGACGGGCTCCGCGGCGGGAGCGACCTTCTCGGGGGAGCGCAGCGAGTTCATGCCGCCGGAGACGAACATGGACGCGAGCAGGGGACGGCCGACAAGGCGCAGCACACTCATGGCAACTCTCCAATGGGTTGACGGGCAGTGGTCGCCGGGTTCCCGGCGGTGGACGGGGCCATGCGCGCGCCCCTCGTCACGACGCGTGGGCGGGCAGGCGTTCGCGGCTGCCGGGATGCCGGTGCCGCCAGGTCCAGAACACCGCGCACGACAGCAGCGCCCACCCGGCCAGCACCAGGAACGGGAACGCGTGCTGGTGCCCGGCGAAGTACACGGCCGTGTGCTGGGCGCTCACCGAGGCGCCGGGCGGAAGCCAGCGGCCGATCACGCCGAGCGGGGAGGGCAGCAGCGGCCAGGAGACCGCGCCGCCGGACGAGGGGTTGCCCAGCAGCACCATCAGTCCCCACGTCGGCAGCATGGCCCAGCGCCCGATCAGTGTGTTGAACATCGTGAAGACCATGCCGGACGCGAACATCGTCAGTGCCAGGATCAGCCACGACTCCAGGAACGGCAGATCGACGGCGTCGAGCAGCCAGTCCACGACGGCGGCGATCGCGAAGCCGCCGAGCAGCGCGTAGCCGATGGTGAACGCGATCCGCTCCACCGGGGTGAGCGCCCGCGCGTGCACGCTCAGCTGGATCGCCCCGACGAAACCGATGATCACGGCCGCCAGAGAGATGTAGAAGATGGCCAGCCCCCGCGGATCACCCTCCTGCAGCGGCTTGATGTCCCGCACGGTGACGGCCACCCCCGTCTTGCGCCCCACCACCGGCGCGGTCTCGGACAATACCTGCGCCACGGAGGCGCCCGAGGCGCCGGAGACGTCCAGCATCACGCTGCGCCCGTCGCCGCGCACGTCGAAGATCGCGAACACCTTCTGCTCGTCGAGCGCCTGCCGGGCCTGGGTGACGGTGCCGTAGGTGTGCACCTTCACCGAGGCGTTCAGGGCCTTCTCCATGCCGTCCAGGAAGGCCCGGCCCCGGGCCTGCTGGTAGGAGCCGACGACGGCCGAAGGGATGGAGTGCGGGGTGGGGTTGGCCATCGAGTACGTGTAGGAGCCCGCGAACAGCCCGGCGGCGGCCGCGAGGATCAGCGCCAGCACGGTCGCCGGCAGCAACGGCGAGTGCCGGAACGCGGCCCAGCGCTGCGCACGTGTCGGCGGCCTGCCGTGGCCGCCGTGGGGCGTGTCGGCCATCCCGCGCACTCTCCCTCCAGCCAGGCACGACCCTGACATATCCGGGACGGACCGGCACGAGCTGGCAGTGCATTGGAGGGGCGCCGCACGCGCGGGCGGCGGGCGGGGCGCGGCGAAGGTCAGTCGCTCCCCGTCTTCTGCGCCGCAGCGGGCAACCGGGACCGGTCCGCCTCGTCCTGCACCAGCAGCGAGAGGAGCGAGGCAACCGTCAGCCCGGCCTCGGCGGGGTGTCGCAACACCTTGGAGGGATCGATGTCGTAGACGTTGCCGCGCCCTTCTCGGGTGTGCGAGAGGTAGCCGTCCTGCTCCAGATCGGCGATGATCTTCTGGACGGCCCGCTCCGTCAGCCGGCAGTGCGCGGCTATGTCGCGGATGCGCGCGCTGTGATTGTCTGCGATGGCCGCCAGGACCCGGGCGTGATTGGTCAGGAACGTCCACCCGGTATGCGGCTCAGGCACTCCCTCCATGGGGCGATTCTACGGCTATCCCTTCGTGTATACAAAGACCTGAAGAAGTTTTCATGTATAGGTTGACGTGTTGCTGTGCTCGGGGGAGCCTGGAGCGGAAGACGGTCATTGCTGACCGGGGGAGGCGGTCATGCCGGAGCCTGCGTACGAGGAGGGGTCCTCCGTCGGGGAGGCTCCCGGGCATACGGTCACGACGGGCGAGCCGCCCGTGCGCCCCCGGCGCCTGCCGCTCATCGACGTGCGCCCCGAGGGCGAGTTGGTACGGGTCACGGTGCGCGGTGAACTCGACCTCGACGCCGACGATGCGCTGGACCGCGCACTGCGCGCGGCCGTGACCCTGTCCGCCGGAGACGTCGAACTGGACCTGTCCGGTGTCGACTTCTGCGACTGCTCGGCACTCAACGTACTGCTGACCCACCGGCGCCGCGCCCTCGACGAGGGAAAGATGCTCGTCCTCGGCGGCGCCGCACCCACGGTCCTGCGGCTGATGGAACTGACCGGCACCCTCGCCCTGTTCGTCACGGACGACGATGCGGGGGAGTCCGTGTCGCCGCACGACGACGTCCTCGAGGACCTCCGTGTCGAGGTCGTGCAGCTGCGCCGGGCGATGCAGACCCGGCCGGTGATCGACCTGGCCCGAGGCATCCTCATGGCCTCCTTCGGGCTCAGCGCCGAGGACGCCTGGACGGTGCTGGTCACGGCCTCCCAGAACACCAACACCAAGCTCCACCACCTGGCCAGGGAGCTGGTGGACGCCGTACACGGCGAGCCTCTGGCCGATCCGGTGCAGCAGCAACTGGCCGCGGCGGTCGCCAAGGTGGCGGCACCCGCGCCCGGCGAGACACCGGACCTCTGAAGTCCTGGAGCCCCGAAGCTCTGGAGTCCTTAGCCCTTAGTCCTGAGGCCCTGTAGCACCGGACCCCTGAAGCCTTGACGACTCGTCGGCTCAGCGCCCGTGTGGCACGGCGGCTTTGTCCGATCGCACGAATTTCACCGCCCCCGGGTTACGGTCGACGCGATCTGATAGTAAACCTTCCTGTCAGTGGCACCGCGGTTCAACTCTCCACCCCCCACCTTCACTTGGAGCCCCCGTGACGCATTCCCACCCCGAGTCCGGCCTGCGTCGGCGTACCCTTCTCGCCATGACCGGCGCCCTGGGCGCGGCATCCTTCTTCGGCATCTCCCGGGCCACGGCGGCCCCGGCCGCCACCGGGCTCGACGACCCGGCGAAGAAGGAGATCGCCATGAAGCTCGTCTCGAGCGCGGAGAACTCCTCGCTCGACTGGAAGGCGCAGTACAAGTACATCGAGGACATCGGCGACGGCCGCGGCTACACCGCCGGCATCATCGGCTTCTGTTCCGGCACCGGTGACATGCTCGACCTCGTCCAGCTCTACACCGACCGCAAGCCCGGCAACGTCATCGCCCGCTACCTGCCGGCCCTGCGCCGGGTCAACGGCAGCGACTCGCACGCGGGCCTGGACCCCGACTTCCCCCGCGACTGGCGCAAGGCCGCCTCCGACAGCGCCTTCCGGCAGGCGCAGAACGACGAACGCGACCGCGTCTACTTCGACCCGGCCGTCCGCCGGGGCAAGAGCGACGGGCTGCGCGCCCTCGGCCAGTTCTGCTACTACGACGCCATCGTCATGCACGGCGACGGCGACGACCCCACCAGCTTCTCCGGCATCCGCAAGCGGGCCCTGCGCCAGGCCAAGCCGCCCGCGCAGGGCGGCGACGAGGTGCGTTACCTGGAAGCGTTCCTCGACGCGCGCGTGTGGGCCATGAAGCAGGAGGAGGCCCACAGCGACACCAGCCGCGTCGACACCGCCCAACGGGTCTTCCTGCGCCGGGGCAACCTCGACCTCGACCCGCCGCTGGACTGGAAGGTCTACGGCGACAGCTACCACATCGGCTGACGGGCGGGCAGCTCATGCGACCCCGTCCGCGCCCGCTGCTCACCCCCTTGCTCGCCGTGGGCGCGCTCACCGGCGCTCTCCTGCTCGCCCCGCCCGCCGAAGCCGGCGCCCGGGTGATCGAGGTGACCACCGCGGCCCAGCTCAAGGCGGCACTGACCGGCGCCGGGCCCGGCGCCACCATCCACCTCGCCGACGGCACCTACACCGGCAACTTCAAGGCCACGAAGGCCGCGTCGGCGTCCGCCCGCATCACGCTCACCGGCTCCGCCAGGGCCGTACTGAAAGCCGGCGGCGGATACGGTCTGCACCTGAACGGCGCCTCCTACTGGACCGTTTCGGGACTGACCGTGACCGGCGGGCAGAAGGGCATCGTGATCGACGCGGCCCAGGGCGTCCTGATCGACGGAGTGACCGTGCACGGCCTCGCCATGGAAGGAGTCCACTTCCGCAACTCCAGCAGCGACGGCGTCGTCCGCGGCTCCCGGATATACGACACCGGCACCGACGGCAGCGGTATGGGCGAGGGCGTCTACGTGGGCACCGCCAACACCCTCTCCGACCACAGCGACCGTGTGCAGATCGTGGACAACACCATCGGCCCCGGCGTCGGCGGCGAGAACATCGACATCAAGGAGGGCACCTCCGGCGCCCGCATCGCGGGCAACACCTTCGACGGCAGCGGGCTCACCGGCGCCCACTACGACGACTCCTGGGTCGACGTGAAGGGCAACGGCGTCCTGGTGGAGAACAACACCGGCCGGCACACCACCGACGACGGCTACCAGACCCACACCCAGCAGCCCGGCTGGGGCTGCGGGACCGTCTTCCGCGCCAACCGGTCCGATCTGACCGGCGCGAGCGGCCCGAACCGGCTGGCCATCGACGTCACGAACAGCGGCTCGGGCTGCCGGACCACGGTCTACGGCAGCAACGAGGTGACCGGCGGAAAGGGGCTGACGAACATCCCCGTCACCCCGTGACGCGGACACGGAGGTGACCTGCGGCCGGGCGCCCCACGGCGCCCGGCCGCTTGCTCACGGCAGCTGCACGAAGGGCGCCAGGAAGGCCCGGGCGCCCGGAGTGTCCAGCCGGTAGGTGACGTTCGTGGCGTAGCACGGCGTGTCACCGGTGATGGTCGTCGACGTCAGCACCCGCTTGCCGCCCAGGACGGCGAAGTTGGGACCGCCGGAATCGCCGTAGCAGGCACCGCCGTTGCCCTGCGGCGCCGTCATCGCGAGCCGGACCCACGCCTTGTTGAGCGCGTCGAACGACACCGGCGCCTTCATCCGGACGCCGCCGCCCGGATGGGTCTGGCCGCCGGGCCCGTTGACGGCCTCCTCGGTGCCGTACCCGGCGACGAGCCAGTCGGCCGAGTCCAGCCCCTTCGGGCCCAGCGCGTCCAGCTGGTTCGCGGCGGGCAGGGTGGCCGGGGTGAACTTCCAGCGAGCGGAGACCTGCGCCGCCGGCAGCTGGATCACGGCGATGTCGTGCGGGTCCGCCGAGGGCCCCGGGTAGCCGGGGTGGGTGTGGGCCGTGCCCTCGACGCCGACGGCACGGGCCCGGGCCGCCGGGTCGCCGGGGTACTTCTGCGCGGCGGCGTCCAGACCGGACTGCACGTCCTGGTCGAGGGAGACGTAGAAGCGCACGTCGTCCGGCCAGTCGGTGGTGCAGTGCGCCGCGGTGAGGAAGGTGTCGGCGTCGATCATCGTGCCGGAGCAGACCCAGTCCACCCGGTCCGGGGTGCTCGGGTCGCCGTCGTCGTCCCAGGTGGCCACGAGCGCGCCGACCTCGGTGCGTTCGGGCGCGGGCGTGGCGTTGTAGGAGTTGATCGCCGAGGACGGCACGGCGACGGCCAGCACGGTGGCGCAGGCCGCCGCGGTCAGGGCGGTGATGCGGAGCGCGGTCAAGAAGAACCCCTTCGCTGGGTGTGGACGGGCGTTCTCCTGTGGGAGGTGAGGGAATTGAATCCGCTGGGGCGCCCGGCGGCAAGACATGGACACGACCGACCCCACCCTGCCCTCGCCTGCCCTCGAGGGTCAGGTCTCGTCCGCGCCCTCCAGCTCCGCGAGTTTCGTCGCCGCCGTCATCGCGTGGCGCCGCGCGTCCCGCAGGCGGCGGTCCGCGGACCGGACCCGCTCACGGGCCTCGCGTGCGCCGGTGTGCGCCTCGCGCTGCTCCTGCTCGGCCTGCTTCAGGAGCTCACGCAGTTCGGTCACGCGGCCGCGCAGTTCCTCCGCGTGTTGTTCTGCGGCGTCGGCCCGGGCGGCGATGTCCGTCGTCTCCTTCTCCGCCGCGCCCAGTTCCCGCTGCGCGGCCTCGGCCTCCTCGCGCGCCCGCTCGAGCCGGCGACGCCGCTCCGCCTCCCGCTCCCTGTCCCGGCGGGCCGCCGCGGGCGTGCGTTTCGCCGTGGCCCCCTCCGTAGGCCGGGCCGTGGCCGGAGCCGCAGTGCCGGCTGGGGCCGTGGCCGCACGGCGTACCGCCTCCGGGCCGGTGGTGGGGAAACCGACCGGCTGCTCCAGCGCCTTGACCAGGTGACCTGTGGCCCACTCGCGTGCCGCGTCCGGGTCGGCGAGCACGGCGTGCAGGGTGGCCTCCACCTCGCGCTGGGCGCCGTCACCGATCGGATGCCCGGCGTCGGCGGTGAGCTGCCGCGCCTGCCGGGCCAGCGCGCCGACGAGCGAGTGGTGGCGGCGCGTCAGCTCACGCAACTGCCCGCCGTCCAGCTCGCGGTGCGCCTGCCGCAGACCCTCGCCGAGTTCCAGCAGGGGAGCGACGGCGTCGGGCCGCTCGCGCACCAGCAGATTGGCGGCCCACGCCGACAGGCTCGGGCGGCGCAGCCGCGCGATCCGGTCGGCCAGCGCACGGTCACCGGCCGTGCGGGCCGCCGCCGCGCGGGTGTTGCGGGCGGCGGTGAACTCCTCCGGCCGCAGCCCGTACAGCTCGTCGGCGACGGTGTCCAGATCCACCGGCCCACCCGTCGTCAGCGCGCGGGCTCCGCCCCCGCGGCGGCCGGCACCCGGTCCGGCGCCTGCAGGTGGTAGACGTGGAACGCCCGCCCGATCACGGGCTGCGCGACATTGCGCACCCGCACCCCGCCGCTCGTCATCCCGTGCTCGGTGCCCGCGTGCGCATGCCCGTGCACCGCCAGGTCGGCGCCCGTCTCGTCGATCGCCTCGGCCAGCAGATAGCTGCCGAGGAAGGGGTAGATCTCCAGCGGTTCGCCGGCGAGCGTGTCCGGTACCGGGGAGAAGTGGGTGAGCGCGATCCGCACGGCGCAGTCCTGCCCGGCGAGCCGCTCCAGCGCCCCGCGCAGTCCGTCGGCGCACCGGCGCGAGTAGCGCACGAACTCCTTCATCAGCGGTTCCCCGAACTCCCCGGCGTTGCGCCCGGCGAAGCCGCCGCCGAACCCCTTGGTGCCGGCCACGCCGATGCGGCCGGCGGGGCAGTCCAGCACGGTCTCCTCGCCCTCCAGGACGTGCGCGCCGCCGTCCTGCAGGATCGCCGTGACTTCTTCGGGCCGTTCGTCGTGGTGGTCGTGGTTGCCGAGCACGGCGACCACCGGGACGCCCAGGCCGGCGATCTCCCGCGCCACCACACGGGCCTCCTCCGGCGTGCCGTGCCGGGTCAGGTCACCGGCCAGCAACAGCACGTCGGCGCAGTCGGGCAGGGTCTCGAACGCGGGCCGCAGCACGCCCTGGCTGTCGGGGCCCATGTGGATGTCTCCGACGGCTGCGATGCGGATCATGCCAACTCCTCCGCCTGGTCGGGGGACGACGCCTCGGCGACGACGAGGTCGCAGTGGACCGTGAGGCCGCCCAGCGCCTCGGACACCAGGCGCCCGACCTCGTCGCGGCAGTGCGCGGACGGCACGGTTCCCGTCACCAGGACCGACTCGCCGTGAACGACGACCTGCACGCCCAGCTCGGCCAGCGTCCCCTCGGCGAGGCGCTCGCGCAGATGGGCGACGCGGTAGTCCATGGTGCTCATGGAAGCTCCTTCTGCGGGGTGATCACGTTCAGGCGTTCGAGGAGGAAGAGGAACGCCGCGGGCATCGGCTCCTCACCGCACTCCCGCCGCACTTGCTCCCAGTCGACCTTCTCGCGCAGGGCACGGGCGACGGGCAGGACCGCGCCGAAGTCGCAGTAGTGCTCGGAGAACGCGGAGACCAGGCTGGCGACGAGGTCCGTCGCCGACAGCACCGGCATGACGACCGACTCCACCGGGATCTCCTCGGCCCGGTCCAGCATCTCCGTCGTCACGGGGTGGTGCGCCAGCTCGAAGATGATGTCGATCGACTGGCCGAAGCACTCGGTCTTCAGCAGCCAGTCCTCCGGCGGGACGAGCACCTCCAGACCGCCCTCGCGCAGGGTGGCGGCGATCGAGTCGGCGTCCTCGGCGCGGACGCAGAAGTCCGCGTCGTGCTGGAGATTGGTGCCGGCGCCGTGCGCGTACGCGGCGACGCTGCCGGCGAGTGCGAACCGGTGGCCCTGCTGTTTGAGCAGCGCGCCCACCTGCTTGGTCGCCTCCAGGATGGCCTGGGTACGGTCCCGCGGCAGCTCCTGCGTCCCCGTGACCTCGGGCGGCAGCACCGTCGCGAGCCGCAGGCCGGAGCTCGACGTACGCCGGGCGGAGGCCGGGTCGTCACCGTGCTGCGTCATCACCACTCCCTTCGGCGCGACGGGGCGGGCCGGACCGGGCCGTCCCGGTCGTCGCACCCCGCAGCGGATTCCAAGTACCCGGGGCACCGGCCCCGACACGGATCACGACCGGGCCACCACCCTCAGGGTCTGCACCGTCGAGTCGGCGGCGTCCGGGATGAGCATCCCGTGCTCCACGCCGCTGCGCAGGTAGTCCAGCACCTCGTCCGTGATGACCTCACCGGGCGCGATCACCGGCACACCCGGCGGGTACGGGCTGATCATCTCCGCGCTGATCCGTCCCGCGGCCCGCTCGGCGGGCACGTGCTCGACGGGCGCGAAGAACGCCTCGCGGGGCAGCATCGCCTGCTCCAGCTCCAGCGTGGACGGCGCCGGCAGCCGCACCGCCGGCTGCCGCTCGATGGTGTCGGCCTTCTCGACCAGCGCCCGCAGCGCGTCCACCAGGACCAGCTCGGTGGTGTCGTCGTCGGCGTGCGTGATCGAGGCGCTGATCCGGCAGGTGTCGGAGCCGCCCATGTCCACGTGCCGGTTCGCGCGCAGCCACTCGGTGGCCTGCATGCCGCTGATGCCGAGCTCCCGCACATCGATCACGATCTTGAGCGGGTCGAAGGCCGCGGCCAGCCCCTCCTCGACGATCTCCTGGCCCATGACCCGCAGCCCCGGCAGTTCGTCGGCCGCCTCCCGGATTCGCCGAGCGCGGTGCAGCGCGGCGTCCAGCAGCTCGTGCCCCTGCTCCACCATCTGGCGCCGCCAGCCGTCCAGCGTCGCGAACACCAGGGTCGAGGCGCTGGTGGTGCCCAGCAGGTCCTCGCGCTGCTTCAGCGCCTCACCGGAGATCCGGTCGTACTGCAGATGGAAAACGGAACTCTGCTCGATGGCCCCGCCCATCTTGTGCACGCTGGTCAGGACCAGATCGGCCTCGGCGTTCATGCCCCAGGCGGGCAGATCCGGATGAAACGGCAGATGAGCGCCCCACGCCTCGTCCACGATGAGCGGCACGTCGAACTCGTGGCACACCCGGGCCACGCCCGCGATGTCGGCGCAAGAACCCCAGTCGGTCGGGGTGATCAGCAGCATCCCCTTGGCGTCCGGATGCTCACGCAGCTTCCTGCGTACGTCGTCGGGCTCCGGCGGATGGGCCAGGTGCCGCTCGGTGTCGAACTTTGGGTGCACCCAGATCGGCTCGACCCCGTTGACGACGACGGCCGCCACGACCGACTTGTGGGCGTTGCGGGAGATCAGCAGCTTCTCCCTGGGGCCCGCGGCGGCGAGCATCGCGGTCTTCACCGACAGGGAGCTGCCGCAGGTGGAGAAGAACGCCTCCGTCGCGCCCACCGCGTCCGCCATGAGTTCCTGCGCCTGGCCGATGACGCCCTGCGACTGACGGCGGTCGTCCAGCCCGTTGAGGCTGAGCACGTCGGAGCGGAAGACGTCCATCCCGACGACGTCCACCACCCGTGGATCCGCGCCCCGGCCCTGTTTGTGGCCCGGCGGGCCGTAGGCGATGTCGCCACGGCGCCGGAACTCCTGCAACGCCTCAAGGACGGGGGCACGCGAGTGGTCCATTGTTCCTCCCGGTCGCACGGGTCACCGGCCGCCGGCCGGACGGCCACGCCGAGCGGCCGTACCCACCGTGTTGCACCGCCACGGCGAGTGAAACTCCGAGGGTGTCAGGGCCGCGGACCCTGGAACCCGTCCCGCCACGACCACCGGGCCCCCGAAAGGAGGTGTGACTGTGACACCGGACGGCGTCCACGACACCCTGCGCGCCGACGTTGCCGGCCGGGCCGACGCCCTGTGGGACGTCGCCCTGCGCCTGCACGCCGAGCCCGAGTACGCGTTCGCCGAACACCGGGCCGCCGAACTGCTCACCGGCGAGCTCGAGCGCGCCGGGCTGACCGTGCGGCGGGAGGTGGCGGGCATGCCGACCGCGTTCACCGCCTGCTCCGGCCACGGCAGGCCCACGGTGGCCCTGCTCCTGGAGTACGACGCCCTGCCCGGCCTCGGCCACGCATGCGGCCACAACCTGATCGCCGCGGCGGGCCTGGGCGCCGCGCTCGCCCTGCACACGGTGCTCGGCGGCGCGCACGGCAGCGTGCTCGCCGTGGGCACCCCGGCCGAGGAGGGCGGCGGGGGCAAGGCCCTGGAGGTGGAGGCCGGCGTGTTCGACGAGGTCGACGCCGCGCTGATGTTCCATCCGGGGGTGTATGACTGGGTGCGCGCCCCACTGACGGCGCAGGTGCAGTACCGGGTCGGCTTCCATGGGCGCGCGGCCCATCCCACGGGCAACCCGACCGAGGGGATCGACGCGCTGGCCGCGCTGATCGAGCTGTTCAACGTGGTGCACGCGCTCGGGCGGCGTCTGCCGCCGGCCTCGCATGTGCAGGGCATCGTCACGCACGGCGGCACCGCCACCAACATCGTCCCCGAGTACGCCGAGGGACGGTTCGGGCTGCGCGCGGCCACCACCGCCGAACTGGACGCGCTGATCGGCCAGTTGCGCGAGTGCGCCGAGGGGGTCGCGCGGGCCACGGGCACCAGGGCGGAGGTGGAGCGGGCCACGGTCCGCTACGCCCACTTCCAGGACAGCGAGGTCCTCTCCGAGCGGTTCGCCGCCCATGCCTCGCGGGCCGGCATCAGGCTGACGCCGCCCGTCCCCGGCGTCCAGCTGGGCTCATCGGACATCGGCAACGTCAGCACCCGGGTCCCCGCCATCCACCCCTTCGTCGCGATCATGGACGCGGACGGCTCCGACCACACCCCCGAGTTCGCCCGGGCGGCCGCCTCGCCCCGGGCCCGCGCGGTGCTGACCGCCGCCGCGCAGGCCCTCGCGTGCACGTCGGCGGACGTCCTGCTCGACGCCGACCTGCGGGCGTCCGCGTGGGCACGGCACCAGGAGGGCGACGACAGTCGGCCGCCGGCGCGGCGGCCGTACGACCAGACGGGTGTCAGCCCTCCGCCTTCGAGCAGTACAGGAACAGATGCGGCTCCGGCGTGGCCGAGGCGTGCGCCGGGGTGAACTCCCGGGCGTGGCGCGCCAGGACGGTCAGGCCCGCCGAGCGGGCGAGCGCGGCGAAGTCCTCAGCGCCGAAGCTGGTCGCCCGCACCGGCTGCCCCATGAAGTCGATCGGCAGGTTCTCCACGTCCGCGGGGACCGTGGCGAGCACCATGGTGCCGCCGGGGCGCAGGGCCCGCGCCAGCCTGCCGACGACGCCCGTCTGCTCCTGCCGTGACATCTGCAGCAGCGCGAAGTACACGCACACCGCGTCGAACGAGGCGTCCTCCAGCGGCAGTTCGCGGATGTCGGCGTGGCGGAAACGCGCGCCGGGGACCTGGCGGGAGGCGAGGGACACCATGACGGGGGAGACGTCGACGCCCAGCACGTCGTGGCCCGCTCCGGCCAGCGCGGCCGCGGTGGGCCGGCCGGTGCCGCTGCCCACGTCCAGCACGCGGCTGCCCGGCGCCAGACGCCCGAGCAGCCAGTCGAGGGACGCAAGATGGGCCGGGGAGGCGGCGAACGCCTTCTCGTAGTCCGCGCCCAGCGCGTCGAACACCACCGCCGCCGGTGGCCGTTCCTCGGTGTCGCTCACGGTGCCTCCTGCGTGTGCTGCCGGATCTGCCGGGTGCGCACCGGATGTGCCCACCCCTGCCGGACCCTACGCGTGGCCACCCGGCGACCACAGACCTTCGCCCTCCGCCCGGCTCAGGGTGCCGCGCCGAACGCGGTGCTCACCATCGACCTGATCCACGGCACCGGCGCCCAGACAGAGGACAGCCGGCTGCGCTCCCTGGACACCGCGCCGCGCCGGCCTGGCGGCCCGAGGAGCTCCGGCTCTGCCCGCTTCCCCTGCGGGCGGCGCGCATTCGAACGCATTCCGGCGCGGCCCAGGCGACACGGGCCGGTGCCCCGCGGTAGGCCCCTGCGCCCTACTGCACTTGACCCACTTGCGTCCCCCATCGCGGGAACCGGCTGCGCCGGGGCCATGAGACGCGGACATCGCGGCAAAGCCTGGCTCCACGACGTCCGACGTCTCATCCCCCTCGTCCGAGCCCCAAGGAGGCCCTTCGTATGGTCGGCAGACACACCGCGCGCACCGGCCGCGCCGCCCTGGTGGCGGCCGGTGCCCTTGCCCTGGCGGCGGTCCACCCCGCCGCGGGCGCCACCCCGCCGCCCGCCCCCGGTCCCGTCCCGTCCGCGGCGCAGACGCTCGGAGCGGACCGGCCCTCGGCGGCGATGCTGCAGGCACTCCAGCGCGACCTGAAACTGACCTCCGCTCAGGCCACGACGCGACTGGTGAACGAGGCCGAGGCCGGTACCCGGGCGGGCCGGCTGCGCAACGCCCTCGGCGCGCACTTCGCCGGTGCCTGGGTCAAGGGCACGACCGCGGCCCAGCTGACGGTCGCCACCACGCGTTCCTCCGACGCCTCCGCCATCCGCGCCCAGGGCGCCAAGGCCGTCGTCGTCACGACATCGCTGAGCGACCTGCGGGCGGTCAAGGACAAGCTGGACGAGGCCGCCCTGCGGGCGAAGGCCGTGGCCACGCCGGTGCGGTACGTCGACGTGCGCACCAATCGCGTCGTCGTCCAGGCCACGACCCGTCAGGCCGGCAACGCCCTGGTCAAGGCCGCGGGAGTGCCCGCCGAGCGGGTGAGCGTGCGGGTGTCGAAGGAACGGCCCCGCCCGCTGGCGGACATCGTCGGCGGCGACGCCTACCTCATCAACAACGAATTCCGCTGCTCCATCGGCATCTCCGTCACCAAGGGCGAGCAGAACGGCTTCGCCTCGGCGGGCCACTGCGGCAAGCCCGGTGACAAGACCACCGACCCCAACGGGACCGAGCAGGGCACCTTCCAGGCCTCCACCTTCCCTGGCAAGGACATGTCCTGGGTGGGGGTCACCAGCGGCTGGACCGTCACCCCCACGGTGCGCGGTGAAGGCGGAGCGACGGTGAACGTCGCCGGTTCCGTCGAGGCGCTGGTGGGGGCCTCCGTGTGCCGTTCCGGCTCGACGACCGGCTGGCACTGCGGCACGATCCAGGAGCAGAACGCCACCGTCACCTACGAGGAGGGCACCGTCAACGGCCTGACCCGGACCACGGTGTGCGCCGAACCCGGCGACTCCGGCGGCCCCTACATGGCCGGCGCGCAGGCGCAGGGCACGACCTCCGGCGGCTCGGGCGACTGCACGAGCGGCGGCACCACGTTCTTCCAGCCGATCAACCCGACGCTGAACGACTTCGGGCTGACCCTGGTGACCGCCACGGCCCAGAACAACGCGCCCCTGCCGCAGGACACGGCGGCGGACGCGTGGGCCACGGGCCGGGTGTACGAGACCGGCGCGACGGTGACGTTCGGCAACGTGCGCTACCAGTGCCTGCAGTCCCACCAGGCGCAGGGTGCCTGGGCGCCGGAGAGCACCCCGGCGCTGTGGCAGCGCGTGTGAGCGACGCCTGATTGGTGCGGCACCCCGGCTTCGGCCGGGGTGCGGCACCGTCGCCAGGCTCGCGTCCGGTCGCGGAGGCTCAGATCTCGTCGTCGGCCAGCAGTGCGTACGCCGTCGCCACGAACGGGTCGCCGGAGGGGAACCGGGCCTTTTCGTGGGTGACCGTGACGTGCGGCCGGGGCAGGGCGGCCGTAGGCGCCGTTGTCAGTGGCGGATGCGAGGCTGTGACCATGGACGAGACGGAGTTCATGAAAGGCCGCGTGTACGGAGCCGACCACGAGGACGCCTCGCCCCGCCCGGGCCGCGTCTACGCCGAACTGGTGGGCGGCCCGCTGGACGGGCTGCTGCTGGACGTCACCGACGGGCCGCCTCGCCCGGCGGCCGGGAGCGTGGCCCTGCCCACAGAGATAGGCCGCCACGGCCCCGGGGGCCGCGCGCTGTACGCACCCCGCGCCTTGGACCCGAGCCGCTTCGACTGGCAGGGCGACATCCCCTGACCCGGCTCACCGACCGGCAGACCGCTACTGTCCGTGTCCTCAGGGGCGGTGTTGAGCCGACTTTCCAGTACCGCCAGTAACATGATCACCTTGTCTCCGGGTGCACCGTACAGTCAATTCCGGCGCTGTCTGAAGCACGCGCCCTCATCCGGAGATTTGTCATGCCCTCTGAGAATGCGGCCCTCGAAGAAGCCCGCGCGACCTACCAGCAGCACATGCAGACGTGCCGTCAGTGCCACGCCGACCGAGCCGCCTGCGCCGTCGCGAAACACCTGATGCGGATCTACAACAACGCCCGTCGGCAGCACAACGGCCCTGCGACGCCCGAGCAGTGACGCCGCGTCAGTCGCGCGCCCGCCGCGGCACGGCCGTCCGGCCCACCGACGCGGCGAGCTTGCGCACCCGCCGCCAGTTCATCCGGGGCGGCGGCTCGGGCACCCCGGGGCGCTGCCGGGGCACCCGCACCCGCAGCGCGCGGCGGGCGATGCGGCAGTGCACCGGGGCGGTCAGCAGATGCGCCTCCCCGTCGATGCCGACCTCGATCACCGGCTGGTCCGCGTCCACGACCACCTCGCGCGCCGCAGCGATCGTGAGCCCGGCCGACTGCGGGTCCAGCAGCAGCGCTGCCGCCTCCACCGCGCTGTCGACCCGGACGCCCAGCACGCCGAGCGTCCCCGTGTCCAGCCGGTCCCGCCGGCCGAGTCCGAGCGGATCGCCCGTGCGGTAGGGGTTGTTGCTCACCAGCACCGCGTGCGGATCGTGCAGCACCGAGGCCTCGGCCGGAGCCCCTCGCAGGCGGGCCGTGAGCCGCGGACCGTCCTGGCGGGTCAGCAGATCCGGCAGCATCTCCAGCGCGGTGCCCACCTTGTCGCCCCGGTACGCCGGGTTCTGGATGACCGAGGCGTAGGCACCGAACGAGGCGTTGTTCACGAACGGGTGCCCGGCCGCGAAGCCCAGGTCCACACGCAACTCCACGCCGTCGACCAGGGCGTCCAGACCGGCGGCCGGGTCCTCCCGGTCCAGCCCGAGATCCATGGCGAAGTGGTTGCGGGTGCCCGCGCTGATCACCAGGAACGGCAGTCCGTGCTCTGCGGCCACCGCCGCCACCAGCGCCTGCGTGCCGTCGCCGCCGGCCGCGCCCAGCAGGTCCGCGCCGCGCCGGACGGCCGCCTGCGCCAGCGCGGTGACGTCCTGCTCCTCGGCCGGGTCCAGCAGGACCACCTCGGCGCCGAGGGCCTCCGCCTTCTCCTTCAGGCCGAAGCGCCCCACCTTGCCGTCCCCGGAACGCGGGTTCATGATCAGGAACGGCCGTCGTGGCGGCGAGACGGCACGTTCGCGCATCCGGGGGGCGTGCTCGCCGGTGCTGCGCAGGGCATACCGGCCGCACCACACGGCCACGCCCCACAGCGCCGGGGAGACGACGAGCGCCCACAGGAACGTCACCGCGAACAGCGCGACGATCGCCGCGGGCGTGACCACGGCCAGCACCGCCGCCGCCACCCGGGCCGGCCCCCGCCGGGACAGCGCCCACCACAGGGCAGCCGCGGTCACCCCGAGCCCGGCCGTGCCGGCCAGCATGAGCAGCAGCCCCGTGACACCGCCGACGAGGACGGGCAGAGTGACGGCGGCCACGGCCGCCGCCAGGGACGCCCTCGCGGCCCACCGCTGTGCCCAGGGGGCATGTCCGCCGAAGTCCACGCCGCCCGCCTCCTCCCACGCCCGCGCTCATCGTAGGCGCCGCGGCGCACGGGGCCCACGCGGGTCAGCCGTCCAGGGCGTCCAGCACGTCGCCGAGGTCGACGAACTTGAAGTTCGTCGCCGCCCGGTCGCCGTCGCCGGGGGCGTCGTGGCCGTCCTGCACGACCAGCAGGCCGTGCGGGAAGCGACGGCCGAGCGGCTGGTTCAGCGCCGCCGCCCCGTCGCACTCCTCGGAGCCGTCAGGTCCGGCCGAGGCGGGCGCGACGCGGAAGCCGCCCTCGTACTCGTTGTCCTCGGCCACCTCGCGGTCGTAGGCGGCGAAGGTGTTGTCGCCCTGGCTGGAGGCCAGCAGATATCCGTCGCCGTCCGCCTCGGAGAGGAGAGTGAGCCCCTCGACGTCGGCCGTCAGCCGGTCGCCGCCGTAGCCGGGGTCGCGACCCGGGACGCACTCCTCGGCGGCCTCGTCATAGGTGGCGGGCACGCCGTACTCGCGGACCTTGTCGATCAGGACCGGTGCGCCGGTCAGGTCGGCGCGCAGCCGCCAGATACCGACGTCCTCCTGCCCGGCGTACAGCGTGCCGTTCGCCGGGTCCACGACCATGCCCTCGACCTGCGGCAGCTCGCCCGGCTCGGCGCACGGGGACCACGACGTGCCGTCCGGCAGCCGGAAGGCCGACGGCAGGTTCAGGGTGCGCACGGTCCGGTATCCGACGCGTCCGGTCGCCGTCGGGGTCAGCTCCAGCAGGGCGAGCGTGGTGCGCTCGCGCCGGCTGACCAGGGCGTAGGAACGGCCCGAGGACGCATCGGTCCAGGTGGCCAGGCCGTAGGCGGTGCGCTGCTCGTTGATCTCGGCCTGGTCGGCGGAGAACACCGGCGGGGCCGCCGGGTCGGTGACGTCGGTGAGGGGGCCGTTCGGCGCGGCGGGGTCGATGCGGTAGACGCGCAACCGGTCGTTGCCGCGGTCGGTGGTCACCGCGAAGTCGCCCCTCGTGCCGGCGAGCCGCATGCCGTGCACCAGATCGACGTTGTTGAAACGGCCGGGTGCGTCGCCCGCGTGCGCCGGGGCCGGCGCCGGGACGGACTGCACGACCCGCGCGCTCAGGTCGTACACCCGCAGTCCGCCCTGCTTGGCGGTGGCGACGACCAGGCTGCGGTCGGGGTCGGCGGCGTTGCGCCAGATGGCGGGGTCGTCGGCGTCGGCCTTCCCGCCGGCCGCGTCGTCGTACAGGGCGGGTGTCTCCAGCCGGGGAAGGACGGCCGGCAGGCCCGCGTCGTCGGCCGCGGCCGGTATGGCGGTCGCGAGCGCCAGGGCGGCCGCGACGACGCACGCGCCGGCGGCGCCCGATCGGATGCTCTTCACGCACACTCCTTGGTCGGGGGAGGGCAAAACGATGTTGATCTTGCGGAGGCCGCCGGTCGCGGCGGCGGCCGAGCGCCGACGTCGCGGTGACCGGGACGCAAACTTCGCGTGCCGTGCGCGGGACGGCTTGGATCACGTCAGGAGGGGCACGCGGTACGAGGCGTAGCTACCGACCCGAGGAACGGTGCAGCGATGAGCGAGTACGAGCGTTCGCGCACGATGCCGGCGCAGCCCGAGCACGTCTTCGACCAGGCCGCTCAGGTGGACCAGCTGGACGCCTGGCTGCCGCAGGCCCTGCATGTGCGGGCCGAGGACCTGCCGGCCGTCACCGTGCACGAGGACCGCGGCGACCACGACACGGCCGCCGTCCTCAAGCCCCGGCCCGAGCAGATGCGCCTGGAGTGGGGCACCCGCGACCAGGGCGGTTACGCCGGCTGGCTCCAGGTCGCCGGGATGGGCAGCGGGGCCAGCGAGGTGACCGTGCACCTGTCGTTCTTCGACGAGGACCACGACCCCGGCGAGCAGCGGGTGCAGGAGGCCCTGGACGCCAGCCTGCAGCGGCTGGAGCAGCAGGTCAGGCTGCGCGAGGACAGCGCGGCCGGCTGACGTCACCGACCGGAAGCAGCCCAGCGGCGCGGGGCCGGTCCGCTCGGCCCCGCGCCGCCTTGCCGCCGTGCTGCTGTGCTGTCGTGCCGCAGGACGCTATGGCGTGACGCAGCCGATCGAGCCGACGGGGACGTTGTTGCCGGTGGACGCCGCCGTGAAGCCGAAGGCGGCCGAGGAGCCGGGCCCGATCACCCGGTCGTAGTCGGCGTTGGCCCACCTTGATCCGGCCGTCCGCCGACGAGGACAGGACGCCGTTCCACACGCTCGACACCCGCGTCCCGGCGCCCTGCTGCCAGGCGACGGCCCAGCCGTTCAGCGGGGTGGTGTCGTGGTTCATCGCCTCGACGGCGGACAGGGCGTCGCCGATGGCCCGCACGGTCTCGTTGAAGAACGGATCCCCGAATTGCCGTCAGTCCCGCTCGGTCATGGCCAGGGCGACGGCGTCCGCGCGCCGTCCGGCCAGGGAGCGCGCGGCGAGATTGAGCACCCCTAGGCCCTCTCGTTTGGATCATCCCGGCGTCGCGGGGTCTGGCACGCACTCCCCCGAGCTCTTCGAGCAGGGGGGACCCCACCGCGTTGGCGCCCTCCTCCGCCTTGCAGCTGCACGCACCAGACCCCGCTCGGTTCGGCCGAAAGGCGCCGCATCTCACGGCCGGCCTGATCCAAACGACAGGGCCTAGCCGAGTTCGGCGATGGCCCGCTCCACGGCCCGTCGCGTCGAGTCCCGCACTCCGGCCGCGTTGTTGATGACGCGTGACACGGTGCCGCGTCCCACGCCCGCGCGTGCGGCCACCTCTTCCAGCGTCGGCGTGTCGGGGCTCCGTCTGGCCATGACCACCTCCCCCAAGAGATCACCGATAGTACGGCCCCGCACCGGCCGCCGGCCGGGTTCGCCGAGCCGTGCGCCGTGCACGCACGAGGGCCGTGCACGCACGAGGGCCGTGCACGCACGAGGGCCGTGCACGCACGAGGGCCGTGCACGCACGAGGGCCGTGCACGCACGAGGGCCGTGCGCAGCGCGGACGCTGTAACACGGCCCTCGATCGGTACGCCAGGAGGCTCCTCGGTACGGCTCACACCTCGCCGGTGAACCGTTCCCACACGCGGTGGGCGCCCAGCAGGCGGGTGACCTCGCTCAGCGCCGCCGTGGCGCTGTCGGCGCGGATCACGCCGGGGGCGTCCGCGGGCACACCGGCCGCCTGCAGCACCCCTTCCGCGCCGTCCCACACGGCGATGGCCTTGCCGTGCCGGAAGGCCTCCGACAGCAGCAGCGCCACCCTCGGGTCGCAGGAGCCCTGCGGTACGGTCGCGGGAGCGCCCTTGGCGTCCCGGGCGCCGTAGGCGTCGTCGCCCACTCCGGGCGCTCCGGCCACCAGGACCGCGTCGAACTCCACGGAGCGGGCGGTGGCGTAGCTGCGCTGCACCGTCACCGCGCCGTCGCCGTCGCCGAGGATGCCGCCCGTCGGGGCGACGACCAGCGGGACCATGCCGCCCTCCAGCACCGCCTCGCGCACGGCGCGCACCCCGGCCAGGTCGCCGTCGCGCCCGGTGACGATGCCGACGATGCGGCCGTCCGTCGGCCAGGTCTGCCCGATCTGGGACAGCGCCGGACTCGGCTCGACGTCGGCGAGCGGCACGGTCGGCTTGGGATCGGGCAGCCCGAGACCGGCGGCGACACCCGCGCACAGCTCGGGGTCGATGTTGGCCAGCACCTGCAACGCCCGTTCCTTTACGGCCTGTTCGTAGCACTTGCCGAGTTCGAAGGTGTACGCGCCGATGATGTGCTCACGCTCCACCGGGCTCATGCTCAGCCAGAACCGGCGCGCCTGGCTGAAGTGGTCGTCGAACGACTGCGGCGCCTGGCGCACCTTCGTCGCCTCCGGCACCCGCACGGGCGTCTCGACGTAGGCGCCCATGTCCGCGCCGGCGGCGAACGGGCAGCCGCCGTCGACGGAGTTGGGCCGGTAGGGCGCCGCCCCGCGGTGCACGGCGGTCTGGTGCATGCCGTCGCGCAGCATGTCGTTGACCGGCGCGTGCGGACGGTTGATCGGCACCTGCGGGAAGTTGGGGCCGCCCAGCCGGGTGATCTGCGTGTCCAGGTAGGAGAACAGGCGCCCGGAGAGCAGCGGGTCGTCGGTGATGTCGATGCCCGGCACGAGATGACCCGGGTGGAAGGCGACCTGCTCGGTCTCGGCGAAGAAGTTCGACGGATTGCGGTTGAGGGTGAGCAGCCCGATCGGCTGCACCGGGGCCAGCTCCTCAGGCACCAGGTTCGTCGGGTCGAGCAGGTCGATGCCCTCGAAGGTCTGCTCGGGGGTGTCCGGGAAGGTCTGGATGCCCAGCTCCCACTCCGGGTAGGCGCCGGCCTCGATCGCGTCGGCCAGGTCGCGCCGGTGGAAGTCCGGGTCGACGCCGTTGGCGATCTGCGCCTCCTCCCAGACCAGGGAGTGCACGCCCAGCTTCGGCTTCCAGTGGAACTTCACCAGGGTGGTCTTCCCGTCGGCGTTCACCAGCCGGAAGGTGTGGACGCCGAAGCCCTCCATCGTCCGGTACGAACGCGGGATTCCCCGGTCCGACATGTTCCACAGGGTGTGGTGGGTGGCCTCGGTGTGCAGGGTGACGAAGTCCCAGAAGGTGTCGTGGGCGCTCTGCGCCTGCGGGATCTCCCGGTCCGGGTGCGGCTTGGCGGCGTGGACGACGTCCGGGAACTTGATCGCGTCCTGGATGAAGAAGACGGGGATGTTGTTGCCGACCAGGTCGAAGACGCCCTCGCTGGTGTAGAACTTCGTCGCGAAACCCCGGGTGTCGCGCACGGTGTCCGACGAACCGCGTGAGCCCAGGACGGTGGAGAAGCGCACGAACACCGGCGTCTCGGCGTCCTTGGCGAGGAAGGCGGCCTTGGTCACCGGCGCGGCGGTGCCGTAGCCGCGGAAGATGCCGTGCGCCGCGGCGCCCCGGGCGTGCACCACCCGCTCCGGGATGCGCTCGTGGTCGAAATGCATCACCTTCTCGCGCAGATGATGGTCCTGCAGCAGCACCGGCCCGCGCGGCCCGGCCTTCAGCGAGTGGTCCGTGTCGTACAGCCGGGCGCCCTGCGCGGTGGTGAGATAGGCCCCCTGCTGGGCCATCGCCGCCTGGTCGGCGCCGGTGGGAACGCCGGTGGGGGAGTACGTGTCGGGGCCGGTCTGGTCCGGCTTCGGGGGCAGCGGCTCGCGCGCCTCGGTGGGCTCCTCGACGGCCGGCGGTTCGGGTCCGGGGCGGCCGGGGATGCCGTCGGAGGGTCCGGTGTCACCGCCGAGGACCTTCTCGGCCGCCTTCTTCAACGGGTTGCTTTCGCTCATGTGTGATCCCTTGTCTCCGGCCGGGCCGCCGCGTGGCACGGCCGGGCTGCCCTACGGGTGGATGACCGTCCGCCGCGCCGCCCGCACACCGCGGGCGCGACCCCGGGCGTGCGGCGCCGCACCGCGCACCGCCGTCGGCGCGGCGCCGGTCCGCGCCGATCCGGCCGGGCGCACGGCGCGGACGGTCCGGCGGCGGAGCCGGACTCCGCCGCCGGACCGGGGCGATGCTTGATCGGCGCGGCAACGTCACGACGCCCCCTCGGGGGGGCGCAAGCACTGCCAACGTCCCACGGCACGGGGCGCCGCGCACCGGGCGCGCGGCGGCCGGGTGAACCGGCGTACGTCCCGTGCGCCGATGGTCAGAGAGGAGTGCCGCCAGGCGTGCCGCCGGTGCCGGGCATGCCGCCCGTACCGCCGGGAATGCCGCCCGTAGGCATCCCGCCCGTGCCGCCGGGCATGCCGCCGGTGTCGCCCGGCGCGATGCGCCCGCGCCACGACCCGGACTCGGCGCCGCGCTCCTCGATGTACTGCTTGAAGCGCTTCATGTCGCCCTTGACGCGGCGGTCGATCGTGCCCACCAGGTCCGCCACCTTCTCGACCGCGCTGCTGGGCTCGACCTCCATCACCAGCTCCACGCGCGTGTGCGTGTCGTCCACACGCTGGAAGCGGACACTGCCCTTCTGGTCGGTGTCGCCGCTGGTCGTGCGCCAGGTGATGCGCTCATCAGGGAGCTGGTCGACGATCTCGGTGTCGAACTCGCGCGTGACGCCGCCGATCTTCGTGGTCCAGTGGTTGTGGCGGTCGTCCAGCTGCCTGACCTCCTCGACGCCCTCCATGAAGCGCGGAAACTCCTCGAACTGCGTCCACTGGTTGTACGCGGTGTGGACCGGGACGTCGACCTCGACGGTTTCCTTGACCGTGCTCATCTTCGTTCCTCCGTGTTCATGGCGTGACGGATCGGTACGACGCGCGGGTACCCGACCGGCCGGGATCTCCACCTACGACCTCAGTCGTCTTCCTGGACCGGGGATTCGGAGGCCGGGAACTCGGCCTCGGGGGACCGCGCCGGTGAGTCCTCGGCCGGCGCCTTCCGGACCGCGGAGGTGTCCCGGACATGTCGCGGAGCACGCGTGTGTGCCCGCGCGCGCCGGGCCCGCATCGCCTCCCACAGCAGGGGCAGCAGGGACACCACGACGATCGCGGCGACCATCGGGATCAGATAGGCCTCGACGTGCTCCACCGACGTGCCCAGCAGATAGCCGGCGAGTACCAGGGACTGGGTCCACAGCAAGCCGCCGACCGTCTGCCACAGCGTGAAGGTCCGCACCGGGACGTCGAGCGCGCCGGCCATCGGGTGCAGCACGGTCCGCAGCATCGGCACGAAACGGCCGAGCACCAGCGCCTTGCCGTAGCCGTAGCGGGCGAGGAACCGTTCCGCCCGGCCGGCGCCTTCCCGCAGCCGCTTGCTCGAGGGGCGTGCGAGCAGCGCTTTTCCGCCGTGCCGCCCCAGCAGGTAGCCGACCTGCCCGCCGGCCACGGCCCCCACCGCCCCGCACAGCAGCACCTGCCACAGCTCGAGCCGCGCCCCGTGCCCCGAACTGTCCGCGCACAGCACACCGGCCGGGAAGAGCAGGGTGTCCCCGGGCAGGAAGAAGCCGAAGACCAGCAGCCCCGACTCCGCGAAGGTCACCACCAGGACGCCGAGCGCGCCGAAGGCGGCCAGCACCGAGGCGCTGTCCGTCGGGTTGACGGCGATCACGGCGTTCGCCTCCCGGCTGTCGGTCCGATCCTCCTCGGGCGACCGCACCGGCCGCCCCCACCAGCATCGCGTGAACCGGGCCGACAGGCATGGGCGGCGACCCGGCGCGGAGGCCGGTCGCCGCCCAGGGGCAGGCGCGGGAGCGGGGCCTACGGCTCGTCGACGACCAGGGCCGGACTGCCGGCCGTGAGGACCTCGCCGCGGAAGAACGCGGGGCTGCGGCGGCGCATCACCAGCATGATCACCACGCCGAGCACCAGCAGACCGACGCCGATCACGAAGACGGAGCCCACGCCGAGGACGGAGGAGCCGCTGCCGTAAGCCGGATTCCACATGTCGTACAGCGTCTTGCCGAAGACGGCGGTCAGCAGGACGCCGCCCAGCACCGGGAAGAGGCCCTTGAAGACGGCGTCGCGCACCGAGCGGATCAGGTCGCCGCGGAAGTACCAGGCGCAGGCGAAGGCGGTCAGCGCGTAATAGAAGCAGATCATCAGGCCGAGCGCGTAGATCGTGTCGACCAAGACGTGTTCGCTGATCAGCGTCATGGCGGTGTAGAAGACGGCCGTCGCGGCACCGGCGACGACGGTGGCCCGCCCGGGGGTGCGGAACCGCTCGTGCACACGCGCGTACGACGCCGGCAGGGCCTCGTACGTGGCCATGGCGAGGACCGTGCGGGCGACCGGGATGAACGTCGTCTGGAGGCTGGCGGCGGCCGAGGCCAGGACGGCGACGAACAGCAGGATGCCGAGGGCGTCGCCCATGACCGGTCCGGCCAGCGCGGCGAAGACGTTGTCGGAGGTGTCCGGATTGGCCAGGCCAGGCCGGACGCGCCGGAGCCGACCGCCATCTGGGCGGCCACCGCGGTGGTCAGGTAGGAGCCGACCAGTACCACCATCGCGATCAGCGCGGCCCGGCCGGGGGTCTTGTCGCTGCCGATGGTCTCCTCGTTCGCCGTCAGGCAGGTATCCCAGCCCCAGTACATGAAGATCGACAGGGACAGTCCGGCGCTGAACGACGCGAAGGACTTGACCTCGAAGGGGTTCAGCCAGGACCAGGAGAAGGAGGGGTGGCCGGCGAAGGAGCCGGAACGGGCCGCGTGCAGGGCCAGGGCGACGAAAAGGGCGAGCACCACGAGCTGGATGCCCACCAGCGCGTACTGCACGCCCTTCGTCGTCGTCATGCCGCGGTAGCCGATCGCGGTCGCGGCGCCGATCAGCGCCAGACAGGTGACGATGTGCACGGCCTTCTCGCGGTCCAGACCGGCCACCGCGTCGTTGCCGGAGAGCCGGCCGGCCAGCAGCCAGAAGTACGACGTGGCGACCCCCGCCAGGTTGGACAGCACGATCACGGTCGCGATCACCAGGCCCCACCCGCACATCCAGCCGACGTGCGGCCCGAACGCCTTCACCGTCCAGGTGAAGGAGGTGCCGCAGTCCGGGACGGCCTTGTTCAGCTCCCGGTAGGCGAAGGCCACCAGCAGCATCGGCAGGAACCCGGCGAGGAACACGGCGGGCATGTGCACGCCTACCTCACCCGCGGTGGAGCCGAGGGTGGAGGTGAGGCAGTAGACGGGGGCGACGGTGGAGACGCCGATCACCGCGCTGCCCAGCAGACCGACGGAGTTGCCGCCCAGTCCCTTGCCCCGCACGCCGTCGCCGAGGGCCGTGCCGTCACCCGGTGGACGAGTCCCGGCCTGAGGCCGTGTCGCCGTGTCAGTCATGAACGATGACGTTAAGTCATGCAATTTCCGTACATACCGCTCTCGTTGAAGCGGCAAGTGTTCTCATATTTATAGGTCATGAAGTGGGGACACCGTTAATTACGCGGGTGAAACCTCGCGCAGACCTCAAAATAAAGGGGGCTAGCACTCGCGTGGCGGTGCGGGAACCGTGCACCCGCCAGGAATGTCCGGTTCCATTTCTTCCATGTGATCTACGCCGCTCCGGCGTTGTCCGCGTCCAGTGCCGCCCGCAGCCAGCCGTCCGCAGCTCCCGGAGTCGGCTCCGGCCGGCCGCCCGGGGGCGAGATCACCACGGCCGTCAGCTCCCAGTAACGGTCCAGGCGCGGCTCGGATCCGAGCAGACCGGCCAGCCGCCGACGGAAGTCCCGGGTGTCCCGTGTGCCGTAGGCGCTCGCGTACGCCGCCACATAGGCGTCCAGCGCCTCACCGGGCCGTGGCGTCCGCTCTCGGCGCAGCTGCGGACCGGCCAGCTCGTACGCCTCGGCGAGCCCCGCGTACAGCACCGCCGCCCCGCCGGGACCGGCCACCCGGTGCACCTGTGGCCGGGGCTGTGCGCCGGCCGGGCAGGGGCTGCTGGTCATCGCGTGCAACCGGGCGAAGGCGAGCACCTGCTCCGGAGCCGGCTCGGCGGGCGGTTGCGGGACCGCCAGCTCCAGGAACGCGGCCGTCGCCCGGGCCGGCATCCGCGCCGGCAGCCAGCCGCGCCAGAATCTGGCCAGCGAGTCCGTGTTCGGCGGGCCTGCCACCGCACCGAGCAGCCGCAGCCGGTCGGCCCGCTCCCCGGGTGCGCACTCCTGCACCAGCCGCAGCGCCGCTTCCCGCCAGCGCAGCGCCCGCAGCTCGGAGCCGAGATCGCGCAGCCGCCCGGCGACGGCGTCCTCCAGCGCCGGGCCGGCCGCGTCCTCGTCGTCGAGGATCCGGCGCACCTCGGGCAGCGGCAGATCCAGGGCGCGCAGGGAGCGGATGAGCCGCAGCCTCTCCAGCGCCTCGGGGCCGTACCGGCGGTGCCCGCCGCCGCTGCGACGGGCCTGCGGCAGCAGACCCTGGTCGGAGTAGAAGCGCACGGTCTTCACGGTGACGGCCGCACGCTCGGCGAGCTCACCGATGCTCCACGGGCCCTCATGCGATGCGGACAGTTGAACCTCCCCCAAGAGGAGTTCCTACGGTACCGGTCGTCACACGGGCAAGGAGATGATCATGACGGTGTTCCTCATGGTGGCGGGCGCGTTCACCGGCGCCCACGTATGGCAGGGGACGGCCGCGCGGCTGGCCGAGGCGGGCGCCGAGGCGCGCGCGGTGCCCCTCACCGGACTCGACGCGGACCGCCCGGCGGCGGGGAACCGCGTCGATCTGGAGGCACACATCGCGGACGTGCTCGCGGCGATCGACGCGGTGGACCCGGTGGGCGGACGGAAGATCGTGCTCGTCGGCCACGACTACGGCATCCATCCGGTGCTCGGCGCCGCCGACCGGCGCCCGGAGCGCATCGACCGCATCGTCCACCTGGACGCCGGGATGCCGCAGAACGGCGTCCCGGCCCTGGCCGCCGTCCCTGACCAGGAGCTGCGCGCCCGTCTGGCCGAAGGGGCTCAGAACGGCGACACGGGCGGTGAGTTGGCGCCCCCTGCGAACCGTGAGCAGTGGCAGCGCTGGGGGAGTACCGCCGGTGTCCCCGACGCGGCGCTGGACCGGCTGACCGCGCTGGCCGCCCCGCAGCCGCTCGCCACACTGCTCCAGCCGCTGCGGCTGACGGGCGCGGTGGCCGCCGTGCCCACCAGCGGCATCCTGTGCACCGGCAACGGCGTCAGCGTCGACATGGTGCAACGGCTCGTCGACTTCGGCGACCCGGCCCTTCAGGCCCTCGCCGATCCCCGGGTGTCGTTCTTCGAACTGCCCACCGGTCACTGGCCGATGCTGTCGAGCCCCGCCGAACTGTCCGAGGCCCTGCTGGGCGCGGCGGCCGGCGAGGGCCGCCGCCTGCGACCGGCCGGCACCGGCGAACTGCCCTCCCATCTGCGCCCGTTCCCGCTTCAGGTGCCCGAACTGCCCCGGGAGACGCAGGGAAACGTCGACCTGTACGTCCCCGACGCCGACGGCCCGCGCCCGGCCGTGGTGTTCGTGCACGGTGGTCCGGTGCCCGCCGGATCGCGGCCCACCCCGCGCGAGTGGCCGACCATGGTCGGGCACGCCCGCCTGGCCGCCGCCGAGGGCATGGTGGGCGTGACCCTCGACCACCGGCTGCACGACGTGGGCGAGGAGCGCGCCGCCGCCGATGTCACCGCCGCGGTGGATGTCGTGCGGGCCGATCCCCGGGTGGACGCCGACCGGATCGCCCTGTGGTTCTTCTCCGGCGGCGGCCTGCTCACCGCACCCTGGCTGGCCGCGCCCCCCTCGTGGCTGCGCTGCCTGGCCGCTTCCTACCCGATCCTGGCGCCGCTGCCCAGCTGGGGCCTGACCGACGCCCGGTTCCAGCCGGTCCCCGCGGTCGCGCAGGCGGGCGCCCTGCCGCTCGTCCTCGTGCGCGCCGGGCTGGAGACACCGGAGATCGCGGCCACCGTCGAGGAGTTCGTGGCGGCGGCCAAGGACTGCGGGGCGGCCCTGGAACTGATCGACGTTCCCGGCGGCCACCACGGCTTCGAGACCCTCGACCCGCCGGAGGAGATCCGTCCGGCCCTGCGGCACGCGATGCGTGCGGTGGTGAGCCGCCTGACCGACAGGGCCTAGCTGCGGCCGGGTGTGCCGCACACGCCCCCGTCGAGGCGGCGATGCCGACCTGCGGATGATCGTCGCATCGCCGCCTCGCGGCGGCCGGGCGCCGGGTCAGCCGAGTCCGAGGTCGCTCATCGTGCGTTCGGCCATGCGCCGTTCGCCGAGCGCGTTGGGGTGGACCGGCACGATGTTCTGGCCGAACAGCAGCGGCTCGATCCACCGGGTCCCGGGGGCCTGGCAGGCGTCGTGGCCCTCGGACGCCTCGCTGAAGTCGACGTAGGCGGCCCCGGTCTCCTGGGCGGCGCGTGCCACGACGGCGTTGAGATGGGCCTGGATCGCGCGCAGGTAGGGCACATCGCCCGCGGCGACGGGGAGGGTGACGAAGCACGACGCCTCGAACGTCCGGGGGACGATCCACGGATACCCGAGGGCCGCCACGCGCGCGTGGGGGGCCTTCGCGCGCACGCCGGCCAGCGCGGCCTTGAGCGCCGGGTACGTGTTCGCCTCGATCTGGTCGTCGAAGGACGTGCCGTACTTGTCCTTGCAGGGGCTGCCCTTGCCACCGCTGAGGACCCCGGCCGCGCCACAGGACACGACGGCGTTGATGAAGGTGTTGTTGTCGTTGCCGCCGATCGTCAGCGTCACCAGGTCGGTGTCCGCGCCGACGGCGTCGAGCTGCGGGGCCGTGCCCGGGTACTGCGCCTGGGTGAAGTCCTTGGTCTGGGCGCCGCCGCAGGTCACGTCCGTCAGGCGGGCACCCGCCCGGTTCGCCAGGACGTGCGGGTAGTTGGCCGTGGACCGCAGGCACAAGAGGTTCGTGGGGTCGACGGGCAGGACCCCCGATCCGGCGCTGTAACTGTCGCCGAGGGCCACGTAGTCGAGCGGAGCCGTGGTCGCGTGGGCGGGAGCCCCGGTGAAGCTCAGGGCCACCGCTGCGGCTGTCGCGGTCATGACATGGCGCAGGGCATGCTTCGGCATGTGCTCTCTCTTTCTCGGAAGGCGCACGCGCGACCGCGGACACGGCCGTGCCCGTGCGGCGTGCAGGGGAGCGAGAAATGCGCGGCTCGAGCAGAAGGAAGGTGCCTACGGCCGTGTCGTGGGCGTGGGGGGCGCACGGCGACGGCCGGGGAGGACCGCCCCGCAGGGTTACTGAACGGTTCTACCGATAGGTAATGTGCAGCCGGTGAGACATCGAGTCAACAAGCCTGACGAAAGTTCTTGAAACGCTGACCACCGGCGCCCGCGCGGGGGTTCGCGAGCAAAGGTTCGCGAGCAAAGGGGGCCGGAAGGCTCGCGGACGGTTACGTCAGCGTCGGCGGCGGCTGCCATTCGAACATCAGGATGGTCGCGTCGTCCCGCAGGCGGCTGGCCTGTCCGTCGAGGATCGAGTGGATCAGACGCCGGAGCGTCTCCGCGGCCAGCTCCCCGGAGGCGGTGGCCCGGATGACGTAGTCGGCGAACCGCTGGAGTCCGAACAGCTCCCCGTCCGGAGTCCGCGCCTCCGTGACCCCGTCGGTGTAGAGGAGCACCCGGTCGCCGGGTTGCAGGGCGATCTCGTGTGTGTGCCGTTCCCGGGTGGACAACAGGCGTGCCAGCCCCAGCGGCGGGTCCGGCTCGCGTTCCAGGGCGTCGACGAGCAGCCGCTGGTCACGGATCAGCAGCGGCGCGGGATGGCCGCAGTTGCTCCAGCGGAGCACGCCGGTGGCCAGGTCCAGCTGGGCCACGACGGCGGTGCAGAACTGCTCCGGCAGCCAGGTCGCGAGCGCGCTGTCGACGCTGTTGACGAGCTCGGGCAGGTCGAGCCCGCAACGGCGGGCGTTGCGGCAGGCGGCCAGGGACACGGCGCTGGTCAGCCCGGAGGCGAGGTTGTGCCCCAGCGAGTCCAGCACCGTGGCGTGCAACGTCGTCTCGGTGAGCGCGTGGTCGAAGGCGTCGCCGCCGATCTCGTAGGCGGGTTCCAGGACGGCCGTGGACACGGCCCGGGAGTTGCCGATCGTGCGCGGCGGGAGGAAGGCGCGCAGCATCTCCGAGGGCAGCTGCATCCGGTCGGTGCGGGTGCGCCGTACGAAGGAATCCTGATACGCCCGCCGTGAGGTGATCATCATGGCCAGGAGCATGGCCAGCGCCCGGCCGCGGGTCAGGGAGGAGGCGGTGAGCGCGGGTGTGTGCACCGCCAGGACGCCCAGCCGTTCGGCGCCGTCCAGCAGCGGGAACCACGCGGTCATCGCACCCGTCTCCGACTCCTCCACACGCAGCGACTGGGTGCGGTAGGTCCAGCCGGCGAGCGAGCCTTCGATGGGCAGGATGGACGTCACATCGGTGAGCGGGATCAGGTGACGCTGCTGGAGATCGGCGAGATACGCCACCGAGTGCTGCAGCCCCAGGGCCTTCGTTACGCGGGCCGCGGCGGTGCCCAGGTCCAGAGTGGAGTTGGCCGGATCGGCCAGGAACTCCTCCAGCAGGTCTTCGCCGGTCTCTGGCGTCATCACCACCCGTGCTCCCCTCGTCGCGCCCGCGCTGGGCCGTCACCGCTCAGCAGTCTCACACCGCCCGTGGCGGGCCGCAGGACGGGAGGGGCCGTATGGAGGCGTCCAGCGCCGGCACCTTCGCCGGTGGCCTCGTTGTTCGACCTTGCCGTTTCATTTGTTGTTGGACAATCCCTTGTCTGCTGCAGAATTGTAATGTTACTTTCTCCCCATGATCCACATCTTCGGAGAGTTGCTCTCGGTCAACCTCGGGCAGGCCCAGCCGATGACCGTCCAGGGCGAGACGATCGTCACCGGCTTCGACAAGCGCCCCGCGCAGGGCGCCGTGCTCGTGGGGGCTGACGGGCCGGTCGCGGACGACCACGTCGACGACGCCGACGACCGGGACCGCGCCCTGCTGTGCTACCAGCTCCGTCACTACGACGACTGGCGCCGCGAGCTGGGCCGCGACCTGCCGCCCGGCACCTTCGGCGAGAACCTGACCGTCGACGGCCCCGCCGACGACGAGGTCGCCGTCGGTGACGAGCTGCGCATCGGCGAGGTGCTCCTGCGGGTCACGCAACCGCGCATCCCCTGCCGCAAGATGGCCGTCCGGCTCGGCGAGGAGGACTTCCCCGCCCGCTATCTGAGCAGCGGACGCGTGGGCTTCTTCTGCCGTGTGCTGGAGCCCGGCCTGATCCGGGCCGGCGACAAGATCGAGCGCGTGCGCCGGGGTGAGGGCGGCCTGTCCGTCGCGGAACTGGCCCGCGTCCTGCACCGGGAGCGGCCCGACGCCGAGGCCCTCGCCCGCGTCCTGGACTGCGCCGCGCTGCCGCCGCTCCTGCGCACCAAGGCGGAGCGGCTGCTGGCCCGGGCCCGCGGAACGCAGGAGGGATGGCCCGGTGAGCGGGCCCTCCTTGTCACCGGCCGCCGCCAGGAGGCCGCGGACGTCGTCTCCTTCGACCTGGCCGACCCGGACGGCGAGCGGTTGCCGGACTTCGCGGCGGGGCAGTTCCTGACCCTGTCGCTCGACGTGCCCGGTGCGGTGCGGCCCGTCGTGCGGACGTACACCGTGGCCGGCCGCACCGACGACGGCCTCGGCTACCGCATCGCCGTCAAGCGCGAGCCGGCGCCCGCCGACGCGCCGGGCGTCCCCGCGGGCGTCGCCTCCGGCCATCTGCACACGGACATCGCGGTCGGCGCGCGGCTGCGTGCGCGGGCGCCACGCGGCCGGTTCGTCGTCCAGCCGGGCCGGCGCCCCGTCGTGCTCGTCAGCGCGGGCATCGGCATCACCCCTGCGCTGGCGATGCTCACCGAACTCGCCGGCCAGGACGGCGCGTCGGCGCGCCCCGTCCACTTCGTCCACCAGGCCCGCTCCTCGCGCGAGCTCGCCTTCGGGCCGTACGCGCGCCACCTCGCCGGATCCCGGGACGGGCTCCACACCCACCTGCTGTTCAGCCGCCCCCTGCCCGGGGACACACCCGGACGGGACTTCGACGAGCAGGGCCGGCTCACCCCGGCCGCCCTGGAGCGGATCCTGCCCTCGCTCGACGCGGACTACTACGTCTGCGGGCCCGCCGGCTTCATGGCGGACGTCGTCGCCGGGCTGGCCGGCCTGGGCGTGCCCGCCGACCGTGTGCACCACGAGTTCTTCGGCGCGGCCCGGCCCCTCACCGGCGAGGAGCCGACCGAGGGACACACGGACGCCGGCCCCCCGGCCCGGGACGCCGACGGGCGGCCGGTCACCGTGACCTTCGCCCGCTCCGGGGTGACCGTGCCCTGGCGGGAGAACACCTTCAGCCTGCTCGCCCTCGCCGAACAGGCCGGTCTGCGCCCCGACGCCTCCTGCCGCACCGGGTTGTGCGGCACGTGCGTGACCGGTCTCGACGCCGGCGAGGTCGCCTATGTGATCGAACCGACGGCGCCCGTGGAACCGGGGCAGGTCCCCGTGTGCTGTGCTCGTCCCACCACCAGCGTCATGATCGACCTGTAATGCTGGGTCGAGAACCAGCGTTCGACGAGAACGACCCCGCAAGGGGTCCGACGAGAAACGGGCCTCGGCGGTACGACGGAATCGCCCCCTACGAGGGCCGACGAGAAAGAGGAGAGCGATGGCGGCCGATCCCCGCCTGTTCGCGCAGTTGCTGGCCGACGAGGGGACGAGTGGCCCGGTCTACCGGCGCATCGCGGAGGCGATCGCCACGGCGGTGACCACCGGCCGCCTCTCGGCGGGCGACCGCCTGCCCACCCATCGGGAACTGGCCCGAGCGCTCGGCGTCGCCGTCCCCACCGTCAGCCGCGCCTACCGCGAAGCCGAGGAGCAGGGCCTGGTCAGCAGCACCGTGGGCCGCGGCACCTTCGTCGCCGGAGCCTCCGGCATCCCGCACCTGCGCGACACCCCTGACCCCGGCGGCGCCGACGCGCCCGCCCGGCTCGACATGGCGGTCAACGCCCCCGCGCGCGGCCGGCACGAGGAGCTGCTGCGCCGCACCCTCACCACGCTCGCCGGCACCGCCGACCTCGGCGCGCTGCTCGGCTACGAGTCCGACATCGGCTCCCACGGCCACCGGCGCACCGCCTGCGGCTGGCTCGCCCGCAGTGGCCTGGACGTCCGCCCGGAGCAGGTGGCGATCTGCTCCGGCAGCCAGCACGCCCTGCTGGTGGCCTTCGGCGCCGCGCTGCGTGCCGGTGAGACCCTGCTGACCGAGGCGCTGACCTACCCCGGCGCCAAGACCGCCGCCCGGCTGCTGGGCGTCGGCATGTCCGCCGTCGCCATGGACGGCGAGGGCCTGATCCCCGAGGCGCTGGAAGAGGCCTGCGCGGCCGCTCCCTCCGCACGCGCCCTGTACTGCATGCCGACGGCCCACAACCCGACCGCCGCGACCCAGCCGCTCGGCCGCCGCGAGGCCATCGTCGACATCGCCCGCCGCCACGACCTGGTCATCATCGAGGACGACGTCTTCGGGCTGCTGTCCGACCACGCGGGCCTGCCCCCGCTGGCCGCCCTGGCCCCCGAACGCACCCTCTTCCTCACCAGCCTGTCCAAGACCCTCGCCCCGGGGCTGCGCTGCGGCTTCCTCGCCGGACCGCCCGAGCTGGCCGGCCGCCTCGGCGCGCTCATCCGCGCCACCGTCTTCAATCCGTCCCCGCTGGCCACCGCCGTCGCCCTGCGCTGGGTGGAGGACGGCACCGCGGAGCGCCTGCTCGACTGGCAGCGCCAGGAGATGCGACGCCGCCGCGAGGCCGCCGTACACCTGCTGGCGAAGGCGCCGGCGATCCGCCACGTGCGGGCCGACGCCCTGCACGCCTGGGTGGAGCTGCGCGAACCCTGGACCGCCTCCGAGGCGCTCGCCCTCGCCGACGGTCAGGGCATCTCGATCAGCCCCACCCTGTACTACAGCGCCACCGACCAGCCGCTGCCGCGCGCCTTCCGGCTGTGCCTGGGCAACGCCCCCGACGTCGGCACCCTCACCGGCGCCCTGCGCACCCTGACCGGCGCCCTGGCCCGCGGCCGCCCGACCTGGTCCGCCGACACCCCCGTATGAAACGGAAGTTGAGCTCGAAGGCTCGCGAGACGGAAGTTTTCCTGCACGGGGGCGGCCCGCGCTCCCTCGCCCCGAGCCGCCCCTGACGGCAGCCTGTCGCTGCGCGTGACCGTGCGGCCGTTGCCCCGCACGGCCCGTCACCGTTCGCCCGTCCCGCAGGTACGGTGCTACAAAGGGGAACATGGGCGGACGGTCGCGCTGGTCCCGCGCGAGGGCCGCGCCGCCGCCGAGCGGCGCACGGCGGCTGCGTGATGCGCCTGGGCCCCCGGAAGACCGGAAGAACCCGGGAGCCCCGAAAAACCGGGGCCGCCGGGCGGGCGCGGCAGGCCGCGGGGACCGCGACGGCGCGAAGGACCGCCGGCCGCCGGGCCACCGTCTGTCACCGTCGCTGAGCGTGCGCACCTTCGCCACCCAGGTCTTCCTGCTCCAGGCGCTGATCATGCTGGTGCTCGTCGCCGCGGCCGCCACCGCCCTGGTGGTGCAGGGCCGCTACGACGGCGAGCGCAACGCCAGGAACCGCTCCCTGGCCACCGCCGAGGCGTTCGCGCACGCCCCCGGCACCGCCCTCGCCCTGCGTTCGGCGAACCCCAACGCGCTGCTGCAGAGACCGGCGGAGCAGGCGCGCCACGGATCCGGCGTCGACTTCATCACCGTCCTCGACAAAAGCGGGGTGCGGATCACCGACACCGACCCCTCACTGATCGGCACCCGGGCGCAGGGTGTGGAACGGGCGGCGGCGGGCGAGGCGTTCACCGAGACCTTCCACGGCGAGCCCTCGGACGCCGTGCGCGCGGTGGTCCCGGTGACCGACGCCAGCCGCCGGGTGGTCGGCATTGTCAGCGCCGGCATCCAGGTCGAGACCCTCGGCCACTTGCTCAACCACCAGGTACCGGTGATGCTGGGCTCGTCGGCGGTGGCGCTGGCGCTCGCGACCGGCGGCACGGCCCTGGTCGGCCGGCGACTGCGCCGGCAGACCCACGGCCTGGGCCCCGCCGAGATGACCCGCATGTACGAGCACCACGACGCCGTCCTGCACGCCGTGCGCGAAGGCGTGCTGATCGTCGGCGCCGACGGACGGGTGCTGCTCGCCAACGACGAGGCGCGCCGGCTGCTGGACCTCCCTGCGGACGCCGACCAGCGGCAGGTCACCGACCTCGGGCTCGGCCCCGGCCCCACCCGCATCCTCGCCTCCGGAGAGGTCGTCTCCGACCAGGTCGTCCCCGCCGGGGACCGGCTGCTCGCGGTCAACACCCGGCTGACCGAGCCCTACGGCGGCGTCCAGGGCCTCGTGGCCACGTTCCGCGACACCACCGAACTGCGCGCCCTCTCCGGCCAGGCCGAGGTGGCGCGCGGCCGGCTGACCCTGCTGTACGAGGCGGGGGTGCGCATCGGCACGACGCTGGACATGCGGCGCACGGCGGAGGAGCTCGCCGAGGTCGCCGTCCCGCGCATGGCGGACTTCGTCACCGTCGAGCTGCTGGACTCCGTGCTGCGCGGCGACGAGCCCACCGGCGCCGTGAAGCAGATGCGGCGCACCGCGCTCAGCGAGTCGCAGACCGGGCATCCGCTGCAGGCGGTCGGCGATCTGATCCGGTTCGTGGTGGCCGACACCCCCATGGTCGCCGCCCTGCGCGGCGGCAGGGCCGTCCTCGTGCCGGACCTGCACACCGCGCAGGACTGGCGGGCCCACGACCCGGCGGGGGCGCAGCGGGCCCTGGACTACGGCATCCACTCGCTCATCACGGTGCCGCTGCGGGCCCGCGGCGTCGTCCTCGGCATGGTCAACTTCTGGCGCGGCGAGGGCTCGGCGGCCTTCGAGGAGGAGGACGTCGCGGTCGCCGAGGAGCTGGTGGCCCGGGCGGCGGTGGCCATCGACAACGCCCGCCGCTACTCGCGCGAGCACGCCATGGCCGTCACCCTCCAGCGCAGCCTGCTGCCCCGGGACCTGCCGGAGCAGGACGCGCTGGAGGTCGCCTGGCGGTACCTGCCGGCGCAGTCCGGCGTGGGCGGCGACTGGTTCGACGTCATCCCGCTGCCCGGCTTCCGGGTGGCCCTGGTCGTCGGCGACATCGTCGGACACGGGCTGCACGCCGCGGTCACCATGGGCCGGCTGCGCACCGCCGTGCTGAACTTCTCCTCGCTGGACCTGGCCCCGGACGAGCTGCTCGGCCACCTCGACGAGATGGTGGCGCGGCTGGACACACAGGCGGAGACCGCGGACAGCGTCCCCGCCCCCCTGACCGGCGCCACCTGCCTGTACGCCATCTACGACCCGGTCGGCGGCCGCTGCACCCTCTCCCGCGCCGGGCACCTGGCCCCGGCGGTGGTGGACCCGCAGGGCCGGGTGACGTTCCCCGACGTCCCGGTGTCGCCGCCGCTCGGCGTCGGCGGGTTCCCGTTCGAGTCCGGGGAACTGGAGCTGCCCGAGGGGAGCCGGCTGGTGCTGTTCACGGACGGGCTGATCGAGGACCGGGGACGCGACATCGACGAGGGCCTGGTGATGCTGCGCACGGCCGTGGCCGGCCCGGGTGGCACACCGGAGGAGACCTGCCGGGCGCTGATGGACACGATGCTGCCCGCGCACCCCACCGACGACGTGGCGCTGCTCGTCGCCCGGACCCGGCTGCTCGACCCGGCCAAGGTGGCGACCTGGGACGTTCCGTTCGATGTGACGGAGGTGTCGCGCGTCCGGTCGGAGGTCGGCCGCCGGCTGCAGGAGTGGGGGCTGGAGGAGGAGTCGTTCACCACGGAGCTGATCCTCAGCGAGCTGCTCACGAACGCCATCCGCTACGGCGCGCCGCCCGTGCGGGTGCGGCTGATGCTGGGCCGCACCCTGGTGGGCGAGGTGTCGGACGGCAGCAACACCTCACCGCGGCTGCGCCGGGCCGCCACCACCGACGAGGGTGGCCGGGGCCTGTTCCTCGTCTCCCAGTTCGCCGAGCGGTGGGGCACCCGGTACGCGGCGCACGGCAAGGTGATCTGGGCCGAGCAGAACCTGGGCGGCACGGCCCTGCCGGACGCGACGCTGCTGCTCGACGAGATGGCGTGGTGAGGCGACGGCCGCCGATCGACGAGACGGCGTGGCGGCCCGGGGCCTGTGCCGGCGGCGGTTCAGGACTCCAGGGTGACGGTGCCCAGCCGGCTGACCATGGCCGGGTCGCGGTGGTCGAAGAACAGGGACGCCCCGGTGTCCAGTGCGGCGATCGCCGCCATCTCGTCGCCGGTCAGCTCGAAGTCGAAGACGTCGATGTTCTCCGCCATCCGCTCGGCGCGCACCGACTTGGGGATCACGACGACGTCGCGCTGAATCAGCCAGCGCAGCACCACCTGCGCGACGGACTTGCCGTGCGCGGTGGCGATGCCCGTGAGCACGGGGTGGGTGAACAGCTGGTTGCGGCCCTCGGCGAACGGCCCCCACGACTCGATCTGCACCCCGCGCTCGCGCATCAGGTCCTGGTCCGCCGTGCGCTGGAAGAACGGGTGGGTCTCGATCTGGTTCACCGCGGGCGTGACCTCGTTGTGGTCGATGAGGTCCACCAGGCGGTCGGGGTAGAAGTTGGACACCCCGATCGCCCGCACCAGGCCCTCGCCCAGCAGCCGCTGCATCGCACGCCAGGAGCCGTACACGTCACCGTAGGGCTGGTGGATCAGGTACAGGTCGACGCGGTCCAGGCCCAGTTTGCGCAGCGAGGTCTCGCAGGCGCGCCGGGCCCGCTCCTCGCCGGCGTCGGAGATCCACAGCTTGGTCGTGACGAACAGCTCCTCGCGCGGGATGCCGCTGCTCCTGATCGCCCGGCCCACGGCCTCCTCGTTGCCGTAGGCGGCCGCGGTGTCCAGCGACCGGTAGCCCGCGGCGAGGGCGTCGCTCACGGCCTGCTCGGTCTGCTCCGGCGGGATCTGGTAGACGCCGAAGCCGAGGACCGGCATCTCGACGCCGTTGTTCAGTGTGACGGTCTGCATGCGCTGTCCCCACGCTCGACGGCAGTTCGGTGCACGGTTACCCGCCGGAGGGCGTCGTCTCCCGGCCGCTGCTCCAAGTGGGCACGACGGGAGCGGCCGGTTCGGGCAGGGTGCGCAGCAGCAGCCAGCTCAGCGCGGGCATGAGGATCAGCGGGGACAGCGCCGTGCGCAGCGAGGTCGCGTCGGCGAGGGCACCGATGAGCGGGCTGACGAGTCCGCCGACGCTGACGGTCATCCCGAGCGTGATACCGCTCGCCGTGCCGACCCGGCTCGGCAGATAGTCCTGACCGAGCGTGACCTGGAGCGAGAACGGCACGTACAGCGCGATCGAGGTCAGTGCGACGAAGGCGAAGAGCACCGGGGCCACGGGCGACGACGACGCCGAGCAGGTACGACCACCGGCACACCGTCACGCGCGGCTGGGCGTCCGCCAGCGCCTTCATCGACGTCTTCCGGCGCACCTTCGGCCACACCCCGGGCCGCCACCAGGCGTTGTGACGGCGGAGCCGGGCAGTCGTAGGGTGGCCCCCAAAAGGGTGCCGTGGGGCCGGCGGTGGCCGGGGACGGGAGTGCATGGGAGATGGCGGGCGCCGACGCGTTCATGGACCGGCTGAACCCCGAGATGTGCGTGGTCACAGCCGCGGTGGGGGAGGAGCGTTCGGGCTGCCTCGTCGGGTTCTCCGCCCAGTGCTCCATCCAGCCGGCGCGGTATGCGGTGTGGCTGTCCAAGGCCAACCACACCTACGGCGTGGCCCGCGCCGCGGACCGGCTCGCCGTGCACCTGCTCACTCGCGACCAGCACGAACTGGCCGCCCTGTTCGGCGGTGAGACCGGCGACAGCGTCGACAAGTTCGCACGGGCACGCTGGCGCCATGAGGACGGCGGTGCGGTCGTCCTCGAGGACGCTGCGGCCTGGTTCGTGGGCACCGTGCGAGACGTCCTGGACAGCGGCGACCACGTCTGCTTCGTCCTCGAGCCGGAGCGCTGGGGCGCCCGGCGGACCGACGCGCCCCTGCTGCGCCTGCGCGACGCGCTGGACATCGAGCCGGGGCATCCGGCGGACTGAACCGGCGGCCCGCCGCCGCGACGATGTGAGGACGCGGCAGCCCCGGTCCGACAGCGCGAGGCGTGACGCCCCGCGTGCTCTCCTCCTCCCGCTCCTCTCCTCCTCGCTGCCGGGCGGGTGCGAGGCGCGGGACGGTTCCGTCTCCACCGGCCCCGGCCCGACCGCGTCGACGGTCACCCTTGTCGGCGGCCGGCTCCAGCGCCCGGGCCCGCGTCAGTGCCAGCGGCTCCGGCACGGCCACCGTCGGCGCACGGTGCCCTCCAGCGCGCGATTGTCAGTGGCCGGTGTCACTCTGGGTGGCAGAGAACCAACGGAAGGGAACCGACCGTGCTCACCACTGATCTCGCTCCCGGCGTGCCCTGCTGGATCGACCTCGGCGCGCCGGACATCAAGGCCGCCGCCTCCTTCTACGGCTCCGTGCTCGGCTGGGAGTTCGAGCCGATGGGCGGCGACATGGAAGGCGGGGCGCTGCGCAAGGACGGCAAGACCGTCGCCGGCCTCGGCAAGCTGACCGAGGAGGGGGCGCGCTCGGCCTGGATGATCTACTACTGCGTCACCGACGCCGACGCCACGACGCAGGGGGTCCAGCGGGCCGGCGGCACGGTACGGACGGAGCCGCGCGACCTCGGCGAGTGGGGGAAGATGGCGCAGTTGACCGACCCTCAGGGCGGTCAGTTCGCCGTCTGGCAGCCGGGGCAGAACTCCGGCTTCGAACTGGTCGGCGCGCCCGGAGCGCTGTCCTGGACCGAGCTCTACACCACCGACGCCGCCGCGGCGAAGGAGTTCTACGGCTCCGTCTTCGGCTGGCAGTACTCCGACATGGAGATGCCGGGCGGCGAGGGCACGTACACCATCATCACGCCCGCCGGGCTGCCCGAGGAGCGCATGCAGGGCGGTCTGATGCAGCTCCGCCCGGCAGACCTCGTCCTGACCAACGGCCGGCCCTACTGGCACCCGGTCTTCGACGTCCCCGACTGCGACGCCGCGATCGCCAAGGTCACCGAGGGCGGCGGCCGTGTGCAGATGGGCCCGGCGGACATGGAGGGCGTCGGCAGACTGGCCGTCTGCCTCGACCCGTCCCAGGCGGACTTCGTCCTGCTCGCGCCCGCCGAGAGCTGACGCAGCCGCCGGGCACCTACCGGGTGAACCGCACGGGCAGGCTCTGCGTGCCACCTACCGGGTGAACCGCACGGGCAGGCTCTGCGGGCCGCGGATCATCATCCCGGGGCGCCAGGTGACGGCCGCGGGGTGGATGTCCAGGGCCAGGTCGGGGCAGCGTTCCAGCAGCGTCCGGATCGCGATGCGGGCCTCGAGCCGGGCCAGCGGTGCCCCCAGGCAGTAGTGGATGCCGTGGCCGAACGCCACATGGCCACGGGCGTCCCGGGAGATGTCGAAACGGCCGGGGTCGGCGAAGCGGCCGGGATCGCGGTTGGCGTCGGCCAGGGCGACCAGGACCAGCTCGCCGCCTCCCGGGACGACCGTGCCGCCGATGGTCACCGACTCGACGGTGAATCGGTAGGTGGGTGTCTCCACCGGGCCGTCGTAGCGCAGCATCTCCTCCACGGCGGCGTCCATCAGCGTCAGGTCGGCTCGCAGGGCGGCCAGTTGCGCGGGGTGCGTCAGCAGTGCGAGGACGCCGCCCGAGATGAGGTTCACCGTGGTCTCGTGACCCGCGACGAGCAACAGCCAGGCCATGCCGATCAGTTCATCGCGGGACAGCCGGTCACCGTCCTCGTCCGAGCTGTGGATCAGCGCGCTCAGCAGATCGCTGCCCGAACGCCGGCGCTTGCCCTCCACCAACTCGGCCAGATACCCGGCCATCGACACCGCGGCGGCCTTGCGGACCTCCGGGTCCGCGGCGGCGAGCGCCTCGTTCGACCAGGTCCGGAAGGACTCCCGGTCCAGGTCGGGCACGCCGAGGAGTTCGCAGATCACCGTGATCGGCAGCGGGAAGGACAGGGCCTCGACGAGGTCGGCGCGCCCGTCGGGAGCCGTGAGCATCCGGTCCAGCAGCGCGTCGGTGGTCTTCTGGACGAGCGGGGCGAGTTCCTCCACCCGGCGCGTGGTGAACTCACGGGCGACCAGCTTGCGCAGCCGGGTGTGGTCCGGCGGGTCGGCCCGGAGCATGTGTACACCGGAGGAGACGGAGCCGATCGGCAGGGAGGGGGAGGCCTTGCTCCAGTCCTTGGTCAGCCTGGGGTCCGCGAGCGTGGCACGTCCGGCCTCGTAGCCGACCACGAGCCAGGCCAGGGCGCCCCCTTCGGGCATCCGCACCCGGTGCACGGGACCCCGCTCCCGTAACCGGGCGTACACCGGATAGGGATCGCGGGTGAAGGACTCACCGAGCGCGGCGAGATCGACGATGCTCATGGCTACCACCTTTACGGAGACGTCCGGGCCCTCATCCTGGCCGAGCCCGCTCTCCGGGCCCAGTGGCCCGTCGGCCTCGGCGGGGCGCTCGGCGGGCCTGCGCCGGCCGTCTGCCCTGGTGAAGGACCCTTCTGTATCGTATGGAGGAAATGTAATTCCACAAGACGGAAAATATATTGGTCGATACTGACGAGGGGGCGGGGAGTGGAGCGGTCCGGCGGCGTTCTGTGGGGGCGGGCGGGATACGGCTCGGATGCCGGGGCGCGGGTGCTGCGCGGGGTCGCCCAGGTGATGTTCGTGCGCAACGCCCGGGCGGGCGCGGCCTTCTGCCTGGCGCTGGCCGTGGCCGACTGGCGCTACGCCGCCTACGCACTCGCCGGGGCGGCGTCGGGCGCCGCCGGCGCGCAGCTGTTCGGCGTGGCCCGCGAGCGGGTGGAGGCGGGGTTGGAGGGCTTCAACGCCTGCCTGTTCGCCCTGTGTTGCGCGGTGTTCCTCGATGCCGGCCGGCCGTCCACCGTACTGCTCGCCGTGGCGGGGTCGCTCGTCGTCACGGTCGCCACGGCGGCGCTGGTCCGGATGCTGCGCGTGTGGCACCTGCCGCCGCTGACCGCTCCCTACTGCCTGCTGGCGAGCGCCGTGACCGTCGCCGCGCCCGCGTTCGGGCGGATCCGGCCGCACGGCGACGGCCTGGCCGCGCTGCCCCGAGCCGCCGCCGGCCCGCCGGAGCTGCGTCCGGCCGAGTTGTGGCGGGGCTTCCTGCGCAACGTGGGGCAGGTCTTCTTCCTGGACGAGTGGTACGCGGGTGGGCTGCTGCTCGCCGGGCTCTTCCTGGTGAGCCGCGAGGCCGGGCTCGTCGCCTGCGCCGGCAGCGCGACCGGAGTGCTCACCGCCTTACTCCTCGGCATACCGGCCGGGCGCATCGCGGACGGGACGGCGGGGTGCAGCGCGGTGCTCGTCGCGCTCGCGCTGTGCGGGGTGTTCCTCGCGGCGACCCGGCGTACCCTGCTGTACGCGCTGCTCGGTGCGGCCACCGCGACCGCCGTGACCCCGGCCGTCGCCGCCCTGCTGGCCCCGTCCGGCGGCCACCCCTTCAGCTGGCCGTTCGTGCTGACGACCCTCGCCTTCCTGGCGGCGGCGCGCTCCTTCCCGCATCTGAGCGTCCCCGCCCGGCCCGCCGGCCCCCTCGCCGCTCCCGACGCCGGTTCGCGGCCCGGCTGAACATGCCCGGCCGGCGGTTCGCATACCGATATGGCGGCACGTGACCGAAGAGCCGGGACATATGCGGGAATGGTGGCGCGGTGTAACACCATGGCGAATGCGGGGCGCAGAAGAAAGAGGAAATGGGCCACGCCCGCCGCCGTAGAGAATCGGATTCGCCGTGAACAGCACCGACCCGCTTTCCGGATACCCCGTCCACGACCGGCCCCCACCGCCCGGCCGTGGAGCCCGCAACGAGGCCACCGCCCGGCGGACGGCCCTGACCATCTGCACGATCGCCGACGTCGCGGCCGGTGTGCTGATCCTGTGGATCGTGCTTCACCTGCTCGACGCCAATGAGGGCAACGCCTTCGTCGAAGTCGTGCACGCGGCCGCGGACTGGTTGTCCGGATGGGCACAGGACATTTTCACGATGGACACAGAAGGTCTGCGCGTCGTCCTCAATTATGGTTTTCCCGCCGTCATTTATTTGCTGATCGGCCACGGGATCGCCGCCCGGCTCAACCGGACATGAGGAAATCTGGAATGCACGACAGCGGAAAGGACCGGCCATGATGTCCAGCCTCAAAGAAGGCGAACACCCCCCGATCTACGAGGAGCTGCTGCGCGAGCGCGGCGACGTCGTCGCGGAGGCGCAGAAGGCCGCCGAGCACACCCGGCACCGGGCGGTGGAGCTGCTGGGCGGACCGCACGCCGCGCAGCAGCACACCGGTCACTGGGCCTGAGGGCCCCGCCGGGCGGGCCGGCTCCGGACGCCGTCAGGAGCCCCGCGTGAAGACCATGACGAAGTCGGCCATCCGCCGCACGCGGGGCGTGTCCGGGTCCGGCAGTGCGAGCAGCTGCTCGCGGGCCCGTGCGACCGCCGCGTGTCCGGCCTCCCCGGCCACCTGCCACGCACCTGTGAACAGGCCACCGGTGAGCGACTCGGCCATGGCACGGGGGGAGACCTCGAACGCGGTGGGCCGCTCGCTCGCCGTGCCCGCGTAGGCGAACCCCTCGGCCACAGCGACCGGAACAAGGTGGTCCGGGCCGTCCTGGCGCCGCCCCTGCGGGTCCAGCCGGTCCTCCAGCGCGCCCACGATCCGGCCGATGTCGTCCGTGGGGCGCCGGCCGCGGGCCGGGACGACCAGATAGCGGCCGCCGGGCCGCAGCACCCGTGCCATCTCACGGAACACCGACGTCCGGTCGGGTCCGGTGTGCAGCAGCCAGGTGGACACGGCCTGCGTCACCGAGGCCGTACGCACGGGGAGCCGGCAGGCGTCGCCCACCGCCACCCGGTCGCCGAGCCGCTGCCGGGCGAGTGCCAGCATGCCGGGGGAGAGGTCGACACCCACCACCGTGTGGCCGCGGGCCGTCAGCTGCTCGGCCACGATGCCGGTGCCCACGCCCACGTCGAGCACCGGATGCGACGGATCGAGCAGCGGGGCCAGCTGCTCGGCGAAACCGGCGGCCCGGTCGGTGCCGCCGCGCGAGGCGTCGTACACCGGGGCGATGTCGTCGAACTCCGCCGCGGGGGAGGCCGATGCCATGAGGAGTCCCTTCGTCAGGCTCACGTGTGCTGCGGGGTGAACGTGACCGGCAGTGTCGCCATCCCGCGCAGGATGCCCTCGCGGCGCGACAGCGTCTCGTCCGGCGTGGCGAGCGTCAGGTCCGGGAAGCGGCGCAGCAGCGTGCCGATGGTGATCCTGGCCTCCATGCGGGCGAGCGGCGCCCCGAGGCAGAAGTGCGCGCCGTGCCCGAAGGCGAGCTGCTGCGGCACCTCGCGGCGGGCCACGTCGAGGATGTCGGGCCGCTCGAAGCGGGCCGGGTCGCGGTTGGCCGCGGCCAGCCCGACGATGATCATCTCGCCGGCCGGGATGGTCACCCCGGCGATCTCGAAGTCCTCGACGGTGAAGCGCGCGACACCGCGGCTCACCGGGCCCTCGTAGCGCAGGAGTTCCTCGATGGCGCCGGGAAGCAGCTCCGGGTCCGAGCGCAGGGCGGCGAGCTGGTCGGGGTGGCGCAGCAGCGCGTGCACGCCGTTGGCGATGAGGCTCGCGGTGGTCTCGTGCCCGGCGAGCGTCAACAGGATGGTCATCGCGGTCAGTTCACGGTCGCTGATGCGTTCCTCGGCCTGCGCCGCGCACAGTGCGCTCAGCAGGTCGTCGCACGGCTCGGCCTTGCGCCGCTCGATCAGCGGCTGGAAGAACTCCACGAGCGCGGCCCGGGCCCTGGCCCCCTTGGCGAGCCGCTCCGGGGTGTTGGGCGGCATGATGAGACCCACGGCCAGTTTGGCGAAATCCGGCTGTCCCTCGGCCGGGATGCCGATGAGGTCGCTGAGGACGGCCATGGGCAGGGGCAGCGCGAACTCCTCGACCAGGTCCGCCGATCCGCGCGCCGCGAACGCGTCCAGGAAGGCGTCCGTGTGCTCCTGCACCCGCGGCGCGAGTTCCTGCACCCGGCGCGCGGTGAACGCCTTGGAGACCAGGTTGCGCAAGCGCAGATGCGTGTCGCCGTCGGCGATCACCATGCTGGACATCAGGACGTTGGTGCGCTGTTGCTCGGCCATCTCCTCGTGAAGACCCCGTACGGCGACGGGGCTGCTGCTCAACCGTGGGTCGGTGAGAGCGGACACGGCCTCGTCGTACCCCGTGATCATCCAGACCTCAAGGGTCGGATTCAGCCGTACCCGCTGCACCGCCCCGTGCTCGCGGATCCGCTCGAACAGCGGGTAGGGATCGGGCTGTTGAGCGACGTTGACCGGCACGTCGTGGACGATCGTCGGGCTCTGCTCGGGCATCCGCTGCTCCCCGTGATGTTTGTGGAAGATCCGAGGCAGGTAGTCATACCAGCCGACCGGGTCGCGTGGTAGCGTCACCGGCGTTCGGATCGAAAGAAGTGTCCGTCAACCCCGTTGCCTACCGGCGATTTGGGTGTCGGAAGCGGTTTCGCCAGAAGCATCTGCGGCCCCCACCGGGGCCTGTGTGCGGGGGGAGACATTCGTGGAACAGGGCGCCGTACAGGCGATCGCCGGGGATCCGCTGCTGGATCTGGCCCGGCCCGAGGTGCTCCGCGACCCCTGCCCCGCCTACGCCCGGCTGCGGGAGACCGCGCCCGTCTTCTGGCACGAACTGCTCGGTTCCTGGGTGCTGACCCGGCACGCCGACTGCCTCGCCGTCCTCACCGACAGCGCCCGCTTCGCCTCCGACTGGCGCCGGGCCGGCGAGGAGATCCCGGCCCCGCTGCTCAGCGTGCAGACGCTCGACCCGCCGGAGCACACCGCCATCCGGCACCTGCTCCTCGACGGCTTCCGGGCCCAGGACCGCCAGGCCCTGCACGAGCGGCTGGAGAGCGAGGTGCGCACGCTGTTCGCCGACCTCGCGACCCGGCCCTCCTTCGACTTCGTCGGGGACCTCGCCGAACCGCTGGCGCTGCGCTTCATCTCCGGCTTCCTCGGCGTCCCGGCCCCCGATCTCGACTGGTTCGTGCCGATGTCGCGAACCGTCGTCGACGGCATGGACGCCGGCCTGTGGCCCGAGAAGAACGAGCCGGCCGTCGCGGCCCGCGCCGAACTCGCCGCCTACGCCGGCGGCTGGCTCACCGATCCCCCCAAGGAGGGGCTGATCGCCCACGTCGCCGAGCACGCGGAGTCGTCCGGCGTCGAGGAAACGATCCTGCGCAACAGCCTGCGCGCCGTGCTGCACGCCGGCTACGAATCCGCCTCGCGGCTCCTCGGCAACGCGGCGGCCGCGCTGCTCACCACACCCGGCGCCCTGGACGCGTTCCGCGCGGCGCCGCTCGCCGCCGCCGTCGACGAACTCGTCCGCTACGACGCGCCCGTCCAGGCGGACGCGCGCGTCTGTGTCGAGGACACCGGCCTCGGCGGCGTCACCATCCGGGCGGGCGACCCGGTCACGCTGCTGCTGGGAGCGGCCAACCACGATCCGCTCCGCTTCGCCCACCCCACCGAGCTGCGACTCGACCGCACCCCGAACCCGCACCTCGGGTTCGGGCGCGGGGCCCACGCCTGCCTGGGCGCGTCGATGGCCATCCGGCTCGCCGGGTCGGTCCTCGCCACCCTGGCCGGGCAGTACCCCGAGGCGCGGGCGGTCGCGGAACCGAGCCACCGGCGCAACCTGACCCTGCGCGGTCTCGACCGCTTCGAGGTCACGCTGCGCCCACGAGCAGCGGGGGAGGAGGTACGGACATGAAGTACTGGCACTGAACCTGAAGCGGAGCGGTGCCCGCCGGCGTCATGGCGGGCACCCCGGCTCCCGGCCGCCCGCCGCGCACACAGATGCGGCGGGCGGCTCTTTGCGGCCGCAGGGGCCTTCCTCGGCAGAGCACCCTTGTGGTGCGGGCTCTCGAGCAGCCCGCCGGCCTCAGAGCTTGCCGACGAGCTCGTACCCGGCCTCGTCCACGGCGGCGCGGACCGCCGCGTCGTCCAGCGCGGCGGCGGAGGTGACCGTGACCTCCCCGGTCTCGGCGACGGCGGTGACCGCGGTGACGCCGTCCAGGGCCGAGATCTCCTCGGAGACGGCCCCCTCGCAGTGCCCGCACGTCATGCCGGAGACCTTGTAGACGGCGGTGACCCCACCCGGGGCCTGCACATCCGTCGCGGCGCCGGTCCCGCAGGAGCCGCAGCAGGAGCCGGAGTTCGTCTGATCGGTCATCTTGAGTCCCCTCGATGGATGCGTGCGTGGGTCGGATTCCGGCGGCATCGCGCCGGAACCCGTCCCCGTTCCGACGCCCCCAGCATACCCCCCATGGGTATCTGGCGTGTACCTTCCGCCGTCCTTCCCTGCGGATGACGCGCCACGCCATGGGCGGATCGGTGGCCGTCTTTCACTCGTACGGGGACGAGATCTGACGAACCGGGACCAAGCTCCTACGATCAGTCGCATGCCGCAGGAAACCGCCGGTCGCACGCCCGTGCGCGGGCCGGTGCTCGCCCTTCTCGTGGGTCTGGTGCTGACGCTCCTGACCCACGTGGTCCTGTGCGCCCTGCACGCCCACGGCGACGAGGCGCACGGGCGCACCGCGGCGCCCACCGCGGTGGCTGCCCCCGTTCAGCCCGGGACGCGGGAGGCGGTGGACTGTGTCGCCGGCCATGACACGGGTGCACCCGGGCATCCCGGCCATGGTGTCCTGTGCTGTGATCCCGCCGACCGGGCCGCCGACATCCGCGTACCCGGCGCGGCACTGCCGCTGACGCTCCTGCTCACCGCGCTGACGGTGCGCGGCCCGGGCGCACCTCCGACACCTCCGGCGCGCCCGCGCACGACGGGCGCACCGGCCCGGTCCGGGCCCGGCGTCCTGAGCCTGGTCTGCGTGAGCCGTACCTGACGGTGCCTCGCCCGCCCCGGCCCCGTGACCCCGGGGACCCGAGCGGGCCGGCGGCCCATCCCTGTGTACGGCACACGACGCGCGGCCCCGCTGCGGGCGGGGCCGCGGAAGGACCCCTTCATGAGCACTGCTCTGCACGCGATCACCACCCCACCGGCCACCGACCCCGGCCGCGAAGAACACGACCACGTTCCGCCCGGCTCGGCCGCAGCGGTGTGCCGGTCACCGGCCGGGCTGGCCGGTCACACCCCCGTGCTGTGGATCGGCGAGCCCTTCAACCCGCCGGGGCGCGGCTTCTGGGCCAAACTGGAGGGCGCCAACCCCGGCGGGATCAAGGACCGCGCGGCGCTGCACATGGTGGCCGCGGCCCGCCGCCGCGGCGACCTCGCGCCCGGCGCCCCGGTCGTCGAGTCGACCAGCGGCACCCTCGGCCTCGGCCTCGCACTCGCCGGTATCACCTACGGCCACCCGGTCACGCTGGTCACCGACCCCGGTCTGGAACCGCTGATGGTCCACCAGCTGCGGGCGCTGGGAGCCCAGGTGGACGTCGTCCGCGAGCCGGACCCGGTGGGCGGCTGGCAGGAGGCGCGTCGGCAGCGGGTGCGCGCACTGCTCGACCGCACATCGCGAGCCTGGTGCCCGGACCAGTACAACAACCCCGACACCGTCGCCGCCTACGCCCCACTGGGCCTGGAACTCCTCCTCCAGCTGGGCCACATCGACACGCTGGTCGCCGCGGTCGGCACCGGCGGCCACTCGGCGGGCATCACCCGCGCCCTGCGCGCCTTCCTGCCCGGGCTGAAACTCGTCGGTGTCGACTCGGTGCGCTCGACGGTCTTCGGCCAGCCCCCCGGCCCCCGCCTCATGCGCGGCCTCGGCAGCAGCATCCACCCCGCCAACGTCGACCACACGGCCTTCGACGAGGTGCACTGGGTCGCCCCGGGCGAGGCCGTGTGGGCCTGCCGCGCGCTCGCCCGCGGCCATTACGCCAGCGGCGGCTGGAGCGTGGGCGCCGTCGCCCTGGTGGCGAACTGGCTCGCCCGCACCGAGCCGGCGGGCACCCGGATCGTGGCGGTCTTCCCCGACGGCGTCCACCGGTACTGGGACACCGTCTACAACGACGACTACTGCCGGCGGCACGGCCTTCTCGACCGTCTCCCGGCACCGGAGCCGGACGAGATCGCCCACCCCGGCGAGCGCGTGGTCGACCGCTGGACACGCTGCACCCGCATCGTCGTACCGGAAGGGGCCGTGCGATGAAGGTACTGGCCGGGCAGCTGCGGTCGTTCACCCCGTGTGTGCGGCTGCTGATGGTGCAGCAGTTCACCATCAACACCGCCTTCTACATGCTGATGCCGTATCTCGCCGTCCATCTGGCGCGGGACCTCGGCCTGGCCGCCTGGGCGGTGGGACTGGTGCTCGGGGTGCGCAACTTCGCGCAGCAGGGCATGTTCCTGCTGGGCGGCACCCTCGCCGACCGGCTCGGCCACAAACCGGTGATCATGGCCGGGTGCGTGCTGCGCACCCTCGGTTTCGGCCTGCTCGGCGTGGCCGGCTCCCTGCCCGCACTCGTCGTGGCCTCGGCGGCGACCGGTTTCGCCGGTGCCCTGTTCAACCCGGCGGTGCGCGCGTATCTCGCCCAGGAGGCGGGGGAGCGGCGGGTGGAGGCCTTCGCGGCGTTCAACGTCTTCTACCAGGCGGGGATGTTCACCGGCCCGCTCATCGGACTCGCCCTGCTCGCCGCCGACTTCCGGCTGGTGTGCGCCGTGGCAGCCCTACTCTTCGCCGGTCTGACGACCGTTCAGGCGCGGATGCTCCCCGGCCGCCGGGCAGCGGTGCCGGCCGTGTCCGCCGGGGTGCTGGCGGACTGGCGCACGGTGCTGGCCAACCGTGCCTTCCTGCTCTTCTCCGCGGCGATGATCGGGGCGTATGTGCTGACCTTCCAGGTGTACCTCGCTCTGCCGCTCGAGGCGCACCGGGTCGCCGGCGACCGGGGCGACGCCGTGACCACCGCCCTGTTCGCGGTGTCGGCGGCGGTGGCGGTGGCCGGTCAGCTCAAGGTCACCGCGTGGGCCAGCGCGCGGTGGTCGGCGCAGCGTTCCCTGGTAGGGGGGATCGGCCTCATGGGCGCGGCGTTCCTGCCGCTGCTCGTCCGGGCGGACACGGTGACGGGCGCGAGCGACCCGCTGCGGTGGGCCGGTGCGCTGCTGCCGCTGATCGTCTCGGTCGCGCTGCTCGGACTGGGTACCGCCGTGGCGTACCCCTTCGAGATGGACACCGTCGTCTCCCTCGCCGGCGGCCGCCTGGTCGCCACCCACTACGGGCTCTACAACACCGTGTCGGGGCTCGGCATCACGCTCGGCAACCTGGCCACCGGCGCCGTCTGGGACGTGGCCGCCCGCTGGGGCCACCCGGAGCTGACCTGGTGGGCGCTCGCGGCGACGGGCGCGCTGTGCGCCGGATGTGTCGCCCTGCTCGCACGCTCGGGCCGGCTGACCGCCCCCTCGCCCGCCCGGCAGCCGGTGGCGGCGGCGTCCTGACCCACCGGTCGGCGGGCGCGTCTCGGGCCCGGGCGGACCTGCCGCCCGGGCCTTCGGACAAGGACGGTGTCCTCAGCGGTCGGCGGGCCGGAAACCGCGCAGGCGCAGGCTGTTGCCGACCACGAAGACCGACGAGAAGGCCATGGCCGCGCCCGCGATCATCGGGTTGAGCAGGCCCGCCGCGGCCAGCGGCAGGGCGGCCACGTTGTAGGCGAAGGCCCAGAACAGGTTGGACCGGATGGTGCCGAGCGTCCGGCGCGACAGCCGGATGGCGTCCGCCGCGACCCTGAGGTCGCCCCGCACCAGCGTGAGGTCGCCGGCCTCGATCGCGGCGTCGGTGCCGGTGCCCATGGCGAGCCCCAGGTCGGCCTGGGCGAGCGCGGCGGCGTCGTTGACCCCGTCGCCGACCATGGCCACCGAACGCCCCTCGCCCTGCAGGCGCTTGACCACGGCGACCTTGTCCTGCGGCAGCACCTCGGCGATCACGTGCTCGGGTGCGATCCCGACCTCCGCGGCGACGGCCGCGGCGACCGTCTTGTTGTCGCCGGTGAGCAGCATCGGGGTCAGTCCCAGGGAGCGCAGCCGCCGGATCGCCTCGGGGCTGCTGTCCTTGACGGCGTCGGCGACCTCGAGGACCGCGCGGGCCTCGCCGTCCCAGGCGACCGCGATCGCGGTACGGCCCGCGGCCTCCGCCTCGGCCTTGGCGCGCCGCAGATCGTCGGGGAGGGACATGGCCCACGCGCCGAGCAGCTGCTCGCGGCCGACGAGGACGGCGTGTCCCTCGACCACCCCTTGGACGCCGAGACCGGGGACGGCTGCGAAGTCCTCCGGCGGGGGCAGGATGCCGACCCGGGCGGCGGCACCGGCCGCCACGGCCTGGGCGATGGGGTGTTCGGAGGCGTGTTCCAGCGCGCCGGCCAGGCGCAGGACGTCCGACTCCTCGGTTCCGTCGGCGGTGTGTACGGCGAGCAGGGTCATCCGGCCGGTGGTGACGGTGCCGGTCTTGTCCAGCACGATGGTGTCGGCCTTGCGGGTGGTCTCCAGCACCTCCGGCCCCTTGATGAGGATGCCGAGCTGGGCGCCGCGCCCGGTGCCGACCATCAGCGCGGTCGGTGTGGCCAGGCCCAGGGCGCAGGGACAGGCGATGATGAGGACGGCGACCGCGGCGGTGAACGCGGTGCTCAGTTCGGCGCCGTTGCCGAGCCAGAAGCCGAGCGTGCCGAGCGCCAGGGCGATCACGACGGGCACGAACACGGCGGAGATCCGGTCGGCGAGCCGCTGGGCGGCGGCCTTGCCGTTCTGCGCGTCCTCCACCAGCCTGGCCATACGGGCGAGCTGGGTGTCGGCGCCGATGCGCGTCGCCTCGACGACGAGCCGTCCGCCCGCGTTCAGCGTGGCCCCGGTGACCGCGTCCCCGGCGCCGGCCTCGACGGGCACGGACTCGCCGGTGAGCATGGAGGCGTCCACCGCGGACGACCCCTCGACGACTACACCGTCGGTGGCGATCTTCTCGCCGGGCCGGACGAGGAACCGGTCGCCCACCTTCAACTCGTCGACGGCGACGCGCTCTTCGCGGCCCCCGCGCAGGACGGTGACCTCCTTGGCGCCCAGCTCCAGCAGCGCCTTGAGTGCCGCGCCCGCCTTCCGCTTGGACCGGGCCTCGAAGTAACGGCCCGCCAGGATGAAGGCCGTGACACCGGCCGCCGCCTCCAGATAGATGTTCCCGGCGCCGTCGGTGCGGGCGATGGTGAACGCGAAGGGGTGCGTCATGCCGGGCATGCCGGCGGTACCGAAGAACAGCGCCCACAGCGACCACAGGACCGCCGCCGCCGTGCCCACCGAGATCAGTGTGTCCATGGTGGCCGCGCCGTGCCGGGCGTTGGTCCAGGCCGCCTTGTGGAAGGGCCAGGCGGCGTACGTCACGACGGGTGCGGCCAGGGTCAGCGACAGCCACTGCCAGTACGTGAACTGCAGGGCGGGAACCATGGCCAGGGCGATCACGGGCACAGCCAGGAATACGGCGGCGGTCAACCGCTGCCGCAGCGGCCGCAGTTCGTCGGGTGCGTCCCGCGCCGCGCCGCCGTTCGGGCCGGTGTGTGCCGGGGCGGGCTCCTGGGCGGTGTATCCGGTGGCCTCCACCGTGGCGATGAGGTCGGCGACGTCGATGTCCTCGCGAAAGGTGACCTTGGCCTTCTCGGTGGCGTAGTTGACGGTGGCCTCGACCCCGTCCATGCGGTTGAGCTTCTTCTCGATGCGGGCGGCACATGAGGCGCAGGTCATGCCGCCGATGGCGAGTACGACCTCGGCGGCGCCGGGCGTGGTGGTGGTCATGTCTGCTCCTCGCAGCTCACGGATGCGCTGATGCGTCAGGGGCGCAGAAATACCCCCTGGGGGTACCGGTTGGACGACGTCATGTATACCCCCCTCCCGCATGAGAGGCAACCTGTTCAGGCGACTTGACTTCATACCCCCCAGGGGTATGTTGAAGGGTGTCGGCCGCCGACCCCCGGCGGCCGGGGACAGGAGCAGGCCATGAACACCGGTGTGCGGATCACCGTCTTCGCCGCGGCGCTCGCCGCCACCTTCGGCACCGCCTACGGGGTGGGCGCCGCGATCGACCCGGTGTCCGCGGCGGCCAGGACCGGCGTCCACGGCGAGGGCCACACCGCCGGATCCGCAGGCAGCGGCAACGGGGACGGGGGTACGGAGGCCGGGCACGGCGCGTCGCACGGCGGCGGCCGCGAGGAGACGCCGCCCGGCGGCCTGGAGATCTCCCGCGACGGCTACACACTCGACCTCAAGACACCGCGCGTGGCGGCCGGCCGCACCGCCGACCTGCGGTTCGCCGTCGTCCGGGACGCCACGGGCCGCAATCTCACCTCCTACCAGGCGCAGCACGACAAGGAACTGCACCTGATCGTCGCCTCACGCGACCTCACCGTCTTCCGCCACCTGCATCCCGTGCGCGCCGCCGACGGCACCTGGTCCACACCGGTCGACCTGCCGCGGGCCGGCGGCTACCGCGTCTTCGCCGACTTCGAGCCGGCCGGCGGCAACGCCCTCACCCTCGGCGCCGACCTCGCCGTCTCCGGCCCGTACCGGCCGGAGACGCTCCCCGAGACCGGCACCACCGCCCCGGTCGACGGCTACGAGGTGCTCCTCGACGGCACGCTCACCCCCGGCCGGGACAGCGACCTCACGCTCACCGTGACCCGCGGCGGCAAGCCGGTCGGCGACCTGCAGCCCTACCTCGGCGCCTACGGCCACTTGGTCGCCCTGCGCTCCGGGGACCTCGCCCACCTCCACGTCCACCCGAACGGCGAGCCCGGCGACGGCACGACGCGGCCCGGCCCCCGGATCTCCTTCACGGCCATGGCGCCGAGCGCGGGCGCCTACCGCCTCTTCCTCGACTTCCGGCACGACGGAAAGGTCCGCACCGCGGCCTTCACCGTCCACGCGGGCGGCTCCGCTCCCGCGCCCTCCGCGCCTCAAGAAGCGCCCCGCCACGGTCACTGAGTCGCCGATCCGTCGGCCGGTCGCCGACGCCGTTGTCAGTGGTGTGCTGCATGATGCGGCATAACTGATCAACGACGTGGAAAGGGCAGGGGATGATCCTGTCGCACCGCAGCCGGTCCCTCGCCCCCGTCGGCACCGCCGCCGCCGACCTCCTGCGCATCATCTCCGACCCCGCGACGGCCGTCTTCCTGACCGTGCACACGGGCGGCCGCCGCCGATACGGCTACTGGCGGCCGCTCGACGGTCGCAGCGGCACCGGCGGCGGTTACGTGGCCCTGCCCACCGACGTCTGTGACGCCCTGCACCGCGCCGGGCGGATCACCCTCGGCGACCCCCTCGTCGACCCGGCCAAGACGACGTACCGTGTCCGCCCCGCGGCCACGAGAGCACGGGCGCGCGCGGCCTGAGGCGCGGCGGGACCGATCCGGCGGCACGCCCTCGCCGGTGGCAGGCCGCGCCCCCTCGGGGCTGGACCCGGCCGCGGAGCATGCCGGAGACTGAACGCACCGCGGGAGGTGACCGTGCTGACGCAGATGCGCACGCAACTGGGGCAGGCCCTGTTCCGCCGGGTGGCAGGACCGGACGGGCCGAGCACCCGCGCCCGCATCCACCACACCCCCGGCCCGCGCTGGTTCGCCCCCGACCGCCCCATCCGCACCGTGCACGGCGACGCGTCCATGTTCATCGGCGGGCTCGGCGCCCTGCTGCTGCAGTCCCTGCACCCGCTCGCCATGGCCGCCGTGGCCGCGCACTCCGGCTTCCGCGGCGACCCCTGGGGCCGCCTCCAGCGCACCAGCACCTTCCTGGCCGTCACCACCTACGGCACCGCCGCCGACGCTCAGCGGGCCGTCGACCAGGTCCGCGCCATCCACGACAGGATCCGCGGCACCACACCCGACGGGACGCCGTACCACGCGGCCGACCCCCACCTGCTGGGCTGGGTGCACGCCGCCGAGACCGACAGCTTCCTCCGCGCCCACCAGCGCTTCGGCGCCCACCCGTTGGACGCCGACGGGTACGACGGCTACGTCGCCGACACCGCACGCGTCGCCGAGGCGCTCGGCGTGCCCGACCCGCCCCGCGACGTCGCCGAGCTGACCGCCGTACTGGAGGCCTACCGGCCCGAACTGCGGGCCACCGCCGAAGCCCGCGCGGCGGCACGCTTCCTGCTGCTCCAGCCGCCCCTGCCGCTCGCCGTCCGGCCGCTGTACGCCCCTCTCGCCGCCAACGCCGTGGCCCTGCTGCCGCCATGGGCGCGCACCCTGCTGTGGCTGCCCCGGCTGCCCTTCGTCGAGGAGCTCACGGTACGCCCGGCCGGCGAGGCCCTGACCCGCACCATCCGCTGGGCGATGCACCCCGTCCGCTCCCAGGGCGGACCGGCATGACCGTCCCCGCCGTGCCCTGTATCCGGAATCGGCAGGCAGTGCGTCCGCCGGGCAGGCCGGCCCGGCTGAGGGCGACGGCCGGTGCGCGCGTTCGTCAGCGTCCTGCCGCGTCGAGTACGGCGGAGTGGACGGCGCGGGCCGGACGGGCGCCCCAGCGTGAGCGCGGGCCGGCGAACGGGTGGGCCTCCTCGCCGACGCGCGGCGTGCGCGCGGCGACGCACACCGCGTCGGTGGGCGTGCCCGAGCAGTCGTACCCGGCGTCCAGCAGCGCCTGGACCTTCGACTCGGTCGCGGTGGCCACCGCGTTGACCAGCGCGGCGTCGGTCAGCGCGACCGGCAGCGCGACGACGATGTCGACCGTGCCCGCGGGAGCCGGCACGGTCGTGCCCTCGGCGGGGGAGGCCGCCCAGCCCCGCACCCCCAGCCCGGCGGTGACGACCGCCTCCACACCGCCGTCGCGCGCCTGACCGAAACGGGAGACGTCGGCGGCCGTCAGCAGGCCCACACCGGACCCCTGAAGACCGGCACCCGCGGCCGGCTCGGCGAGATGGCGGTCGGGGTCCGTGCGCCGGTAACCGTGCGCCACCTGCGCGTTGAGCACCCAGGCCCGCTCTCCGAGGCCGCCCCCGAGCACGGCGCTGCTGATCATCCGCCGGCCCGGGCCGGCCCGCCACACCAGGGCGTGCAGCCGCTCACCGTCCTCCCAGCGGGCCCACGGCCGCACGGGCAGCAGCCCGGAAGCGGAACGGGACGGGGGACGACGACACTCACCGGACGGGACTCCTCGCGGGACGGGGGACCAGGTGATCGTACGGGGAGCCCGGACCGCGCCTGCCGGGGCGGTTTCCGCCCGCTCCGGGCCGGATGGCCGGGTCGGAAAAACCACATGCGTGCGCTCCTGCGCCGTGGCACGCTCCGTCGGTGAATCGCGAACAGATCTCCCGACTTGCCCATGCGGACCACCCCGTCGCGGCCCCGCTCGACGACGAAGCGGTACGACGGCTGCTGGACCGTGCCGTCCCGCGCGCCGACGCCCGCGTCCTCGACCTCGGCTGCGGTGGCGCGGAGTGGCTGCTGCGCGCCCTCACCGCACACCCACGGCTGCGCGCGGAGGGCGTCGACGTGTCCGAACGCGCGCTGGCACACGCCCGTGAACGCGCCAACGTCCTCGGCGTGGACGAGCGTCTCGTGCTCCACCACCAGGACGCAGCGGACTTCACCGCGCCCGACCCCTTCGACCTGGTGATCAGCGTCGGCGCCACCCACGCCTTCGGCGGCCTGCTCGCCACCCTCGCCGCCGCCCGCAAGCACCTGGCCCCCGGCGGACGCGTCCTGGTCGGCGACGGCTTCTGGGAGAGTGAACCCGGCCCCGACGCCGTCGAGATGCTCGGCGACATGGACGACCTGCCGACCACCGTCGACCGGGTCGTCGCCGACGGCTGGATTCCGGTCCACGCCCACATCAGCACGCGGCACGAACTCGACGCCTACGAATGGTCCTGGACCGGCTCACTGGCCGCATGGGCCCTGGACCACGCCGGAGAACCGGGCAGCGCCCAGGCACTTCAGGCGGCCACCACCCACCGGAGCGAGTGGCTGCACGGCTACCGCGACGCGTTCGGCTTCGTCACGCTGGTCCTGCGGCCGACACCCGAATCCCTGAGCTGACGGATCGTCCGGCGCTCACGGCGCGCCGGGCCCTCGTCGCCCGATCTGCAGCCCGGGCCGTCGCTGATGCACCGTCAGATAGTGCAGCCCGCCGCTGCCCGCGGCCAGGCTGCGGCTGCTGCCCCGGGGCAGCCACACCAGCGTCCCCTCACCGACGTGCTGCTCGGCGCCGCCACTGCTGACGGTGCCCTCGCCCGCGACCACCAGGAGCAGCACGTCCAGGTCGGGTTCGGCATGGGTGTCCACGCTCCGGCCCGGCGGCAGATGAACCACGTTGGCGTCCAGCTGCCGCCCGGCCTCCGCGAGCTTCCACGTCACGCCGGGCGCGGCACCGGGCACGGCGAGAGCCCGTACGTCGCACAGCGTCCGCGGCACGGGCGGCTGCCCTCGCCGGTCCGCGGCCTCCTCCGTCTCACCCATCGGCGATGCTCCTTCCTCGACTTCCTCGGTCTGTTCCTCGGCCTGTCACACGTGGCGCTGTCCGCCCCATCTTCCGCCACGGGGCCCGGCCCCGGCACGTGCCGGGGCCGGGCGCCCCACCCCGTGCCGCCCGATCATGAGAGTGTGAGAACCGATCACGTCCGAGGTTCGAACGGGGGAATGCCACGTGCCGGCGGGGGAGCGTCACGCCACGGGGAAGCGACACGTCACGGGTGAGCGTCACGCCATGGGGGAGCCGAATGCCGCTGCGGGGAGCAGCGGGACACCGGAGCCGTCCGGTGGGCCGCCCCGGGTGGTGCTCACCCGGCTCCACCGCATCCTGATCGGTGTGGTCGTGTCGGGCGCCCTGGTCATCGCGGGGATCGGTTTCGCCGGTTCCTACGCCGCCGTGCGGGAACTGGCGCTCAAGAAGGGCTTCGGCAACTTCTCCTACGTCTTCCCGATCGGCATCGACGCCGGCATCTGTGTCCTGCTCTCCCTGGACCTGCTGCTGACCTGGATCCGCATCCCCTTCCCGCTGCTGCGCCAGACCGCCTGGCTGCTGACCGCGGCCACCATCGCCTTCAACGGCGCAGCCGCCTGGCCCGACCCGCTCGGCGTCGGCATGCACGGGGTCATCCCGATCCTGTTCGTCGTCTCCGTCGAGGCGGCCCGGCACGCCGTCGGCCG
>NZ_JBFAMH010000031.1:0-77296 GCF_040656475.1 Streptomyces sp. NPDC049915
TGGTGCGTGCAGCTGCAAGGCGGAGGAGGGCGCCAACGCGGTGGGGGTCCCCCCTGCTCGAAGAGCTCGGGGGAGTTGGCAACCGACGACAACGCCGCAGATGTGCGTACCAGACCCCGCGACACCGGGATGATCCAAACGACAGGGCCTAGCCGACGCGCGGGGGCGGAAGCAATCGCGGCCCGTTCGCCCCACGTCACCGTGCGGGCGGGCGGGCCGCGTCGTTTCCGGTCGCGTCAGCTCACGCGCAGCAGTCCGTCTCCAGGCCCGTCGGCAGCAGTTCCCCACCGAACACCGCGCACGTCGCCTCATGTCCCCCGAGCGCCGCGACGGCGAGGAGCAGCGACCCGGCCGTCCATGTGGTCAGCTCTCGCGGCCAGATCGCCTGGTCCTCGAAGACGTAGCCCGTCCAGTACAACCCGGTGGCGGGGTCGCGCAGATGCTGGATGGACTGGAGGATCTCCAGGGCCCGGTCGGACTCGCCCGTCGCCCACAGCGCCAGGGCGAGTTCTGCGGACTCACCGCCGGTCACCCACGGGTTGGGGATCACACAGCGCACGCCGAGGCCGGGCACCACGAAGTCGTCCCAGCGTTCCTCGATACGGGACTTGGCCTCCGCGCCGGTCAGCGCACCGCCCAGCACCGGGTAGTACCAGTCCATGGAGTAGCGGCCCTTGTCGAGGAACCGCTCCGGGTGCCGGCGTATCGCGTGCCGCAGCGTGCCCGCCGCCAACTCCCAGTCCGGCTGTGGCTCTTCGCGCTGTTCGGCGATCGCGAGCGCGCAGCGCAGCGCGTGGTGGATGGAGCAGGACCCGGTGAGCAGGGCGTCCGCCGTGGCCGTGCCGTCGTCCTCGCGCCGCCAGCCGATCTGCCCGCCGCTCTGCTGCAGGCGCAGCACGAACTCGACGGCCGCGTACACGGTCGGCCACATGCGGTCCAGGAACGTGTCGTCGCCCGTGGACAGATAGTGGTGCCACACCCCGACGGCCGCATAGGCGACGAAGTTGGTCTCGCGGCCGGTGTCGGTGACGTCGTCGTGGGCGCCGTCGGCGTAGGCGGCGTACCAGGAGCCGTCGTCGTTCTGGTGGCGGGCGAGCCAGTCGTAGGCCCGTTCCGCGGCGGCGTGCTCACCGGCGGCGTCGAGCGCCATGGCGGCCTCGGTGTGGTCCCACGGGTCGAGGTGGTGACCCCGGAACCACGGGATCGCCCCGTCCTCACGCTGCACGGCGAGGATGCCGCGCACGGTGGCGGCGGCCTGCTCGGCGGTGAGGACCCCGGGCAGGACGAGGTGTTCCGTCCGGGGAGTGGTCACGTGGCGTCCGCCTCGGCGGACACGGCCGGCAGGTGCGGCTTGGTCGCGTAGACCACGAAGCTCTTGCCGATCAGCGGGTTCAGCGCCTGCTCGGCGACCCGCGTGGCCAGCGGCTTCTTCATGATGTCCCAGACCAGCAGCTTGTGGTAGGCGCGCACCGGCAGCGCCTTGTCGTTGTCCACGCCGAAGGCGCACTTGAGCCACCAGTACGGCGAGTGCAGCGCGTGCGCGTGGTGGGTGCCGTAGGGCTTGAGGCCGGCCTCGCGGACCTTGCCGAGCAGTTCGTCGGCCTTGTAGATGCGGATGTGGCCGCCCTCGACCTCGTGGTAGGCGTCGGACAGCGTCCAGCAGACCTTCTCGGGGCCGTAGCGCGGCACCGTGATGGCGATGCGCCCGCCGGGCCTGAGCACCCGGACCATCTCCGCCAGTACGCCCTTGTCGTCGGGGATGTGCTCCATCACCTCGGAGATGATGACGACGTCGAAGGAGTCGTCCGGGAACGGCAGGGCGAGGGCGTCGCCCTCCATGGCGGTGGCGGTCGCGCCCTCGGGTGCCTCGCCGGCCTCCTTCATCGCCGCGAACCACTTGGCGACCTCGCGGATCTCCTCGCCGTTCTGGTCGAGGGCCACGACCTGGGCGCCGCGCCGGTAGCACTCGAAGGCGTGCCGGCCGGCTCCGCAGCCGAGGTCCAGGACACGGTCGCCCGGGGCGAGCGGGAACCGGGAGAAGTCGACGGTCAGCACGTGGCCCTGCTTTCGGAGTGGCTTTCGGAGTAGACAGTTGCGGTCGCGGTACGGCCCGGCCGGTGGCCCGGGGAGGCGTCGATCGCCTCGCGGTAGCGGGCCACGGTCCCCTCGGCGGCCCGCGCCCAGGTGAAGTGGCGCAGCACGCGCTCACGGCCGGCCTGCCCCAGGCGGGTCCGCAGCTCCGGGTCGCCCAGCAGCCGGCCCAGTGCGGCGGCCAGCGCGCCCGCGTCGCCGGGCGGCACCGCGAGGCAGGTCTCGCCGTCCCGGCCGGCGACCTCGGGGATCGCGCCGCCGGTCGTGGCGACCAGCGGGGTGCCGGTGGCCATGGCCTCGGCGGCCGGCAGCGAGAAGCCCTCGTACAGCGACGGCACGCACGCGACCTCGGCCGAGCGGACCAGGTCGACGAGTTCGGCGTCGGAGATGCCCTTGACGAAGTCGACGGCGCCCTCGAGGCCGTAGCGCTCGATGGCCTGCGCGACCGGGCCCTCGGTGGGCCGCTTGCCGACGACGACGAGGTGGGCGTCGCTGTGCTCGGTGCGGACCTTGGCCAGCGCCTCGACGAGGAAGACCAGGCCCTTGAGCGGGACGTCCGCGCTGGAGGTGGTGACGATCCGGCCGGGCACCTTGCGCACGGACGCGTCGGGCGAGAACAGGTCGGTGTCGGCGCCGATGTGGACGACGTGGATACGGCCGGGGCGTACGCCGAGGTGGTCGACGATCTCCTGGCGGGAGGTGCCGGAGACGGTGAGCACGGACGGCAGGCGGCGGGCGACGCGCTTCTGCATGCGCGTGAAGGCGTACCAGCGGCGCACCGAGAGCCGACGCTGCCAGGTCTCGGCGGCGTCCAGCTCCAACTGCCGGTCGACGGTGATGGGGTGGTGGATGGTCGTCACCAGCGGTGCGCCGACTTCACCCAACAGGCCATAGCCGAGAGTCTGGTTGTCGTGGACGACGTCGAACTCGCCGCGCCGGGCGCGCAGGTGGCGGCGGGCGCGCAGGGAGAACGTCAGCGGCTCGGGGAAGCCGCCGGTCCACATGGTGCCGACCTCGAGGGCGTCGATCCAGTCCCGGTACTCGTCCCTCTTCGGGGTGCGGAAGGGGTCGGGCTGGCGGTAGAGGTCGAGGCTGGGCAGCTCGGTGAGGCAGAGCCGGCCGGCGTAGTCCTCACCCTCGTCGAGGACGGGGTAGGGCTGGGAGCCGATGACCTCCACGCGGTGGCCGAGGCGGGCCAGCTCGCGGGACAGGTGGCGGACGTAGACGCCCTGGCCGCCGCAGAACGGGTTCCCTTTGTAGGTCAGGAGCGCGATGTCGAGCGGTCGCCCGCCGTCCGCGGCGAGGCCCTCACGGGACCCCGTCCGACTGGCCTCAGCGGTCACTCCGGGCCCCTCTCTGCCTGCTCCGTCCCGCGAGATTACGCCGGGACGCTAATCTAGAACAAGTTTCAGACTTGATCGCTCAGGAGGCTCTGAATCTACCGGCAGGTAGCGACGCTGTGAGCAGTGGATCAGGTGATTCACACCACGGGCGCACGGCTGCCATGCTGACCGAACGCACGCCCTCACCGACTGTCACGGACGGCCCCATGCCCGCGCACGCCAGCACCTCGCGCTCCGACACCTCGCCCCTCACGGAGCGGCAGGAGGAGCGGCGCCGCCGCATCCTGCGCGCGAGCGCGCAGTTGGCGGGCCGGGGCGGCTTCGACGCGGTGCAGATGCGGGAGGTCGCGGAGGCCTCGCAGGTGGCGCTGGGCACGCTGTACCGCTATTTCCCGTCCAAGATCCATCTGCTGGTGGCGACCATGCAGGACCAGTTGGAGCACATGCACGGCACGCTCCGCAGGAAGCCGCCGGCCGGCGAGACGGCGGCGGAGCGGGTGGCGGAGACCCTGATGCGCGCCTTCCGCGGTCTGCAGCGCGAGCCGCATCTGGCGGACGCGATGGTCCGCGCCCTGACCTTCGCCGATCGCAGCGTCTCCCCCGAGGTCGACCAGGTCTCCCGCCAGACGACGGCGATCATCCTGGACGCGATGGGCCGGGACGACCCCACCCCGGCCCAGCTCTCGGCGGTCCGCGTCATCGAACACACCTGGCACGCGGCCCTGATCAGCTGGCTCTCGGGCCGCGCCTCCATCGCCCAGGTCAAGGTCGACATCGAGACGGTGTGCCGGCTGATCGACCTGACGGAGGACGAGGAGGAGCGGTGAGGGGGGCTCCCCCGGCGCCGAGGCGCAACCGCCCCTCCGGCCCTTTCCTACGGCCCGGTAAAGTGGCGGCGTCGTCATCACACCCGTACAGGGGGAAGCCGGTGCACATCCGGCGCTGACCCTTCCCCCAGCTCCCGACTGCGCTCGAGCAGGGGAGACCCCAATCCGTGAGCCGCTTTCAGGGCGGCGAGCCGGATCGCCCGGTACGGACGTGACCGGCTCACGCACCGTCGAGGTCTACGGAGCCGTGCCGCCCGGGGTCCTCCCGTGCTGCCCGGCTCCCGGTACAGGGAGAGGCACCCGCCGATCATGAACATTCGTCGCAGCGCAGCGGTCGTTGCCGCCGTCGCCGTGCTCGGCGGCGCCGCCGCGCCCGCCATGGCCGCGTCGCCCGCCCCGACCCCGTCGCAGGCGCTGCCCTCCGGGCTGTACGGCACCGCCGACCCGACGTACGACGGTGTATGGCGGCAGTCGCTCGCCCTGCTCGCCCAGCACACGGCCGGCGTGAAGCCCGCGGACAAGGCCGTGGACTGGCTGACCGGACAGCAGTGCGCGAGCGGTGCGTTCGCCCCGTTCCGGGCGGAGCCGGCCAAGCCGTGCGACGCGAAGACGATGACCGACACTAACCAGACCGCCGCCGCCGTGCAGGCGCTCACCGCGCTCGGCGGCCACGGCGCCGTCGTCACCAAGGCGGTCACCTGGCTGAAGTCCGTGCAGAACAAGGACGGCGGCTGGGGCTACGTCGCCGGCGGTGCCAGCGACGCCAACTCCACCTCCGTCGTCGTCGGCGCGCTCGCCGCGGCCGGGGAGAAGCCCGCCGCCGTCACCAAGGACGGCAAGTCGCCCGCCGACGCCCTGCTGAAGCTCGCCCTGCCGTGCGCGCAGGGCGGCGCCTTCGCCTTCCAGCCCGACAAGTCCGGCAAGCTCGCCGCCAACGCGGACGCGACCGCGGCCGGTGTCGTCGGGCTGCTGGGCAAGGGTCTGGTGACCGGCGCGGGCGCGCAGGCCGCAGCGGTGTGCAAGGACGCCCGCACCCCGGCGCAGGCCGCCGCCAACGGGGCCGCCTACCTGGCGAAGACGATGGCCAAGGACGGCCACCTGACCTCCGCCATGCCGGGCGCCACCCCCCAGCCCGACTACGGCAACACGGCCGACGCCGTGGTCGCGCTCGCCGCGCAGGGCGGTGCCGCGCAGGCCGCGAAGCCGCTGGCGTGGCTGGAGAAGAACAGCGCGGGCTGGGCCGAGCAGAGCGGCCCCGCCGCCTACGCCCAGCTCATCTTCGCCGCGCACACCGCGGGCGCCGACCCGCGCCACTTCGGCGGCCAGGACCTCGTCGCCGGACTGAACGCGACCGGTCCGGCCCCGCAGGCGGCCGAGACGAAGGACGCCGAGAAGGACGAGAAGAAGGACGACGACTCGCCCTTCGGCGTGTGGTGGTTCGTCGGCGTCTGCCTGGTCGCCGGTATCGGCGCCGGTTTCCTGATCAGCGGCCGCAAGGGCCGCACCAAGTGATCCGCCGCGTCGCCCTGCTGTGCCTGGCCCTGCTGCTGCCGCTGGTGGCGGCGGGCCAGGCGCGCGCCGTCGGCTACCGGTACTGGTCGTTCTGGGAGCGCGACGGCTCGGCATGGACGTATGCCACGCAGGGGCCGTCGACGGCCCGCCCGGGCGACGGTGCCGTGCAGGGCTTCCGGTTCGCGGTGAGCGAGGACTCCGGCGACGCCGCACAGCCGCGCGGCACCGCCGACTTCGCGGCGATCTGCGCGCACACCCCGCGACAGGACGGCACGAAGCGGGTGGCGCTGGTCATCGACTTCGGTACGGCCGCCGACGCCCCCTCCGGCGAGACACCGCCGGCCGCCCGCACGGCCTGCGCCCGCCTCCCGCGGGACGCGACGACGGCCGAGGCGCTGGCCACCGTCGCGAAGCCGCTGCGCTACGACACCAACGCCCTGCTGTGCGCGATCGCCGGGTATCCGCGGCACGGCTGCGGGGAGCAGGTCTCCGGCAAGGCCACGGGCACCCCGCAGGCAGCCCCGAAGACGAAGAACGATGACAGCGGTCCGTCGGTCGGCCTGATCGCGGGCGGCGCGGCCGTCGTCGTCCTGGGTGCCGCGGCGGTGTGGCAGGCGCGGCGGCGGCGTGCGTAGTCACCGTGGCCCCGCCACCGTGCACCCCGGCGCCTGGTGGCTGTGGGCCCTCGGCCTCGGCACCGCCGCCACCCGCACCACCAACCCCCTGCTGCTCGCGCTGCTCGTGGCGGTCTCCGCCTACGTCGTGACGACCTGCCGCCCCGACGCGCCCTGGGCCCGCTCCTACTCCGCGTTCCTGAAGCTGGCCCTGGCCGTGCTGGTCGTCCGCCTCTTCTTCGCGGTCGTCCTCGGCTCCCCGATCCCCGGCACGCATGTCGTCGTCACCCTGCCCGAAGTGCCGCTGCCCCACTGGGCGCAGGGCATCCGGCTCGGTGGCCGGGTCACCGCCGAGGGCCTGCTGTTCGCGCTGTACGACGGGCTGCGGCTGGCCGCGCTGCTGATCTGCGTCGGCGCCGCGAACGCGCTCGCCAATCCGCACCGGCTGCTGAAGTCCCTGCCGGGCGCGCTGTACGAGACGGGTGTCGCCGTCGTCGTCGCGCTGACCTTCGCCCCGCATCTGATCGCCGACGCGCAGCGGCTGCGGGCCGCCCGCCGGCTGCGGGGCCGCCCGGACCGCGGACTGCGGGGACTGCTCCAGGTGGCCCTGCCGGTGCTGGAGGGCGCGCTGGAGCGGTCCGTGGCGCTGGCCGCCGCGATGGACGCCCGCGGTTACGGCCGCGGCGCCGACGTGCCCGCGCCGGTGCGGCGTACGACGGCCGCGCTCACGCTCGGCGGGCTGCTCGGCGTGTGCGCCGGCACGTACGGGCTGTTCACCGCCGACGGCGGCCGCTACGGCCTGCCGGTGCTGCTGGGCGGGGTCGCCGCCGCGCTGGCCGGCCTGTGGCTCGGCGGACGCCGCACGCCGCGCACCCGTTACCGCCCCGACCCCTGGGATGCCCGCGCCTTGTCGGTCGCCGCGAGCGGCATCGCCGTGGCCTCGATGCTGGTCCTCGCCGGCTCCCCCGCCCTGAACCCCGGCGTGGTCCCGCTCACCGCGCCCGAGTTGCCGCTGTGGCCGGCGGCGGCCGTGCTGCTCGGCCTGCTGCCGGCGTTCGTGGCGCCCTCGCCGAAGGAACCGTCCCCCGAGGTGCCGTCGCCCGCGGTGCCGACCCGCGAGGAGCCCTCCCCCGACAAGCAGCCCGAGGAGTCGTCGTGATCCGCTTCGAGAACGTCTCCGTGACCTACGACGGTGCGAGCGAACCCACCGTCCGGGGCGTCGACTTCGAGGTGCCCGAAGGGGAACTCGTGCTGCTCGTCGGCCCCTCCGGCGTCGGCAAGTCGACGATCCTGGGCGCGGTGAGCGGGCTCGTCCCGCACTTCACGGGCGGCACCCTGCGCGGCCGCGTCACGGTCGCCGGCCGTGACACCCGCACCCACAAACCGCGCGAACTCGCCGACGTCGTCGGCACGGTGGGCCAGGACCCGCTCGCCCACTTCGTCACCGACACCGTCGAGGACGAACTCGCCTACGGCATGGAGTCCCTGGGGCTGTCCCCGCAGGTCATGCGGCGCCGCGTGGAGGAGACGCTGGACCTGCTCGGCCTCGCCGATCTGCGCGACCGGCCGATCGCCACGCTCTCCGGCGGCCAGCAGCAGCGGGTAGCGATCGGCTCGGTGCTCACCCCGCACCCGCGGGTCCTCGTCCTCGACGAGCCGACCTCCGCGCTGGACCCGGCCGCCGCCGAAGAGGTCCTCGCCGTCGTCCAGCGCCTGGTCCACGACCTCGGTACGACGGTGCTCATGGCGGAACACCGGCTGGAACGCGTCGTCCAGTACGCCGACCGCGTCGCCCTGCTGCCCGGCCCCGGCGAGGTACCCGTGGTCGGCGCCCCGGCCGACGTCATGGCCGTGTCGCCGGTGTACCCGCCGGTCGTCGACCTGGGCCGGCTCGCGGGCTGGTACCCGCTGCCGCTGACGGTCCGCGACGCCCGACGCCGGGCGGACGACCTGCGCGAACGGCTGGCGCGACGGGACACCGCCCCGAAGGCTCCGGCCGCCACGCTCCCGGCGACTTCGGCCTCCGCTCTTCCGGCCCCGCGGCCGGCCCCCTCCCGCCTGGCCCGGCTGCTGGGCCGGCGCCCCGCCGACGGCCGGGCGCCGGAGGCGTACGCCGCCGAGCTGCGGGCGCTCGCCGTGCGGCGGGGCCGGGTGCAGGCGCTGCGCCGTGTCGACCTGACCGTCTCCCCCGGTGAGACCGTCGCGCTGATGGGACGCAACGGCGCCGGGAAGTCGACGCTGCTCAACACCCTCGTCGGGCTGGTCCGGCCGACGTCGGGCACCGTGCTGACCGGCGGCACCGCCCCCTACGGTGCGCCGCCGCGCGAGCTGGTGCGCCGGGTCGGCCTGGTCCCGCAGGAGGCGCGCGACCTGCTGTACGCCGACACGGTCGCCGCCGAGTGCGCGGCCGCCGACGAGGACGCGGGCGCCGAGCCCGGGGCCTGCCGTGCCCTGGTCCGCGAGCTGCTGCCCGGCGTGACGGACGGCACCCACCCCCGGGACCTGTCCGAGGGCCAGCGTCTCGCGCTGGCGTTGGCCGTCGTGCTCACCGCCCGGCCGCCCCTGGTCCTGCTGGACGAGCCGACCCGCGGCCTGGACTACGCGGCGAAGTCCCGCCTGGTCACCGTCCTGCGCGAGCTGACGGCCGCCGGGCACGCGGTGGTACTGGCCACGCACGACGTGGAGCTGGCCGCCGAGCTGGCCCACCGGGTGGTCCTGCTCGCCGAGGGCGAGGTGATCGCCGACGGTCCCACGGCGGACGTCGTGGTGTCCTCCCCGTCCTTCGCCCCGCAGGTGACGAAGATCCTCGCGCCGCAGCAGTGGCTGACGGTCGCGCAGGTGCGAAAGGCCCTCGCATGAGCCGCTCCCCCGGCGCCGCCCGCCCCGCGCGGATACGCGCCGTCCGCCTCGGCCCCCGCTCGGTCGCCGCGCTCGTGCTGGTCGGCGCGGTCGGGGTGGCCGCGCTGCTGTGGCCGTTCCTCGCCCCGCCCGGCTCCCAGGTGCTCGCGCACGCCGAGGACGCCCCGTGGCTGTTCGCGGGTCTGCTCGTGCTGCTGGTGGCGGTGGCCGCGGCGACGATCGCCGAGTCCGGGCTCGGCCCGAAGGCGGTCGCGATGCTGGGGGTGCTCGCGGCGACCGGCGCCGCGCTGCGGCCCGTCGGCGCGGGCACGGCCGGTATCGAGCCGATGTTCTTCCTGATGGTGCTCAGCGGCCGGGTCCTCGGTCCCGGTTTCGGGTTCGTGCTGGGCGCGGTGACGATGTTCGCCTCCGCGCTGCTGACGGGCGGGGTCGGCCCGTGGCTGCCGTTCCAGATGCTGTCGATGGGCTGGTTCACGATGGGCGCGGGCCTGCTGCCCGGCCCCGGCCGGCTGCGCGGCCGCGCCGAACTCGTCCTGCTCGCCGGGTACGGCTTCCTGGCGGCCTTCGCCTACGGCACGGTCATGAACCTCGCGGGCTGGCCCTTCATGGGCGGCAATGCCTCGGACATCGCCTTCGACCCGGACGCCGATCCCGGCGCCAACCTGGCCCGCTTCGTCGCGTACTGCCTCGCCACCTCGCTCGGCTGGGACCTGGGCCGGGCGCTCGTCACGGTCGCCCTCACCCTGACCCTCGGCCCGGCGATCCTCAGGGCGCTGCGCCGGGCCACGCGGCGGGCGGCGTTCGAGACGCCGGTCACGTTCGATCCGGCCGACGCGTGAGAGGCCGTACGCCGACGGTGAGCGTGCGGGGGTCGCGGCGGTGAAGCACCCCACATGACCCAGGTCACCTACGACGCGGGGCCGTAGATCCATCTACGTGTCATGGACGCGTCGTCATGGGCGCTGACCTGGGCGTTGAGAGCCGGGTCACACACTTGGCCGTTCTTCTCGATGCGACCACAACTAGTAAAAGGGGGCATTGCGGACGCCTGTCGGGCCTGGTTCTCTGGACGACGTCGCACGGCGCCGACGTGCCCACAGGGCCGCGGCGCCTCCGCATGCCACGGCCGCACTCAGGCGGCTCCACGCATCACGTGCTCAACGGTGTGCCGGCGACGCCACTGTCCCCGACGAAAGGCTCCCCGTGTCCGCCGTTTCCCTCTTCCGTCGCGTCTCCGCCCCCAAGAAGGCCCTCGCCGGTGCCGCCGTGGCCGCTGCCGCGTGCGGTTCCCTGCTCGCCGCCGCGCCCGCCCAGGCCGCGACGGCGCAGGCCTCCTCGGCCCAGGCGGTCGCGAAGAAGATGATCGGCAGCTCGGAGCAGTACCAGTGCTTCTCGAAGATCGTCGAGCGCGAGAGCGGCTGGAACCCGAACGCCACCAACTCCTCCAGCGGCGCCTACGGCCTGGTCCAGGCCCTGCCGGGCTCCAAGATGGCCTCGGCCGGCTCCGACTGGAAGACCAACCCCGCGACCCAGATCAAGTGGGGCATGAACTACATGAACGAGCGCTACGGCAGCCCGTGCGGTGCCTGGAACTTCTGGCAGGCCCACAACTGGTACTGATGGCGCCGGTACGGACACACCTCCGTACCCCGGCAGACGCGAAGGCGGCGGCCCCCGATCCCCTGGGCCGCCGCCTTCGCCATACCCGGGCCGGTTCCGGATCAGCTCGGAGCCCGGTCCCTCTCCGCCTCCTTCGGCAGGTTGCCGACCCGCACGGCCGGGGCCCTGACCACCGTGGTGCGGGGGCCCTGAAGCAGGTACGTCAGCCCGAAGCCGGCGCCGACCACGGCCGCGCCGCCGACCGCGTCCAGCACCCAGTGGTTGCCGGTCGCGACGATCGCGCAGACGGTGAGCAGCGGATGCAGCAGGCCGAGCGCCTTCATCCACCCCCGTGGCGCCAGCATCACGATCACCAGGCCGCACCACAGGGCCCAGCCGAAGTGCAGCGAGGGCATCGCCGCGTACTGGTTGGTCAGCTCGGTGAGCGTGCCGTAGTCCGGCTTGGCGAAGTCCTGCGGGCCGTTGACGGTGTCGACGATGCCGAGGCCGGGCATCAGGCGCGGCGGCGCGAGCGGGTAGAGCCAGAAGCCGGCGAGCGCGAGCACGGTGGCGGAGCCGAGCGCGGAGCGGGCCCAGCGGTAGTCGAGCGGGCGGCGCCAGTACAGCACGCCGAGGATCGCCAGCGGGATGCCGAAGTGGAACGACTCGTAGTAGAAGCTGAGGAACCTCTCCAGCCGGCCGGCCGAGACGACGGTGTGGTTGACCCAGTGCTCGATGTCGAGGCGCAGGAACGCCTCGAGGTGGTGGATCTGGTGGCCGTGCCGCTCGGCCAGGACCCGGCCGCCGCTGTTGGTGCCGCCGGTCGCGGCGAGCCTGATCTGCGCGTACGCCCAGTAGGTGAGGCGGATCAGCAGCAGCTCGAACAGCAGGTTCGGGCGGCTGAGGACGCGGCGCAGGGCGGGCAGCCGCGGGAGGTGCCGGAAGCGGGGGGCGGGGGCGGCGTACCGGGTGGGCAGGGGGCTGTCGAAGGACGCCGAGGAGCGGACCAGGAAGGGCACGGCGGCGGCCGCGGCGAGGGCGGCGAGCAGGACGAGGTTCGCCAGCAGCGGCTGGAACAGCAGCTTGTCCGGCAGCAGCATCCGGGCCGGCAGGCTCATCACCAGCACGACCGCGACCGGCCACACATATCGGTCGGCGGCCCGCCTGCCGACCCGTCCGACGACGGTGAACAGCACCCACAGCAGCTGGTGCTGCCAGGCGGTGGGCGATACGGCGAGGGCGGCGCAGCCGGTCACGGCGACCGCGAGGAGGAGCTGCCCGTCGCGGGCGTAGCGCACGGCGCGGCGTACGCCGAGGACGGCGACGACCGCGCCCAGGGCGAGGAACAGGGCGATCTCCAGCGGGCCGGTGAGGCCGAAGCGGAGCAGGGTGCCGTGCAGGGACTGGTTGCCGAGGGCGTCGGCACGCCCGCCGAGGCCCGCGCCGGCCATGTGGTGCACCCAGTAGGTGGCGGAGTCGTGCGCCATCACCGCCCAGGCCAGCGCGGTGCAGGCGGCGAAGGTGACACCGGCGGACAGGGCGGCCCGGCGGCGGCCGGTGCACCACAGCAGCGGAGCGAACAGCAGCAGCGTGGGCTGCAGGGCGGCGGCCACGCCGATCAGTACGCCGCTCACCCGCTGCCCGCGCACGACGAAGCAGCCGAGCACGACCAGCAGCACCGGCAGGATGCTGGCCTGGCCCCGCCACAGGGCGGTGCGCACCGGCAGCGACAGCATGAGCAGGCCGATCGCGACGGGCGCGGCCGGCAGGGAGGTACGTCTGCCGGCGGGCTGGGGCAGGGCGCGCGCGGCGACGACGCCGAGGGCTGCGACCAGCAGCAGGGTGGAGAGGGTCCACCCCCAGCCGAGGGCCTGCTCGGCCGCCCGGGTCAGCGGCTTGAGGACGAGCCCCCCGAAAGGGGTACCGGTGAAGCGCGCGGAGTCGTACAGGGAGCCGTTGACGTGCAGCACGCCGTGCGGGCCGACCCAGGTCTCCAGGTCGGTCAGCCGCTCCCCGCGCGGGCTGGACAGCACCGCGGCGGCCTCGCGAGCGGCGAGGGCGGCCACGATCAGCCACAGCCCCAGCGTGAGGGCGCACAGGCGCGCCTGTGCCGCGCGTGCGGCCGTCGCTGCGACGGCTGCCGCCGGTTGCCCGCTGTGCTCAGCATTCGCCACGCCTGGTCGGTCCTCCCGCCCTGACGCCCACTGTCCTGTTGGTGATGGAAGTGATAGACCGCCCGACTTTGTCCCGAAGACGATAGACCGTCCGGCTTGTGAACGCCTGCGCGCGGCGCGAGAAGGGTCACACCAGGACGGCGGGTGCTCGCGGCCGGAACGGGCAGATGCCCCTGGACAACCGACGTTTAGCTGCATCATGCAACGAGGTGCGTACGCCCCGTAACGGGACCAACGGCGCCTATGGTCGGTTTTCGGTCCGCCGTCAGCGCCGTCGCGTGGGCCCTGTCCTTGTCCCCGTCGAAAGGCAGGCGAGCGAAGTTTTGTCGGCAACGACCGCAGCCGCTCATCCCGTCAGGCCCATCACCCTCAAGAAGACCCCGGACGTCACCGTCACCGACCCGGCGCTCGTCAAGCGCGCGGTCAAGGCGGCGGCGCTGGGCAACGCCATGGAGTGGTTCGACTTCGGTGTCTACAGCTACATCGCAGTCACCCTCGGCAAGGTCTTCTTCCCCTCGGGCAACCCGACCGCCCAGCTGCTGTCCACCTTCGGCGCCTTCGCCGCGGCCTTCCTGGTCCGGCCGCTCGGCGGCATGGTCTTCGGACCGCTCGGCGACCGCGTCGGCCGCCAGAAGGTACTCGCGGTGACCATGATCATGATGGCGGCGGGCACGTTCGCGATCGGACTGATCCCGTCGTACGCCTCGATCGGCGTCGGCGCGCCGCTGCTGCTGCTCGCCGCGCGGCTGGTGCAGGGCTTCTCCACCGGCGGCGAGTACGCCGGTGCGTCCACGTTCATCGCCGAGTACGCCCCCGACAAGCGGCGCGGTTTTCTGGGGAGCTGGCTGGAGTTCGGCACGCTGGCCGGCTACATCGGCGGTGCGGGGCTGGTCACGCTGATGACGGCGCTGCTGTCCACGGACGAGCTGACCTCGTGGGGCTGGCGCATCCCGTTCCTGATCGCGGGCCCGATGGGAATCATCGGCCTGTATCTGCGGATGAAGCTGGAGGAGACCCCGGCGTTCGCGGCGGAGATGGAGAAGGCGGAGTCGGCGCGCCCGAAGGTGCCGCTGCGGGAGATGATCACCGGGCAGTGGAAGGCGCTGCTGCTGTGCATGGGCCTGGTGCTCGTCTTCAACGTCACCGACTACATGCTGCTGTCGTACATGCCGAGCTATCTGACGAGTGAGCTGAAGTACGACGAGACGCACGGGCTGCTCGTGGTGCTCGGTGTGATGGCCCTGATGATGATCGTCCAGCCGTTCGCGGGTGCGCTGACCGACCGGGTCGGCCGTCGTCCGGTGATCGCGGCGGGGTGCGTGGGCTTCCTGCTGCTGTCCGTCCCGGCGCTGCTGCTGATCCGGCAGGGCAGCCTGGTCGCTGTCGCGCTGGGCATGGGGGCGCTGGGGCTGCTGCTGGTGTGCTTCACCGCCGCGATGCCCTCCGCGCTGCCGGCGCTGTTCCCGACGCGGGTGCGGTACGGGTCGCTGTCCGTGGGCTTCAACGTCTCCGTGTCGCTGTTCGGGGGGACTACGCCGCTGGTGGTCACGGCGCTGATCGGGGCGACCGGGAACATGATGATGCCCGCGTATTACATGATGGCGGCGGCGGTCGTGGGTGGCGTGGCCGTCTGGTACATGGCGGAGTCGGCGGGGCGTCCGCTGCCGGGGTCTGCGCCGGCGGTGTCGCGGGCGGCGTGACGCCGTCCGGCGGTCTGGGGGCGGGGTCGTCGTTTGTCTGCGGGTGCGTTGTGGCTGGTCGCGCAGTTCCCCGCGCCCCTTATATGCCTGCGGCGGCCCGTTGCGGTGCGTGGGTGGCTGGTGTCGCGCGCTGTGCCGGTGGGTGAGTCGGGGCCGGGGCGGGGGGTGTCCGTCCTCGGTCCGGCCACCCGTCCCCGACGAGCGCACCCTTGCCCGGTGCCGGCCGCTGCGGGCGGACACCCCCCGCCCCGTCCCCTCCCCGCCGTACGCGGGCGCACCAACGCCGTGGCGCGCGCCTCGACCCGCTCAGCTGCGGGCACTGCCTCCCACGGCGGTCACCGTGGCGCCGGGCGATCGCCCTGCCGACACAGCTGCGGGCAGTCGTGCCGCTGGGGCGGCACGGGTGGGCTGGGGGCCCCCTGCTCGAAGAGCTTGGGGGAGGCACCCCGTCGCGCCGGGCTGCGCACCCCACCCCCGGCCAGCCGCAGCACCGGGTGCGAAGCCAACGCCGGGCCACTCACCCCAACTCCGGCCGGTCACAGCACTCCCGCTGGCGGAACCGTTGGCTCCGGGGGGTCGTCCTTACGTGGCGTGCGCACAACACCTCGTATCCTCACCCTCGTTCTCGCGCTGCTCGGCATCCAGCTCGCCTGGCTCGCCGCGCCGGCGTATGCCTGTGGCTGTGGGGCGATGATCCCCAGCGGGCAGCAGCAGGTCAGAGTGGACCGCGAGGTGTCCGTCGTGCGGTGGGACGGCCGCCAGGAGCAGATCGTGATGAGCCTGACCGTCGCCGGCACCGCCGACCGCGCCGCCTGGATCATGCCCGTCCCGCACCGCGCCACCGTCCGCCTCGGCGACCCCCGTCTTTTCGAGCAGCTGCGGGAGCAGACCGCCCCGGAGCACCGCACGCGGTACTACTTCTGGCCCCGCTCCGGCGACTGGCCGTTCGCCTCGGGGGACGACGGCGCCTCCGCGGCGGCCCCGCCGTCGGCCGGCGCCGGTGTCGGCGTCGTCAGCCGCCAGCGGCTCGGCCCGTTCGACGTGGCCCGCCTCACCGCCGACGACCCGGCCGCGCTGAGCGACTGGCTGCACCGCAACGGCTTCGCCCTGCCCGCCCGCCTCCCGCAGGCACTCCAGCCGTACGTCGACCGCCACTGGGAGTACGTGGCGATCCGCCTCGCCCCGCAGAGCGGCCACACCCCCCTGTACGGCGCCCTCGACCCACTGCACCTCACCTTCGCCGCCGACGCACCGGTCTACCCGATGCGGCTGTCCCGCCTGGCCGCCAACCCGCAGTCGCTCGGCCTGTACCTGCTCGCCGCCCACCGCATGGAGCCGCGCACGTCCATCGGCGGCGACCGGCCGAAGGTCACCTTCGCCGGGCGCGTCAGGGACCCCTGGGGCCCGCTGGCCGAGATCAGCCACGGCACCGAGTACCTGACGGCCCTCGACCAGGAGTTTCCGGTGCCGTCCCGCATCGACGGCGACCATGAGCTGCGGCGCGCCGCGACCGACCGTACGTACCGCGAGGTCGTCTACAGCTACCGGCTGCGCGAGATCGCCGGGCTGCCGGCGTGGCTGGTGGCCACCGGCGGCGGCCTGGTGGCGCTGGCGGCCGTGATCGCCGTGTGGACCGTACGCGCCACACGCCGCACCTCCCGGGCACCCGTGCCCAACCTCTGAAATGCTGTGCCGTGGGACGCGGGATTCGCATGGAAGGTGCAGACGCATGAGCGGGTCGCAGCTCTGGGACGACGTCGACGACTACTTCTCCACCCACCTCGCGCTGGACGACGAGGCGCTGCTGGCCGCGCTGCGCGACAGCGAGGCCGCGCAGCTGCCGCGGATCAACGTCACCCCGACCCAGGGCAAGTTCCTCCAGCTCCTCGCCCAGATCCAGGGCGCCCGCAACGTCCTGGAGATCGGCACCCTGGCCGGCTACAGCACGATCTGGCTGGCCCGGGCGCTGCCCGCCGACGGCCGGCTGATCTCGCTGGAGTACAGCCCGAAGCACGCCGAGATCGCCACCCGCAACATCGCCCGGGCGGGCCTGGACAAACTCGTCGAGGTGCGCGTCGGCCCGGCCCTGGAGTCGCTGCCGCAGCTCGCCGACGAGAACCCGCCGCCCTTCGACCTGGTCTTCATCGACGCCGACAAGGCCAGCAACGCCCACTACGTGGAGTGGGCGCTGCGGCTCACCAGCGCAGGCAGCCTGATCGTCGTCGACAACGTGGTCCGTGGCGGCCGCGTCGCCGACGCCGGCAGCGAGGACCCCGACGTCCGCGGCACCCGCACAGCCATCGAACTGATCGGCTCCCACCCCCGGCTCAGCGGCACCGCGATCCAGACGGTCGGCAGCAAGGGCTACGACGGCTTCGCGCTCGCCCGGGTCCTGTGAGACCCGCGGGCGCTGTGCCGGCCCCCGGCGGAGCTCAGAGTTCGTGGTAGAAGCCGACGTTCACGCTGCGCGGGCCCGTGCGGTCCTGGATGACGATCTCGCCGGAGCCGCCCCGGGGCAGCGCGACCGTGCCGCCGTAGACCAGGGGCTGGGCGTACTCGCCGACGATCATCCGCACCTCGGAGGACGGGTCCGGCTGCGAGCCGCGCAGCCAGGTCAGCTGCCAGCCGCCGTCCGGACCGCAGAGGAACTCCAGGTGGACGCGGGAGACGAACAGCCAGTCCTCGGGCGTGACGAGCCGGCAGGTTGCGGCGTCGCGCCCGACCCTCAGCACGGCGCCCGGGTCACTGGGGGCGTCGGCCATGGTCATCCCGGCCGTGGCACCCTCGTCTGCCCCGGAGACGGAGGCCATGGTGAGTTCGAGCACGTGCGCTCCCTGTGCGACGTCGTGGTGCGGCGGCCCGGTTGGTCCACCGCCGCCGCATGATAGATCGGCCGGCGGGGCCCCGTCCGGCACAATGGGTACATGACCGAGCGAAAGCCACCCGGGGTGCCGTTCGAGTCCTGGGTCGACAAGCAGATCCGCGATGCGCAGGCCCGCGGTGACTTCGACCGCCTGACCGGCGCGGGCGAGCCCCTGCCGCCCGAGATCGAGTCGACGTACGACGAACTGTGGTGGGTCAAGCGCAAGTTGCACCGCGAGGGTCTGTCCGTCCTGCCGCCCGCGCTGGCGCTGCGCAAGGAGGCCGACGACGCGCTCGCGGCGGCGTACGCGGCGCCGTCGGAGCAGCTGGTGCGGCGGATCATCACCGAGATCAACGTCAAGGTCCGCGACATGATGTTCAAACCGCCGCCCGGCCCGCCGCTGGGCCGCAAGCCGTACGACGTCGAGGAGGTCGTACGGCAGTGGCGTGAGCGGCGGACGGCCGCGGGCGGCGGTCCGGTGAACCGGCCGGCCCCCTGAGGGGGCCGGTGGACTGCGTCAGAGGTGCAGCAGGCGGCGGGACAGCTCGCGGTAGTCGCGCAGGGCCAGCCGCAGCTGCTCGGTGTCCGTGCTGGTGGCGGGCTTGTCCTCGCCGGCCTCGCCGCCCTGCCAGGACATCCGCAGGGTACGGCGGCGCCGGGAGACGGCGTCGGTGACGTGCGCGGCGATCTCCTGCAGCAGGTGGTCGGCCTCCTCCACCGCGTCACGCGGTGCGTCGACGAAGCCGGCCAGCGCGTGCGAGAGCCTCTGATGGAACGCGTCCACCTCGTCGTGCGGCATGAGGGGGCCGCCACTGGAGCTGTCGGCCGCGGTCGCCGCAGTGCCGCTCGGCGTGGTGCCGGTCGGTGTGGTGCCGGCCGTCGCCGTGCCGCCCGTGGCGGTCGTGCCGGTGCCGCGTGTCGTGCCGGTGGCGCTTTCGCCGCGCGCGTCCGGGTCGCCGGGCAGGGGCGACCGATCGGGGCCCGGGCCGGTCACGGACCTGTCGCCCAGGCCGGGCACGGTGTGTCCCTGCCCCGGGGGCGCCACGGTGTGGCCTTCGGCGCGCCCGGCGGGTGCCACGGGCGCGCGTTCCTCCGTCACCGGGGCGTGGCGCATGCCTTGACGGCTGTCATCGGTCATGGCGGTCAACTCCCCTTGGCGTGGCCGCGGGTCAGCCCCCACGGCTGATGGGTGCGATGGGTGGACCGGGGCGCGGCGACCTGTTCGCGCCCGTCCTTCTCGGCGCGGTCCGCGCGGTGCCGCCCGCTGTCCTGGGGCGCCGGGGCGATGAGTTCCGTGAACAGCTCGCGCGCCTCGACGAGTGCCTCGCGCAGCTCCTCCGTGCCGGGCCCCTCGCCGTCCGCGGCCAGCGGCGCGCGGGCGGCGCGGTGCATGTGCCGGTAGCCCTCCACACGGCCGGCGTGGTGCACGGAGAGCGCTTCGAGCTGCTCCTCGTACTGCCCGCCGTCGGGGTAACCGCGGGCGCCGGCCACCTCGGCCAGCAGCCGGTCCGCCTCGGCGACCGCCTCGCGCGGCGCGTCGACGAAGTGTTCCTGCAGCGCCGTCCAGCGAGCCTCGTACTCCTCGCGCCGGGCCGGCTCCAACGGCTGCTCGCGCAGCCCTCCATGCTTCTCGACGCGCCGGGCGAGGTCCCGCTCGGCGGCCTTGACGTCTCCGTCGTGCCGGGCGACGGCACGGTCGTACTCGGGTCCGAAGCGCCGCTTCAGACTCCGGCCGCCGCCCGCACCGCGGGCGCGCAGGGTCAGGGCCGCCGCGACAAGGACGACGGCCGCCACGATGACGATCACAGCGATGAGCACGCCTGTGGACATGAATGCCTTCCGGGTGCATTCCGATTCTGACCGGCCCGTCCGACCGGTTTCCCTCATCGGGTTGCCCGCGCCCGGCCCGGCAAACGGCCCGTGCACCGGGTGCGCCGACCGGTGCGCCGATCGGTTCGCTTGTCGGTTCGCTTGTCGGTTCGCTTGTCGGTTCGCTTATTGGGTTGCGGCGGACCCGGGTCGCCTTCCCACAATGACGGCCATGACCTGGACCGTCGCCCCCGAGCCGTACGACTCCCCGGACGCCCGCGCCCTGTGGCGGGCGTACTACACGGAGGTCAGCGACCGCTGGTACCTGCTGCACGAGGGGCGCCGCACCGACCCGGACGAGCTGGAACGGGAGATCGCCGCGGCCGACGGCTCCGACCTCGCGCCGCCGCGCGGGCAGTTGCTGATCGCGCGGTACGGCGGTGAGCCGGCCGGCAGCGCGGGCGTACGGCTGCTGGACGCGGCGACGGCCGAACTGAAGCGGGTGTTCCTGCTGCCCGGGATGCGCGGCCGGGGCGGAGCGGGCCGGCTGGTGGCCGCCGCCGAGGACGCCGCGCGGGCCCTGGGCGCCGCCGAGCTGATCCTGGACACCCGCAGCGACCTGGTGGAGGCCCGCACCCTGTACGCCCGCCTCGGCTACACGGAAACCGACCGCCACAACGACGACCCGTACGCCGAACACTGGTTCCGCAAGAAGCTCGGCTGAGCGCATGCGGGTCCCGTCCGGGGGCGGGGTCGCCACCGGGCGGCGCGGGGTCCCCGCCCCGGGGCCGGGTCGCCACCGGGCGGCGCGGGGTCCCGCCCCGAGGCCGGGTCGCCACCGGGCGGCGCAGGGTCCCGCCCCGAGGCCGGGTCGCCACCGGGCGGCGCAGGGTCCCGTCCGGGGGCTGGCAGATCTGCCGACCCGTGCGAGACGCCCGGGCCGGGTACCGGCCCTGGGCCGGTGGGGTCAGCCGGGGGTTGCGGCTCGGCCCGTGGTGCGCGGCTGTTCGCGGGTGGAGCCGCAGAGTTCCTCGTTGAGGAGTTTGACCAGGTGGGTCAGGTCGGTGGGGCGGTCCGGGCCCCACCAGTCGCCGAGCAGCTGCGCCAACGACTCCTCACGCGCCTGCGCGAGCCGTGCGGCGACCTCGCCGCCGGCCTCGGTCAGCACCAGGTCGATGCCCTCCCGGCGGGCCAGCTGCCGCCCCTCGATCTGCCGGGCGGCCTCGATGATCACCTGCAGCGGCACAGGGCTGCGCTCGGCCAGCACGGCCGGCTCCACCCGCCCGTACCGCTTGGTCCGCAGCAGCAGCCAGCTCGCGGCCGGCAGCAGGTCGTAGCCGGCCCGTTCGGTGATCTTCCGGTAGACCTCGCGCCGCCCCTCCCGGGTGCCCAGCGCGGACAGCGCCCGGCACACCTCGTCGTACGAGGAACGCTCGACGGGGTTGCTGGCGAGGGTCTCGGTGACGTCCGGCGCCGTGACGGAGGCGCGCAGCCGGTCCTCCTTCAGCAGCCACGCCAGCAGGAAGCCCAGGAGGGCGACCGGCGCGGCGTACAGGAAGACGTCCGTGATGGCGGAGGCGTACGCGTGCAGCGCCGCCGGCCGCAGCGCGGGCGGCAGGGCGCCGATGCCGCGCGGGTCGGCCTTCAGCGCGTCCGCGGAGGCCCCGCCCGGCAGCCGTACGCCCCGGAAGGCGTCGGCGAGTTTGTCGCTGAGGCGGCTGGCGAAGACCGTGCCGAAGATGGCGACACCGAAGGAGGCCCCGATGGAGCGGAAGAAGGTGGCGCCGGAGGTGGCGACGCCCAGGTCCTCGTAGGAGACGGCGTTCTGCACGATGAGGACGAGGACCTGCATGACCAGGCCGAGTCCGAGGCCGAACACGAAGAAGTACCCGCTCATCTCGGCCGTCGAGCTGTGCTCGTCGAGCCGGTGGAGCAGCAGCAGCCCGAGCGTGGTGACGCCGGTGCCGGCGATCGGGAACACCTTCCAGCGGCCGGTACGGCTGACGATCTGCCCGGAGACGGTCGACGACAGCAGCATGCCGAACACCATCGGCAGCATGTGCACCCCGGACAGGGTCGGGGTCACACCCTGCACGACCTGCAGGAACGTCGGCAGATAGGTCATCGCCCCGAACATCGCGAAGCCGACGATGAAGCTGATCACCGCGGAGAGGGTGAAGGTGCGGATGCGGAACAGCTTCAGCGGCAGGACGGGTTCGGCGGCCCGGTGTTCGACCGCGACGAACACACCGGCCAGTACGACGCCGAGCACCACGAGGCCGATGATCTGCGGCGAGCCCCAGTCCCACGTCGTACCGCCGAGGGAGGCGACCAGGATCAGGCAGGTGGCGACGGACGCGATGAGGACGGTGCCGAGGTAGTCGATGACGTGCCGGGTCGAGCGGCGCGGGATGTGCAGCGCGGTCGCGATCACGGCGAGGGCGACGGCGCCGACGGGGAGGTTGATGTAGAACACCCAGCGCCAGCTGAGGTGTTCGGTGAACAGCCCGCCCAGCAGCGGCCCGAGCACGCTCGTCGCGCCGAACACGGCTCCGAACAGCCCCTGGTAGCGGCCGCGTTCACGGGGCGAGACGACGTCTCCGACGATCGCCATCGACAGCACGATCAGGCCGCCGCCGCCGAGTCCCTGCACGGCGCGGTAGGCGATCAGCTGCGGCATGTTCTGCGCCATTCCGCACAGCGCGGAGCCGACGAGGAAGATGACGATCGCGGCCTGGAAGAGCTTCTTGCGTCCGTACTGGTCACCGAGCTTGCCCCACAGCGGGGTCGCGGCGGTGGAGGCCAGCAGGTACGCCGTGACCACCCACGACAGGTGCTCCAGGCCGCCGAGGTCGCTGACGATGGTGGGCAGCGCGGTCGACACGATGGTCTGGTCGAGGGCCGCGAGCAGCATGCCGAGCAGCAGAGCGCCGATGGAGACGAGAACGTTGCCGGACACGTGCTCCTGCTGCGCACTTCCCGTCCTGGCCTGCGCGTCGACGGTCATGGAGACCTCCCCGGGTTTCGTGACACATTCATCGTGTTCGGTGTGACCGGTTATGGCCTGTTGAGTCCTGTTGGAGCCCACTATTCCGGGGCGAGCCGCCTTCGCTCGTGTGGAGGAACCGCATAATCTCTGGAGTTCCTATGGGGAAGGGCGAACACGTGGACGAACACGGGGGTGGGGCGGAAGCGCATGCGCGGGCGCATCCGTGTCCGGAGTGCGGGGCGCCTCGGGCGGCCGACAACACTCCTTCGTGCGGTTGCACCCGGCGGGCTTCGGACGCCCTGCGGGCCACGCGCAGCGCCGCGGCGGCCGCGGCGGAGGACTTCGATCCGCTGCGGATCAGGCCGTATGTGGAGCTGGAGGGGGCGGCGGCGCAGGGCGCGGGGGCAGACGGGGTCGCTGCGGCTGAGGAGACCATGCCGTTGGAGGTGGCTGCTGCGGAAGACGCCGCGGTCCCGGTCTCCACTGTTCTGCCCACGCCTCTCGCGCCGTCGGACATGGCGCCCAGCGTGACGGATCTGCGGCTGTTCGAGGCGGCGGAGCCGGGGCACGTCGGTGACGACGACTCCCGTCGGGGTGGGCGCCGGGCCGCGGTACCGCGCCGGCGCCGGCGTACCGCCGTACTGCTGGCCGCGGGCGGAGCCGTCGTGGGGGTGGTGGCGGTGGCCGGGCTGGCCAGTGGACTGCTGTCGTACGACACGCCGTCCCGGGAGGGGGCCGCACCGGAGGGCGTCCGTGCGGCGGTGCCGGACACGGTCACGACGACGGCCGAGCGGTCGGCCTCTCCTACGCCGTCGCCCTCCGCGCCGGTGTCCTCGCCTGCTCCCGGCCCGACCCGTACGAGCGCGAGTCCGTCTCCTACGCCGTCCGCGTCCGCGTCGGCCTCGGCGTCGGCGTCCACGGCCGCCAGGCCGAGCCCGACGCCTACGCCGGTGTCCACTCCTACGGCGACGATCTCCTCCGGCAGCTCCTCGTTCGCCCCGGGCGACGGCGAACAGGTCCTGCGGCGCGGTGACCGGGGGCCGCAGGTCACGGAGCTCCAGCTGCGCCTTCGCCAGCTGCACCTGTACACCGGCGACGCCAACGGCAACTTCAACGCCCAGGTCGAGGACGCGTTGCGCAACTACCAGTGGGCGAGAGGCGTCACGGACGACGGGCTGGGGGTGTACGGGGCGCGGACGCGGGCGATGCTGGAGTCGGAGACGGAGACTCCGTGAGGCGCGGGTGCCTGCGGCGGCCTGTGCGGGTTTCGTTGTGGCTGGTCGCGCAGTTCCCCGCGCCCCTTATATGCCTGCGGCGGCCCGTTGCTGTCCGGTGGTCGGCTGATGTAGCGCCGTCGGTTGCGTTGTGAGTCGGGGCCGGGGCGGGGGGTGTCCGTCCTCGGTCCGGCCGCCCGTTTCCGACGGCCTCACCGTGTGCCGGTGCCGGCCGCTGCGGGCGGACACCCCCCACCCCGTCCCCTCCCCGCCGTCGGCGACTGCACCAACGCCGTGGCGCGCGCCTTCATCTGGCTGCGCTGCGGGCAGTCGTGCCGCTGGGGCGGCACGGGTGGGCTGGGGGCCCCTGCTCGAAGAGCTTGGGGGAGGCTCCCCGTCGCGCCGGGCTGCGCACCCACCCCCGGCCGGCCACCGCACCGGGTGCGAAGCCAACGCCGGGCCACTCATCCCAGCTCCGGCCGGCCAAAGCACCGGGCAACACGAAACGCAGCTCACCGGGGTCACCGCAACGCCCGGCGCAGCCCAGCCCGCCGTTACGGCTCGACGTGGAGTCGGACCAGTCCCGACCCCGCGTCCGAGACCCGCAGCTGCGCAAGGTCCCGCACCCACGCGTCAGGACCGTACGCGGCGGCGCGTGGGCCGACGCCCACCACCCGCATCCCCGCGGAGCGCCCCGCCGCGATGCCCGCCCCGGAGTCCTCGAAGACCACACACTCCGCGGCCGGTACGCCCAGTTCCGCCGCGCCCTTCAGGAAGCCCTCGGGGTCCGGCTTGCTCGCCCCCACGCTCTCCGCCGTGATCCGAACCTCCGGCAGCGCCAGCCCCGCCGCCGCCATCCGCGCGCCGGACAGCGCGACGTCGGCCGACGTCACCAAGGCGTGCGGCACACCGAGCCGGGCCAGTGAGGCGAGGAACTGCGGAGCCCCCGGCACCGGCACCACGCCCTCCGTGTCCGCCGTCTCCTCGGCGAGCATCCGCGCGTTGTCCGCGAGGTTCTGCTCCATGGGCCGGTCGGGCAGCAGGATCGCCATCGACGCGTGTCCCTGCCGTCCGTGGACGACCTTCATCACCTCGTCGCCGTCGAGCCCGTGCCGTTCGGCCCAGCGCCGCCAGACGCGTTCCACGACGGCGTCGGAGTTGACGAGCGTGCCGTCCATGTCGAGCAGCAGGGCGCGGGCGGTGAGGACGGTGGCCGGCATCGGCGACTCCCAGGAAGTGAGCGAACATGCCCCGGAGGGACAAGGTGGTCCCGCCCGCCGGTCAGGGAAAACGGGCGGGAGCCACTTTGTTCCTCTACGGTACAAAACAAGTCCGGCATCCCGCCACCACCCCCGCGAAGTTCGCCGCACTCACCCGGCGAGCGCCTCCCACAGGCTCCACAACCCGAGCGCCAGCATGAGCAGAGCCGCGATCTTGGTGATCAGCGCCAGCGGCACCCGCTTCATCAGGGCCTTTCCGCCCACGATGCCGAGACCGGCCACGGCCCACAGACCCAGCACCGCGCCGAGACCGACGGACAGCGGATCGTCGTAGCGCGCAGCGAGGTTCGCCGTCATGATCTGCGTCAGGTCGCCGAACTCGGCGACGAGGATGAGCATGAAGCCCGCACCGGCGACCTTCCAGAAGGTCTGGTTCTCGGGCCGGCGGACCTCCTCCTCGTCCTCGCCCTTCTTCAGCAGCAGCACGGCCGCGCCGCCCAGGAAGAGCACGCCGGTGAGCGCGTGCACGATCTGCTGCGGCAGCAGGGTGAGTACGCTGCCGGCCGCGACCGCGAGCGCGACGTGCAGCGCGAAGGCGGCGGCGACACCGGCGAAGACGTACGAGGCCCGGTAGCGCGTGCCGAGGACGAGGCCGGCGAGCGCGGTCTTGTCCGGCAGCTCGGCGAGGAAGATGACGCCGAAGACGAGCGCCGTCACGGTGATGCTGATCAAGGTCCCTCAATCGGTCGGGGCTGCCCCGCCGAGAGTGCGGTACGTCACGCGCAAGACGCCTCGGCACGGCAGCACACTCGAGCACCCGTGCCGTACGGCACGGGCGTGCACTGCGTTGCCGAAGGTCTCGCTGGCGGAATCCTCGCGGGATCCGCCTCCGGGCGCCGGCCCGGACTGAACCGAGCAGTATGTCGACGACACCGGCGAAGAGCTACTCCCCTTCTGCGCCACCCATGGTACGGGAAGAGCGCGCGACCTCGCGCGGCGCGGAAAGTCCGACCGTGAACCTTGTCGTGTCATGTTCACGTCACTAATCTCTCACCGCGCGCACATCTCCCCGCAACACGGCACCGCGAGCATTCTCGCGCCCGCGCTCCAACACCCCCACCCCACAAGGGAGTTCGCATGCCCAAATTCTACGCGCGTCGACGGCTGAGCATACTCTCCGCGCTCACCGCGCTGACAGCCTCCGCCGCCCTGTTCAACTCCCCCACCGCCTCCGCCGCCCTCCCCACCCCGGTCAGCGGCGCCACCGCCCGCAGCTACCTCTCCCAGCTCACGGTCGCCACCGAGGACCGCACCGGCTACAGCCGCGACCTCTTCCCGCACTGGATCACCATCAGCGGCACCTGCAACACCCGCGAGACCGTCCTCAAGCGCGACGGCACGAACGTCGTCACCGACTCCTCCTGCGCCGCCACCAGCGGCAGCTGGTACTCCCCGTACGACGGCGCCACCTGGAGTGCCGCCTCCGACCTCGACATCGACCACCTCGTGCCGCTCGCCGAGGCCTGGGACTCCGGCGCGAGCAAGTGGACCACCGCGCAGCGCCAGGCCTTCGCCAACGACCTCACCCGTCCGCAGCTCATCGCCGTCACCGACAGCGTCAACCAGGCCAAGGGCGACCAGGACCCGGCCACCTGGATGCCCTCGCGCACCGCCTACCGCTGCACCTACGTCCGCGCCTGGGTGCAGGTGAAGTACTACTACGACCTCTCCGTGGACACCGCCGAGAAGAACGCGCTCACGAACTACCTCGCGAGCTGCTGAGCCAGGCGGCCGCCGCTCCCGCCGGGACCCGCGGGGGCGGCGGCCGCATCGATCCATCCCGGATGAATGTTGAACTTGCAAGCACTCGTTAGGTCTGCCTAACCTGTGGGCTCACTCGGTGCCGCCGTCCCCCACGACCGGTCCGCCGAGGTCGTTCCGCTCGACCACCGAAGGAGCCCCCACATGACCGCACGCCTCGACAGCGCCCAGCCGTACGTGCTCGGACTGTTCCGCATCGTCGTCGGCCTGCTCTTCGCCTGCCACGGTGCCGCCTCGCTCTTCGGCGTCCTGGGCGGCGCGGCCGGCGGCAACGGCGGCACGATCGCGGCCGGTACCTGGCCCGGCTGGTACGCGGCCGTGATCCAGCTGGTCTGCGGTGGCCTGGTCCTGCTGGGCCTGGGCACGCGCGCCGCTGCGCTGGTGGCCTCCGGGTCGATGGCGTACGCCTACTTCGACGTGCACCAGGGGGTGGGGCTGTGGCCGATCCAGAACGGCGGCGAGGCGTCGGTGATGTTCTGCTGGGCGTTCTTCCTGCTGGCCTTCACCGGCTCCGGCGCGTTCGGCGTGGACCGGCTGCTGTCCCAGCGCGGCGAGAGCGCGCAGCGGCCGGCGCCGGAGCGGACGCCGGTGGCCGCCTGACCGTCCGCCGTGACGCGGACCGCGGCGTCCGGCCGCGGCCCGCCTTACGGCGCCGGCTTGCCCCTCGCCGCGAGCGGCGCACCTTCCGACACTCCAGCCCCCGCCGAAACTCCTGTCCCACCTCGGGCGTACGCTCTATGGCTGTCATCGGCCGGTCTACTGCCGCTCCCCGCGCTCGCGCGGCACGGTACGGCCCACGGGGGATCACGGGGAGTCGCAGTGCTGGAGAGTGTCGGGTTGCTGACCGGCAGCCCATGGATCTACGCGGTCGTCGCGACATCGGTGCTGCTGGACGTGTTCCTGCCGATACTGCCCAGTGGCGTCCTCGTCATCACGGCGGCCACGGCGGCGGCCGCGGGCACCGGAGCGGCGGGCGCGGCGAGCCCCGCCAAGGTCCCCGACCTGCTCTTCCTCATCCTCTCCGCGGCGACGGCCTCCGTCCTCGGCGACCTCGTCGCCTACCGGCTGGCCTGGCGCGGGGTGGCCCGCCTGGACAGCGCGATCGCCCGCTCCCGCAGGCTGAGCCGCGCGCAGGAACGTCTCGGCGCCGCTCTCGCCCGGGGCGGCGGGCCCCTCGTCGTCCTCGCCCGCTTCGCCCCGGCCGGCCGCTCGGTCGTCTCCCTCGGCGCCGGCGCCGCCCACCACCGGGCTCGCGACTTCCTCCCCTGGTCCGCCCTGGCCGGCCTGTCGTGGGCCGGCTACAGCGCAGCCCTCGGCTACTACGGCGCCTACTGGCTCGGCGCCACCTGGCTGGCCACGGGGGTGTCGGTGGCGGCCCTCTTCGGCGCGGGCGGGGCAGCCCTGTACGTGATGCGCCGGCGGCCGGTGCAGGGGACGGCGGCGCGCCGGTAGCCCTCCGTCCGGCCGCTACCCCGCCCGCCGCGCCGGGGCGCCCCGCACCTCCAGCTCGTCGAGGAGGTGGGCCGTTGCGGCGGTGATCTCCTCCACCGCACGGTCGAACACCTCCCGGTTGTGCGCGGCGGGCGCCCGGAAGCCGGACACCTTCCGCACGTACTGCAGGGCGGCGGCCCGGATGTCGTCCTCGGTGGCCTCACCGGGGAGCACGGGCGGGCGCAGGGTCTTGATACTCCGGCACATGCCTCAAGTCTGGCCCCTGCCACGGCCGATCCGCAGCGGCTGCGAAGATTCCCTCCCAGGCGGCCACCACCCATGGGGCCGACCGACGAGAGGACACACCCGATGACCCTCCCGACCCACGACGGACTCACCGTGGCCGTCCTCGGCCCCGGCGGCGTCGGCGGCCTGCTCTCCGCGCTGCTGGCCCGGGCCGGCCACCGCGTGATCTGCCTGGCCGGCGAGAGCACGGCCGGCACGCTGCGCGCGACCGGTATCAGCGTCCGCAGCGGCCGGTTCGGCGACTTCACCGTCCCGGTGGAGGCGGACACCGAGCTGCGCGAGCCGGTCGACGCCTGCCTGGTCGCCGTCAAGCACACCGCGCTGGACGCGGCCCTCACCCGTGTCCCGCCCTCCGCCCTCGGCGACGGTCTGCTGGTCCCGCTCCTCAACGGCGTCGAGCACCCGGAGCACCTGCGCGAGCGCTACCGGCCCGACCGCGTCGCCCCGGCCGTCATCCGCGTCGAGTCGACCCGGACCGCCCCCGGCGTGATCGAACACGGCACCGACTTCGCCGAGGTCGACCTCACCGGCGACCCGGTACCGCAGGACCGCCTGACCGCGCTCGCCCGGGCGCTGTCCGACGCCGGGATCACCGCGCGCGTACTGACCGACGAGGCCGCCACTCTGTGGGCGAAGCTGGCCTTCCTTGCTCCCATGGCCCTGCTGACCACCCGCCACGGCCTGCCCATGGGCGAGCTGCGCACCCGCCACCGCGACGAGCTCACCGCCCTCGCCGAGGAATCGGCGGCGGTCAGCCGTGCCTGCGGCGGCCCCGGCGACCCGGTGGCCTCCCTCGCCCGTTACGACAGCTTCCCGGCCGCCACGAAGTCCTCCATGCAGCGTGACGCCGAGGCGGGCCGCCCGCTCGAACTCGACGCGATCGGCGGCTCCTTGCTGCGTGCGGCACGGCGGCACGGTGTGCCGGTCCCGGTGGCGGCGCGGTTGGTGCGGGAACTGCGGGAAGCGGGGCACTGAGCACGGCGGCGGGAGGCGAACGCACGTACCGACGCCTCGTGCACTCATTCGAGTGAAGCCACGGAAGCAGCTCGCTGCCTCAATTCGAACAGGCGTAGCATTGTGCCGTGGCTACGACCTATGAATTCCCCAGTGACCTCCTCGCCGGCCAGGAGGAGCTGCATCAGGTCCGGGCCGAACTGTCGGCCCTGCTCAAGCGGCTCCCCTGGTCGGTCGAGCCACTGGACGGCTTCAGCGACGACAACGGCTGGCGCAAGCTGGAACGCCCCGCCTCCCCCGGCTGGACCGCCGACGAGCAGGCCGAGGTGGAAAAGCTCCGGCGCCGCGAACACGAGCTGGCGGTGTTCGTCACCACGCACCGCTTCTGGTCCGAAATAGCGCCCGAGAGCCGGGTGGAGGCCCGTTCGCGGCTCAAGCACGCGCACGAGACTCCACCCGGCGAGGGCGAGGCCCGGACCGAGGTCTAGCTGAGCAGCCCGTTCATCTCCGCGATCTCGGCACTCTGGCCGGTCACGATGTCACCGGCCGTCTTCTTCGCGGGCCCGTAGGCGCCCTTGGCCTGTTCGGCCTTCGCCATCTCCAGGGCACCCTTGTGATGCTCGACCATCATGGTCAGGAACAGCCGGTCGAAGTCCTTGCCCGAGGCCTTCTGCAGCTCGGCCATGTCCTGCTCGCCCATCATCCCGGGCATCTCCGCCATGCCGGACGCGCCGGAGTGCGACGCGTGGTGCTCCATACCGGGCATGTCCGAGCCGCCGCCGTCCTGGGGCACGTCCTCGCCCCAGGCCCGCAGCCAGCCGCTCATGGTCCGGATCTCCGGGTCCTGCGCCTTCTCGATACGCGCCGCGAGGTCCTTGACCTGCGCCGACGACCCCCGCTCGGCGGCGAGCCGCGCCATCTCCAGCGCCTGCCGGTGGTGCGGGATCATGCCCTGCGCGAAGGCCACGTCCTTCGCGTTGTGCGCCCCGGCGCTCACGCCCCCGGAGGCGGAGGCGGAGGCCGACGGGGCGGCGTGCCCCTCGTGCCCGCCGTCACCGCTGCCGCCCCCACAGGCGGCGAGAAGCAGCGCGGCACTCACGGCCGCGGCGACGAGACCGGCGCGGCGCGCGAGGGTACGGGTGGTGTTGCTCATGGATGAACTCCTGCAGGTAGAAGGTGGATCTGCCGACACGCGGACGCACCACGCCGCGGAAGGAAACGGCGGCGCGGTACGGGCGGTGTCTAGATCCGCAGGAGTTGGAGTTCGGCCAGAGAGGGCGGCGCACGGGCCCCGTCGGGCGCGGCACCGACATACGCACACCCGGTCCCGGGCAGTACGACGACGGGGCCCGGGGCGGCGACCGGCGCGGGCAGCTCGGGGCCGCCGCTCACCGCAGCGGAGGCACAGGTGACGTCGGCATGGTGCACATGCCCTCCGCCACAGTGCCCGTCACTCCCCGCACACCCGTCCCCGGCGACCACGCCGGCGACGGCCGGGGCGCTCATGTGCCCATGCCGCTCCGGCACGACCCCACCGGGAGCGAGCGCGTGCATCCCCAGCAACCCGGCCAGCAGTCCGAGCACGGCAACCACCCGCCACCACCGCACCCGCGGCACCACGGAAAGCCCCACCTCGAACCGACTCACGCCCCACATCGTAGGCAGCCCGCCCCGACGACACGACGAAGGGCCCCGGAGCGTCACCGCACCGGCGGCGGGATCTCCGGCGAAGAAGGAGAAGACCCAGGCGCAGGAGTGACCGGCGCCGACAAGCGCAACGGCGTGACGCTCCGCCCGGGACACGACAACGGCCCCTCGGAGAATCCTCCGAGGGGCCGACGATCAGTGGGCGCGGACGGTTTCGAACCGCCGACATCCTGCTTGTAAGGCAGGCGCTCTACCACTGAGCTACGCACCCGGGACAAGCCGACAGCCTACATTGTCCCGGGCTGTGTCCCGCAAACCGATACCGGAGGCGGAAGTAGCCGTTTTCTGAAGATCGAGCGGATCTGCGTCCTGCCGACAGGGCGCAGGCTCGACCGCGTGCTCCGAGTGGTGGTGAGCACGCTGGTCGCCCGCATTCGCACCGTCTCCAGGCGGCACGGGCCGTGCCCGTGGTCCGGGAAGGCGGGGGCGGGGTCCCTCGTGCCCCCGGGGCTCGCGTCCGGTCTGGACGGTCCGATGCCCCGCACGATCTCTCCGGTCGCGTGGGGGCGGTGCCGTCCGCCGCCGGATCGCGTACCCGAGGGCACGCCGTCCGATCGCCACGGCGGCCGCGTCGTGGCGAGTGGTCTCACGTCGGGGCGTGGACAGTGGTTGCTGCCAGTACCGCGCACCCCACCGAGAGGTGTATGCCGGGTCGACCGCGACGATCGCCGAGCCGCGCTCAGCGGCCATCGACACGAGCCGGTTCCGGAGCCGGGCCGTGGGGAAGCGGGAGACAATCCGACGGAAGCTCTTGCTCCGGCCCTGCCGCTCGCGGCTTGTCCCGTCGCTGAAGTCCAGGTCCTCGAGCGCCACCGCGCCGACTCCGCAGCGCCGCGCGTAGTGCAGCAACCGGGTCAGCGCATGGCGGAGCTGGGCGTCCCGATGCGAGGCGGTGCCCGAGAGGTCGTAGAAGTATCGTCGGGGCCCGCCGACCGGGTTGCCGTGCACATCGAGCCGCCAGGCGGCGAGATGGTCGTCATTCATGTCGACCGCGAGCACGCCTCGGGCCAGGGCCGCGCGAAGCGGCAGCACCGGAGTGGCCCCGCGCTGCCAGGAGGCGGTCACGTACCAGCGGCCGCGCAAGGCGTCGCGATGGATGCGGTAACCGACCGCTCGGTCCGCGGCGATACGGTCCCGCCACTCCTCGCAGCGGTGACTGAAGGCCACGGTGACTTCGAGTACGTACCGGCCGTGCGGGGCGTTGGCGAGGTGCACCAGCGCCGCAGGCAGTCTGATCGAGAGCTGTCCGGTATCGGTGACACGGATGGTCTCGTTGCCGTTGCGCTTCCCGGACTCCCCGTCGGCGGCCAGAAACATCCGGGCGGCACACCATCGCTCCCGCCACGTCTGCCCATCGAGTCCGGCGTCGTTCAGACGGTGGCGCAGGCCTGCCAGCTTCTTGCCGCCGCGCACCACATGCACCCGACCCGCCGCCCAGTCGGACTCCACGGCGGCCGACCGGTCCTGCAAGACGTGCAGCCGACGGGACTTGGCGTGCCACTCCGACTGGGTGGCGTAGCCGCGCGGGAGCCCCGCCCGCTTGTCGGCCTTGGCTCCCAAGGGGCGGCTCAGCCTCGCCTCGATCCGTGCCGTCTCCGCGCGCAGCCATGCCTTCTCGGCTGCCTGGCCACGCCGGGCCAACGCCCACTGATCGTGGGTCGCCTTGGTGATGCTGCCGGCCCACCGCGCCGACGAGGCCGCGGTCAGCGCCCGCTTGCGCGCCGCCCAGGAGTTTGCGTCGTGAGACGTCCCCTGCCGGGACCGCACGGCGAGATCCCGCGACGCGAGCGAGCCGAGGAAGACACCGACCTCGGTCAGCACCGCCTCGTCCACCGGTGACAGCCGCAGCCGAGTCCTGGTCGACACGCCCACGGGTCCGGGCACCACGAACGGCGCGGCCACCTGTCGCGATCCACCCACCCGCCGCCCCTGTCGACACTCAAGATCCTTTCGTAGCATTCAACGACCATCACCCGGGAAGGTCACCCGTTCGACACGGCAACTCGTGTCCCCGTCGGCCTCCGCAGGGCAGCTGTCCTCCGCCCCGTACACGGTCTCGCCCCCGTCCCTGCCGCGGGGCGGCTTCGGTGGGTGGGTCGTGTTCGGGCGGAGGGTGACGCTGAGCGGTGACGGGAAAAACACCGGTGGCACGGCGAACTGACCGGCCCGTGTGTTCGTCTTCAACCGGTGGGAGAATGACAGCGGTCAGGGCCGAACGCAGCACGGGAGAGGGATGTGACGGCGACACCAGCGCAGCCGTACTCGTCGCCGTCGGTGTCGTACGCGCGCACCCTGCGGGACACGCTCACTTTGGTGGGGCTGCCGCTGGTCGCGGTGCTGGCGCTGCCCGCGGCCTTCGCCGGCGGCGGCACGCGGCGGTGGTTCGGCGGGCGGGCGGAGAGCCAGCGGGCCGAGGCGCAGGCCGCGAAGGACGCCGCCGCCGCGGCTTTCTACGAGCTGGACACCGCCCAGCGGGACCTGCGGATCTCCGTCGAGACGATCGCGGCCGTGGACGACTCCCCGGCCGCCCGGCGCGCGGTCGCCGATTTCGAGGCGCTGGGGCGGCGCATCGACGAGGTCTCGCAGCAGTACATCGCGGCCGTGGACGCCCATGAACTGGACCGCGACGACCTGGAGGCGTCGGCCGCCGCGCGGGCGCGCACCGAGCTGAGCGGGGCCAAGGACGAGCTGGAGCGGGTCAAGCGGGAGCTGGAACGGTTCGGCGAGGGGCTCGGGCCGCTGCTCGGCAAGGCCGAGACGCAGCTGGCTCGGGTCGCGCCGGCCGTGGAGCGGGCCCGGCAGGCGCTGCTGGCGGCGACGGGCGCGCTGGACGCCGTACGGCAGTCGGGGCTGAAGGCCGATGATCTCGCGGCGCGGCTGGCCTCGCTGTCCCCGGAGCTGACGAGGCTGAATCAGGGGGCGGGGCAGCACGGGGTGGCGCCGACGCTGGAGCGGGCCGAGCGGGTGGCGCGGGAGGCGGAGGCGGTCCGGGCGGAGGCCGGGCGGCTGCCGGAGCGGGCGGCCGAGATCGACCACCGGCTGGTGTCGCTGCGGACCCGCGCGCAGGCGCTGACCACCCGGGCCGGGCAGGTCGAGCCGGTGCTGAGCGAGTTGCGGCGGCGGTTCACGGTGGCCTGCTGGCAGGACCTGCAGCCGGTGCCGGAGCAGGCCGCCGAGAACGTGCGTCAGGCGGAGCTGAAGCTGCGCCAGGCGCAGGGCGCGCGGGACGGGCAGCGGTGGGCCGACGCGACGGCGCTGCTGTCGACGGTGCGGGCGCTGCTGAACGCCACCGACGAGGCCGTGTCGGCCGCCGGTGACCGGCTGCGGCGGCTGAACACCGTGCAGAAGGATCCGCGGCAGGAGGTCGAGCGCACCCGGTTCGCGATCCGGGACGCGCAGCGGCTGGCGATGACGGGCCGTACGACGCCGGATCCGCGGCACGCCCGGCCGCTGGACGACGCGGTGGCGCGGCTGGACCGGGCGGTCGCCGGTCTGGAGGGCGGGCGCCATCCCGACTACTGGCACTTCCTGACCGAGACGGAAGCGGTGCGGCAGTCGGTGGCCCGGGTGGTGGCGCAGATCCGCGAGGACCGCGGCCACGGTGCCGGTTAGTCTTCTGCCATGCCTCGCTATGAGTATCGGTGCCGTACCTGTGGTGACACTTTCGAGCTGAGCCGGCCTATGGCGGAGTCGTCCGCGCCGGCGCAGTGCCCTGCCGGGCATGGCGACACGGTGAAGTTGCTGTCGACGGTGGCTGTGGGCGGTGCGGCCTCCGCGCCGGCGCCCGCCCCTCGTGCGGGGGGCGGGGGCGGCGGTTGTTGTGGTGGGGGTTGCTGCGGGTAGGAGGCGTCTAGGGGGTTGCGCTCCTGGTTGCCTTCAGGAACTCCCGTACGATCCTCTCCCCTGCCAGCACCCCGCGCTCCGGCAGTGCCGTGATGTGCGGGGCCGTCCAGCCCTCGTCGGCCAGTTCGCCGTGGCCGGGGCGCCAGCCCCGGTCGGCGGCGAGCAGGAGGTCGGCGTCCAGGAGGGAGTCGCCGGCGGCCAGGGTGAGGTCGGCGCCGGTGCGGCGGGCGACCTCGCGTACCGCCGCGCTCTTGGTCAGCGGCTGGGGGACGGCGTAGATCTTGCGGCCTTGCAGGGACACCGTCCAGCCGCGGGGTTCCGCCCAGGTGGCGAGTTCCTTCACCCATTCCTCGGGCAGCAGTTCGCGCTCGACGACGAGGTAGGCGAAGAGGTCCTCGGCGGTGCGGTGCTTGCGGACCCAGACGGGGTCGGCGGTGCGCATCAGGTGGTCCTGGATCTCGGCGAGCGGCGCGCACTCGTCGGCGAGCCGTGCCTGTACGCCCGCGTGCCAGTCCTCGTCGGTCACCCCGTCGACCAGCAGATGGCCGCCGTTGGCGCAGATCGCGTATGCCGGGGACGGTCCGGGCAGGTTGATGCGCAGGTACTGCTTGCGGGTGCGTGTCGTCGTCGGGACGAAGACGGCCGTGTCGCCGAGGTCGGTCAGCAGCTGGGCCGCCGTCTCCGTCAGGTAGGACAGCGGCTTGCTCTCGTGGACCTCCACGCACAGCAGGCGGGGGGCCCGCGCGTCGGGCATGGTCAGGGCGAGGGCCGCCGAGGAGTAGATCAGCGTGCGGTCGAGGTCGCTCGCCACCAGCACCGGCGTCACAGGGTCACCGCCTTGCCGTCGGCGCCGGTCGCGCCGCGCGTGTACCGGGGGTGGATCAGCCCGACGCAGGTGTAGGGGAGGTCGCCGGCCTCCTCGACGGGGACGCCGCGCTGCTCGGCGAGCAGGCGGACGTGGTCGAGGTCGGCGCCGGCCCCTTCGCGGGCGAGGATCTTCCATGGCACCCGGCGCAGCAGCACCCGGGTGGTCTCGCCGACGCCGGGTTTGACGAGGTTGACGTCGTGGATGCCGTACTCCTCGCTGATCCGCTCGACGGCGGCCCAGCCCGCCCAGGTGGGGGTGCGGTCGCTCGCGAGGAGTTCCTTGACGGCCGTGTCGACGGTGTCGGCGACCTCGGGGTAGCGGGCGGCGACGGCGTCGAGGAAGGCGTTCGAGAGGTCGGCGCCGGCGAGTTCGCGGTAGAACTTCGCGCCGTGGAAGTCGTGCGGGCCGACCAGGTCGGCGCGCAGTACGGTGCGGGAGATCAGGCCGGAGACGGTGGAGTTGAGGCAGGCGGAGGGGATGAGGAAGTCCTCGCGGGTGCCGTAGGTGCGCACGCAGGAGCCGGGGTCGGCGAGGACGGCGATCTCCGGATCGAAGCCGGTGATCCCCTCCTGCGTCTCGAACTTCTCTATTGCCTGGGCGAGTTCGCGGGTGATGGCGCCCTTGCCGGTCCAGCCGTCGACGAAGACGATGTCGGCGGGGTCGTGGTGGGCGGCCAGCCAGCGCAGCGCGTTGGCGTCGATGCCGCGGCCGCGCACGATGGACACGGCGTAGTGCGGCAGGTCGAGGCCGTGCCGGTACTGCGCCCAGCGGCGCATGAGGATGCCGACGGGGGTGCCGGCGCGGGCGAGGGAGACCAGCACGGGGCGGGGCGAGCGTTCGGCGATGACGCTTTCGGTGACCATGCCGACGGCGTGCGCGATGCGGGCCGCGGAGACGTCCAGGGCCTGGTGGAAGAGGTTCTGGTACTGCTCGCTGGGCTGGTACTCCACCGGCAGTGACTCGGCGTAGTGGGCGCCGCCGCTCTGGATGGCCTCCTCGCGCTCCTCGGTGGGCGCCTCCAGCGTGACGTCCGAGAGGTCCTGCAGCAGCCAGCCGACCTCCTCGGGCGCGTAGGAGGAGAAGGCGGGGCCACGGAGTGGCTCGGGCAGCATGGCGGGCCTTTCGGGGGCGGGCGCGGGCTCGGGGACGTACGACGGTACGACGGTGAGGAGCACGTGCGGCGTGTGCGCGGCGAGCCGGTCGAGCAGTCCGCCGGGGGCGTGCAGCGCGTCCGTGTCGCCGGCGGAGTCGACGACGGCGACGACGGCGTCGAAGCCGGCGCCGGCCACGTTGTAGGCGTAGCGCTCGCCGGGGCCGTCGGCGGGGTTGTCGTGGGCGGGGAAGACCAGGCGGGTGCGGATGGCGTAGCCGGGGTCGTCGACGGCGAGGACGGGTGAGCGGGTGGTGGTGGAGAAGCGGACCTCTGCCGAGGGCAGCAGGTGTTCCAGTTCCCGGGCGAGCTTGAGCGGGGTGTACATCAGCTCTTCGTTGCCGAGGACGAGGACGCGGCGCACATCACGGTGCAGTGCTTCGGCCAGGCGGGCCGCCATGGCCGGCAGGGCGGCGTCCAGCCGCCGGCGATGGGCGGGGGTGAAGCCATGCCGGCCGCCGTCGGGGAGGCCGTGGGGCCAGCGCAGATCGACTCGGGTGGTGCGGTCGTGGGGCGGCTGCGGGTGCGTGGTGGTTTCTCGCGCAGTTCCCCGCGCCCCTGGGTCGGCGTGCTCATACCGGGTGACAAGCTCCTGTCCCCTGTCGAGCACGTCCTCCGGCAGCCGGACGGTCCCCTTGGCCGCTGCCACCAGGTCCACGCGGGCGCCGATCTCCCGGGCGAAGTCCTCCAGGCGGGCCGTGTCCTGCGGTGAGCGCATGTCGACCAGGGTGACGACCACGTACCGTCGCCGCGGATAGCGTGCGTGGAGGTCGCGGATCGTGTTGAGGACCGTGTTGCCCGTGGAGAACTCGTCGTCGACCAGGACCAGTGGGCCCGGCCCCGCCAGCAGGGCCGGGTTCTCGGGCAGCAGCAGGTGGGTGGTGGCGTGGGAGTGGGACTCCTCGAAGCCGCCGGCCCGGGCGACGCCGGGCACGGGGCGGCGGGTGGAGTGCAGGCAGGGCGCGGTGCCGAGGCCGTCGGCGACGGAGTGGCCGAGTCCGGTCGCGGTTTCCGCGTAGCCGAGGACGACGGCGCGGCCCGCCTCGTCGGCTCCGAGCAGTTCCCGGACCCTGCGGCCGAGCGCCAGGCCGGAGCCGTAGACGACCGATGGTGACTGCGGGACGTGCTTGCCGAGCACGTGGGACACGAGCAGGTGCGCGCGCTTGGGGTTGCGGCGCAGCGCGAGTCCCAGCAGCTCGGTGAGCCCGTCGCCGACGAGTTCGATGCCGAGCCGCTCGGCGACCCAGGTGCCGGACCAGACCCCGTTGTTCACTGCGTTCTTCATCCGTCCCTGTGTCATCGGCCGGGTATGCCGGCGGCGAGCAGTTCCACGAAGCTGACGCCCTCGTCCGCGACGCCGAAGACCTCGGCGCGCAGCAGGGTGCGTTCGGCCCAGGCGCGGTGCGGCTTCACTTCGTTCATCTTGTTGGTGTAGGCCGATCTCAGGACGCCCCCGCCGCCGCGTTCGGGCTTCAGGATGTCCTGGGCGTCGCTGTACTCCTCGTGGCTGACGACGGACAGCGCGTGCACGGGCAGCACGTGGGAGGGGTGGATGCAGGTTTTGCCGAGCAGGCCGTTGGCCTGGTCGAGGGAGATCTCCCGCAGCAGTCCGTCCATGGCGTGCTCGATCAGTGTCTCGCGCAGTTCGACGGCCTGCCCCTCCAGGAAGGGGCTGGTGCGCAGCATCGGCTTGAACATGCGCTCGGAGACGCGGAAGTACTCCCAGACGGGGCCGGTGACGGTGAAGCCGGTGCCGTCGGCGCGGGCGAGCATGTTCACGACGTCGGAGATGACGGAGGCGACGATCTGGACGTCGTAGGCGGTCATGTCGGGGGCGCGGCGCAGGCCGTAGGAGGAGCAGAAGTCGGTGACGCCGAGGCGCAGGGCGAGGACCCGGTCGCGGTACTTGTCGACGGCGCGGAAGATGCCTTCGAGGGTCTCCACGCGGGACTCGCGGTAGAGCAGCTCGGGGGATTCCAGGACCGGCATGGCGAACAGGCGGCGCCCGCAGTCGGCCTCGGCGAGGGTGAGGGCCTCGAGGAAGGGGATGCCGCGTTCCTCGGTGAACTTGGGCAGCACGAATCCGGACAGCAGGCGGACGGTCGCGCCGAGGCGGCGCACCAGGTCGGGGATCTGGCGGGGGGTGCGGACCCGGATGAACAGCAGGGGCCGGTCGCCGTCCGGGAGGTCGGCGAGGTCGGCGAACTGGCGGACGAGGTTGTCCTCGCCGTGCGCGACGTCCTCGTCGCCGATGGAGTCCTCCAGGCACAGCACCATGGACACGACTCCGCGTGCGGCCTGCTTGACGATGTCGTCGGCCAGGTGGGGGCGGGTCGCCGGGCTGTACAGGGTGGCGCCGAGGGCGGCGGACAGCAGCCGGGCCGGGGAGTCGGCGGTGAACTCGCGGGGCTGGCGATGGAAGAGGCGCTGCCGCACCTCAGGGGCGATGTGCCCGAAATGACGCATGTATCTCCCCCGGGGCGCAAGGTTCTGGCCTGTGGTTGCGGTAAAAGGTGGCCGGTAATAGTACGTACGGACCCATGTCCTGGGTTCCCGCGGGGCATGAATTTCCGGTAACACACCCGAGGCAGCGCCGTGTCGGCGCGGGACCACCCCGCATTGTCGTGGACAGGACTCAGCAGGCAGGATGACGGCATGACGCACGCGATGCTGAAGGGGTCGAACGTCCCGGTCGAGGCCGCGACGGTCCGTGCCGTGCTGCGCTGGTCGCCGGGGCAGGGTGTGCCGGACGTGGACGCCTCGGCGCTGCTGCTGGGCTCCGACGGCCGTGTGCGCTCGGACGAGGACTTCGTGTTCTACAACCAGCCCCGGCATCCGTCGGGGGCGGTGTGGGGGCTGGGCAAGAAGCGGCTGGCCGAGGGCCTGACCGACACGATCCAGGCGGACCTCACGGGGGTGGAGGCGGAGGTCTCGCGCATCGTGCTGGTCGCCTCGGCGGACGGGGTCGCCTTCGACCGGGTGCGGGACCTGAGCATCCTGCTGTACGACGCCGCGGTGGACGGGGAGGCGCTGGCGTCCTTCGCGATCCGGCCGGAGACCGGCGAGGAGACGGCGCTGATCTGCGGGGAGCTGTACCGGCGGGGCGAGGGCTGGAAGTTCCGCGCGCTCGGCGAGGGCTACTCCAACGGTCTGAAGGGCCTGGCGACGGACTTCGGCATCTCGGTGGACGAGTCGGAGGAGGCGGCCGGGGAGCAGCCGGCGGCCACCGCACCGCCGTCCCAGCCCCTGCCGCCGGAAGCGCCGTCGGCGGTGCCGGCCCAGCCGGGGTACGGCTATCCCCAGCAGCCGCCGCCCACGGCCCCGCTGCAGCCGGCGTACGGCTATCCGCAGGCGGAGAGCCGGCCGGCGTACGGCTACCCCCCGGCGGCGGCGGACGGCTACGGCTATCCGCAGCCGGTGACCGGCGCCCCGGACCCGGACTTCCGTCTGCCGCCGATGGGGCCGCAGTTCGTCGGGCGGTGACGTCGCCCGGTTACCGTTCGGCCTTGGCCTTGTAGCCCCTGCCCCACTGCAGCCCCCAGCCGTACAGCCGGTCGATCTCGCCCTGGAAGCCGTACACGAACTTCACCTCGCGCCGGACGACCAGTTCGCCCTTCACGTTCTCGATCATCACCACCGCGCAGGAGCGGGCCTGCGGGTGCCGTTCGTCGAGGCCGATCTCGATCCGCGGCCCGTTGCTGGGGTACAGCGTGACGATGGCGTGTGTACGGTCGAAGGCCGGTGTCTGGTCGTAGATGTAGACGAAGACCAGCAGCCGTTTGATGGCCTCGCGGTGGTCGAGGTTGACGTACATCGTCTCCCCCGATCCCGAGCCGAACCGGTCGTCGCCGCTGAGTTTGACGTACGGCGGTGCGTTGACGTCGCCGAGATAGCCGCCCAGCGGCTGGACGACCCCCTTCGTGCCGTCGGTCAGCTCGTACAGGCAGCCCAGGTCGAGGTCGACGTTGACCATGGACTGGCTGTGTTCGAGCACCTCCGGTGGCTTGAGGGCCTGGAAGGGGTGGCGCAGCAGGCTCTCGCGCTGGGAGCCGCCGATGTCGGAGGTGCGCATCCGCCAGGCCAGGTTGATCCGCAGGTTGCCGGTGGCGGCGCCCTGTTTGGTGAGGGAGACCTGGCGGTGCCGTTTGGTCAGCTCGATGGCGTTGGTCGCGGCGTTGCCCGAGTCGAAGTCGGCGGCGCGTCCGCCGAGCAGCCCGTCGAAGAGTCCCATTTCCCGCCCCCAGGTGTCACAGCACAGACCGGCGGGACGGCTGTCCGGGAGGAGTCGTCCTCCGCAGCCGCCCCGCCGTGAAGCGTTCCCTCGCCGGGGAGGTCGTCACACCCCGGAGGGGACCTCCGTCTTGTCGTCGGAGCCCGCGTCTCCCCCGGCCGCCGCGAGCGCCTTGTTGCGGCGCACGGAGGACCAGAAGGACCAGGCGATCAGGACGACGCCGACGAGACCGGTGATGACCTCGTTGATCTCGTACTGGATGGTGACCATGAGGATCACGGCGAGGGCGCCGATGGCGTAGTGGGCGCCGTGCTCCAGGTAGACATAGTCGTCGAGGGTGCCCTGGCGGACCAGGTAGACGGTGAGCGAGCGGACGTACATCGCGCCGATGCCGAGGCCGAGGGCCATCAGGACGATGTCGTTGGTGATGGCGAACGCGCCGATCACGCCGTCGAAGGAGAAGGACGCGTCCAGGACCTCCAGGTAGAGGAACATGAAGAACGCGGCCTGGCCGGCCAGGGTGACCGGGGAGCGCTTCTTGCCGGTGCGGGCGGCCTCTTCCTCCTCCTCGTGCTCGCGTTCCTCGTCTTCCTCCAGCTTGTCCTCGAAGTAGCCGGACAGGCCGCCGACGACCATGTAGGTGATCAGGCCGGCGATGCCGGCGATGAGGACCGTCTGCGCCTTGTCGGCGTGCGCGCCGCCGTGCTGGTGGGCGTGGGTGGCGAAGGTGAAGGAGGTGATCAGCAGGACGATCAGGGAGATGCAGACCGACAGCATGTCGACCTTGCCGAGCTTGGCCAGCGGCCGCTCGATCCAGCGCAGCCACTGGATGTCCCGGTCCTCGAAGATGAAGTCGAGGAAGATCATCAGCAGGAACATGCCACCGAACGCGGCGATCGCCGGGTGGGCGTCGGTGACCAGCTGCTGGTAGCGGTCCTTGTTGTTGAGCGCGAGGTCGACGGCCTGCAGGGGGCCCATCTTGGCGCTGATCGCGACGATGACGACGGGGAAGACCAGCCGCATGCCGAAGACGGCGATGAGGACACCCACCGTGAGGAAGATCTTCTGCCAGAAGGCGCTCATCTTCTTCAGGATTCCGGCGTTGACCACCGCGTTGTCGAACGACAGCGAGATCTCGAGGATGGAGAGGATCGCCACGACGCCGAAGGCCTCCCACCCCCCGTAGAAGACCGCAGCGACCAGGCCGACCGCGGTAATCGCGAACGACCAGCCGAAGGTTTTCAGAAGCACTGGCTACCCAATCCGTAGGTACGGGTCCCCCCGCGCCGTACTCGGCTTTACGAAACGTTGACCCCGAAGTCTAGAGCGATGCCCCGGAGCCCCGACGCGTACCCCTGTCCCACGGCTCGGAACTTCCATTCGCCCTGGTAGCGATAGACCTCGCCGAAGATCATGGCCGTCTCGGTGGAGGCGTCCTCGCTGAGGTCGTAGCGGGCGAGTTCCTGGCCGTCCGCCTGGTTGACCACACGGATGAAGGCGTTGGAGACCTGGCCGAACGTCTGGCCGCGCTCGTCGGCCATGTGGATGGAGACCGGGAAGACGATCTTCTCGCAGTGCGCCGGGACCTTGGCGAGATCGATCAGGATCGACTCGTCGTCGCCCTCGCCCTCACCGGTGAGGTTGTCGCCGGTGTGCTCCACCGAGCCGTCCGGGCTCTTGAGCTGGTTGTAGAAGACGAACCACTCGTCGCCCAGCACCCGGTTGCCGGCGCCGCACAGGAGGGCGCTGGCATCGAGGTCGAACGGTGCGCCGGTGGTGGAGCGCGCGTCCCAGCCGAGTCCGACCATGATGTGGGTGAGGTTCGGTGCGGCCTTGGACAGGGAGACGTTGCCCCCCTTGGCGAGCGTGACGCCCATGATGCTGGTCCTCCCCTGGTGGTGCCTGTGTGGTGGTCCTGCGCGTCCGGCGCCGCGCGCAAACCGCGCGGCGCCGGACGGTGCCTTTCAGGCGGGTGTGTCTGCGGCTCAGACGTTCACGCCGAAGTCCTGCGCGATGCCGCGCAGACCCGAGGCGTAGCCCTGGCCGATGGCGCGGAACTTCCACTCGGCGCCGTTTCGGTAAAGCTCGCCGAAGACCATCGCCGTCTCGGTGGAGGCGTCCTCGCTCAGGTCGTACCGGGCGATCTCCTGCTCGCCCGCCTGGTTGACGACGCGGATGAAGGCGTTGCGGACCTGGCCGAAGGACTGCTGGCGGTTCTCGGCGTCGTAGATCGACACCGGGAAGACGATCTTCTCGACGTCCGCCGGGACGCCGGCGAGGTTGATCTTGATCTGTTCGTCGTCGCCCTCGCCCTCACCGGTGATGTTGTCGCCCGTGTGCTCCACGGAGCCGTCCGGGCTCTTGAGGTTGTTGAAGAAGACGAAATGCTGGTCGCTGGCGACCTTGCCGGAGTTGTTCAGCAGCAGCGCGCTGGCGTCGAGGTCGAAGTCCGTGCCGGTGGTCGTGCGCACGTCCCAGCCCAGACCGACGATGACCGCGGTCAGGCCCGGGGCCTCCTTCGTCAGCGATACGTTGCCGCCCTTGCTGAGGCTGACTCCCACGAGTCCTCCATTGGTGTTCGGGGGCGGGGAGCCCCGTCGTGCTGTGACATCGGATCAACGAACCGATCCTAGTAACGGGTTCCCGCACCCCGCAGGCCCTGGAGCGCAACAATCGCCGGGTGTCGGCCCGGATCAGAGGGTGTCGAGGGCCTTGACGTACTCGCTCAGGTCCCGGGCGTCGGGCAGGGCGTTGACAATGCTCCAGCGCACGACGCCCTCCTTGTCGATGACGAAGGTGCCGCGCACCGCGCAGCCCTTGTCCTCGGCGAAGACGCCATAGGCGCGGGAGACCTCGCCGTGCGGCCAGAAGTCGCTGAGCAGCGGGTACTCCAGGCCCTCCTGCTCGGCGAAGACGCGCAGGGTGTGGATGGAGTCGTTGGAGACGGCGAGCACCTGGGTGTCGCGGTCGGAGAACTGCGGCAGGTTGTCGCGGACCTCGCACAGTTCGCCGGTGCACACGCCGGTGAAGGCGAACGGGTAGAAGATCAGGACGACGTTGCTGCTGCCGCGGAAGTCGGACAGTTTCACGGTCCGGCCGTGGTTGTCCTTCAGCTCGAAGTCGGGGGCCTTGTCGCCGACCTGGATCGCCATCGTCGTTACGTCCCTTTCGGTGCGCTGTTCGGGTGAGAACGCTCGGTTCCACCCTACGAGGCGATCACCTGGGGGCGACGGCAGGCCTGCGGGCGGGCCGGCGTCGGCCGGCCCGCCCGGGCACGTGGTTCATCGCTTCGACTTGGCCGCCTTCGGCGTGGCAAGCCGGCTGCCGCTCCAGTCCTTGCCCACGCTGACACTCTTGGACGCCGTCAGCCCTGCCGTGGTGGCGGCTTCCGAGATGTCGCTGGGCTCGACGTATCCCGAACGGCCGGTCTTCGGCGTGAGGAGCAGGATCGCCCCGCCCTCCTCGATGTACGTGGTGGCATCCACCAGCGCATCCGTCAGGTCGCCGTCGTCGTCACGGAACCACAGCACAACGGCGTCGGCCACGTCGTCGTAGTCCTCGTCCATCAGGTCGCCCTCGATGGCTTCCTCGATGGCCTCGCGGAGCTCCTGGTCGACGTCGTCGTCGTAGCCGATCTCCTGGACCACCTGCCCGGGCTGGAACCCCAGCCTGCCGGCAGGGTTCGTCCGCTCCTCCGCGTGGTCCGCGGTCGCGCTCACGGGTTGCCTCCTGATCATGTCTTGGTTGGGGGTACCCCCTGCTCCTCAAGAGCTTGGGGGATTTCTCAGCCACGCGCGTGCGCGAAGCATTGGCCGTAGTCCACACGGGCGGGACGGATCGCGCAAGTACCCGGCGGTTCGGACCGCCGAAACGGTGACGTTCCAGGCCGTGTCGCCGCAACTTACGGCACAGGATCTCAGACCCGGGTGATGCGCACCACACCTTTCTGCCCCCTTTGGGCGTTTGGGAACCACGCGTGGGTACGAGACTCGAATGAGTTTCGCACCCCGGCCGACCCTCGGATTACCTCGCGGTAGTGACGGCGTCGGAGATGACGTGCGCCCCACCCGGGGTGGACGATGGGGTCGGCGGCAACACGGCCAGGTGGACAGGTCCCTTTCGACAGGTCCCTCGACAGGTAAGGATCAGCGTGGCTTCCGGATCCGATCGCACCCCGATCATCATTGGCGGCCTTCCGAGTCAGGTCCCCGACTTCGACCCGGAAGAGACCCAGGAGTGGCTCGACTCGCTCGATGCCGCCATCGACGAGCGCGGCCGGGAGCGGGCGCGCTATCTGATGCTGCGGCTGATCGAGCGGGCCCGCGAGAAGCGCGTGGCCGTGCCCGAGATGCGCAGCACGGACTACGTCAACACGATCGCCACCAAGGACGAGCCGTTCTTCCCCGGCAACGAGGAGATCGAGCGCAAGGTCCTCAACGCCACCCGCTGGAACGCGGCCGTGATGGTCTCGCGCGCCCAGCGCCCGGGCATCGGCGTCGGCGGGCACATCGCCACGTTCGCCTCCTCCGCCTCGCTCTACGACGTGGGCTTCAACCACTTCTTCCGCGGCAAGGACGAGGGCGACGGCGGCGACCAGGTCTTCTTCCAGGGGCATGCCTCGCCGGGCATCTACGCGCGCGCGTACCTGCTCGACCGGCTCACCGAGGAGCAGCTGGACGGCTTCCGCCAGGAGAAGTCGAAGTACCCCAACGCCCTGTCCAGCTACCCGCACCCGCGCTCGATGCCGGACTTCTGGGAGTTCCCGACGGTCTCCATGGGCCTCGGCCCGATCGGCGCGATCTACCAGGCGCGCATGAACCGTTACATGGAGGCGCGCGGCATCGCCGACACCTCGGGCTCGCACGTGTGGGCGTTCCTCGGCGACGGCGAGATGGACGAGCCGGAGTCGCTCGGCCAGCTGTCCATCGCCGCGCGCGAGGGCCTGGACAACCTGACCTTCGTGGTGAACTGCAACCTGCAGCGCCTGGACGGTCCGGTGCGCGGCAACGGCAAGATCATCCAGGAGCTGGAGTCGGTCTTCCGGGGCGCCGGCTGGAACGTGATCAAGCTCATCTGGGACCGCACCTGGGATCCGCTGCTCGCCCAGGACCGCGACGGTGTGCTGGTCAACCGGATGAACACGACGCCGGACGGGCAGTTCCAGACGTACGCCACCGAGTCCGGCGCGTACATCCGCGAGCACTTCTTCGGTGACGACCACCGGCTGCGCGCGATGGTCGAGAACATGACCGACGACCAGATCCTGCACCTGGGCCGCGGCGGCCACGACCACCGCAAGATCTACGCGGCGTTCAAGGCGGCCAAGGAGCACAAGGGCCAGCCGACGGTCATCCTGGCCAAGACGATCAAGGGCTGGACGCTGGGCCCGAACTTCGAGGGCCGCAACGCCACGCACCAGATGAAGAAGCTGACGGTCGACGACCTCAAGGGCTTCCGCGACCGGCTGCACCTGCCGATCTCCGACAAGGAGCTGGAGAGCGGGCCCCCGCCGTACTACCACCCGGGGCGGGACACCGAGGAGATCCAGTACATGCACGACCGGCGCAAGTCGCTCGGCGGGTACGTCCCGACCCGCCTCGTGCGCTCCAAGCCGCTGTCGTTGCCGGACGAGAAGACGTACGCGACCGTGAAGAAGGGCTCCGGTCAGCAGTCGATCGCCACGACCATGGCGTTCGTACGGCTGCTCAAGGACCTCATGCGGGACAAGGAACTCGGCAAGCGGTTCGTGCTGATCGCGCCGGACGAGTACCGCACGTTCGGCATGGACTCCTTCTTCCCGAGTGCGAAGATCTACAACCCGCTGGGTCAGCAGTACGAGTCCGTGGACCGCGAGCTGCTGCTCGCCTACAAGGAGTCGCCGACCGGGCAGATGCTGCACGACGGCATCTCGGAGGCGGGCTGTACGGCGTCGCTGATCGCGGCGGGCTCGGCGTACGCCACGCACGGCGAGCCTCTGATCCCGGTGTACGTCTTCTACTCGATGTTCGGTTTCCAGCGCACCGGTGACCAGTTCTGGCAGATGGCCGACCAGCTGGCGCGCGGTTTCGTCCTGGGCGCGACCGCCGGCCGTACGACCCTGACCGGTGAGGGTCTGCAGCACGCCGACGGCCACTCGCAGCTGCTGGCCTCCACGAACCCGGCGTGCGTGGCGTACGACCCGGCCTTCGGGTTCGAGATCGCGCACATCGTCAAGGACGGGCTGCGCCGGATGTACGGCAGCTCCGAGGAGCACCCGCACGGCGAGGACGTCTTCTACTACCTCACCGTCTACAACGAGCCCATCCAGCACCCGGCCGAGCCGGAGAACGTGGACGCCGAGGGCATCGTCAAGGGCATCTACCGGTTCACCGAGGGCACGGCCGGCTCGATCCCGGCGCAGATCATGGCCTCCGGCGTGGCGCTGCCCTGGGCGATCGAGGCGCAGAAGATCCTCGGCGAGGAGTGGAACGTCAAGGCCGATGTGTGGTCGGCGACCTCCTGGAACGAGCTGCGCCGCGAGGCGGTGGCCTGCGAGCAGCACAACCTGCTGCACCCGGAGGAGGAGCAGCTCGTGCCCTATGTGACGCGCAAGCTGTCCGGGGCGCAGGGGCCGTTCGTGGCCGTCTCCGACTGGATGCGGTCGGTGCCGGACCAGATCGCGCGATGGGTGCCCGGCACGTACCAGTCGCTCGGCGCGGACGGGTTCGGCTTCGCGGACACCCGGGGCGCCGCCCGGCGGTTCTTCCACATCGACGCGCAGTCGATCGTGGTGGCGGTGCTGACCGAGCTGGCGCGTGAGGGCAGGATCGACCGGTCGGTGCTCAAGCAGGCCGTCGACCGCTACCAGTTGCTCGACGTCACGGCGGCGGACCCGGGGGCGGCGGGCGGCGACGCGTAACCCCTACCGGGGGCGAGGCGCGGTGGGGCTCGGGGCTCCGCCGGACCTGAGGGCGGTGGGGCTCAGGGCTCCGCCGGACCTGAGGGCGGTGGAGCTCGAGTCTCCACCGCCCTTATGTGTTCTTTACGATGCGTTGCATGGACGCACAAACGGCGCAGACCCGCTGGGAGCAGCGCACCCAGCGGCCGCTGCTGGCGCTCGCCGTGCTGTTCGCCGTCGCCTACGCCGTGCCGATCGTGGACGGTTCCGCCGGGCGGCCCGTGACCCTCGCCTGCACGGTCGTCGAGTGGGTCGTGTGGGGGGCGTTCGCCACCGACTATCTCGTCCGGCTGGTGCTCGCCCCCGACCGGATGCGCTTCGTGCGCAGGCACTGGCTGGACCTGTGCGCGGTCGTGGTGCCGGTGCTGCAGCCGCTGCGCCTGCTGCGGATCGTCGCGACCCTGCTGCTGGTGGGCCGGCGGGCGCGGATGGCGAACCAGATCCGGCTCACCACGTACGTCGTCGGGGCGGTCGTCGGACTGCTGATGTTCGGCTCGCTGGCGGTGCTGTCGGTGGAGCGGTCGGCTCCGCACGGGAACATCCGGACGCTGGGTGACGCGCTGTGGTGGTCGTTCACGACGATGACGACCGTGGGGTACGGGGATCACGCGCCGACGACCGGCCTGGGGCGGCTGATCGCGGTCGGGCTGATGCTGTCCGGGATCGCGCTGCTCGGTGTGGTGACGGCGAACATCGCGGCGTGGTTCATCGCCCGGTTCGAGAAGGACGACGTGGAGGAGCGGCGCCAGACGGAGGCGATCGAGTCCCTGACGCAGGAGGTCCGGGCGCTGCGGGCCGAGGTCGCGGAGTTGCGGGCGCTGTCGGGGCGCGGATGACCGGGTGACCGTCGCGGCCGTCCGCGCAGGGGTGGGCCCCCGGCCGGTGCCAGGGGTCCTTCCCTTTTCTTTCCGGTTCCTCCCCGGCTTTCTTCGCCGGTTCGCTCCCGGTTTGTCCCCGGTTACAGCAGACCGCTGCCCGGGGTGGTCGCTCCGATCAGCCACAGCAGGGCCAGGAGCGTGTCGATGGCGCCCAGCACGAAGGCGACCAGGGCCGGGGTCTGGCGGGAGGCGCCCGACCAGGTGCGGCCCAAGGAGAACCATCCACAGGCCATCGCCGCGGGACCGAGGACGATCCCCAGGGTGAAGAAACCGGCGACCGCACAGACGGCTCCGATGATGCCGAGCGTCGCGCGGTCCGGCCCGGTCCGTGACCACATCCGGCCACGTGACCGGGGGTATCCGCGCGTTCCGTTGCCGAAGCCCGTCATCATCAACTCCCAGAACCCCGGGGTCAGTTGAAGTGGATCGGGGTTCTGTCGCTTCGAGTAACCCGGCTTGGCGCGGTCATGCCGCCGGGAGTTCGGATTTCAAGAAAAAACCCGGGAGTCGGCGCGCTGTCCCCCTCCGGCAGCGCGGCGACGTCCGGGCCCGCCTTCCGGCGGGGCGCGCACATGTCGGGCGAGGATGCCCGGAGAACGTGCCGTACCGGAGGGCTTGACCCAATGTGACGTGTGCCCGGCGCCGGAGGGGTGGGATCCTCCGCGCTGTCACCCTGATGAGCGAACTTTCCTGACGTTGCGTCAGATGTGTGCCGCACCCGCGCCCGCGTCGGCGTTCTCGCCGCGCTTGGTGAGGAAGGCGACGAAGACCGCGACCACGGCAACGCCGGCGGCGACCAGTGACGCGAGGCTCATGCCGGAGATGAAGGTGTCGTGCGCGACGCCGGCGATCTTCTCGCCGATCTGCGCCGGGGTGCCCGGCGGGACCGGGGCCACGCCCACCTGGACGGCCTCGGAGGCCTGGCCGAGCTGTTGGCCGGTGAGCGGCGGCAGGCCGGCGTCCTTCCAGTTGGCGGGCAGGTCGCTGTCCACCTTGGAGGCCATCACGGCGCCCAGCACGGCCGTGCCGAGGCTGCCGCCGATCTGCATCGCGGCCTGCTGGAGACCGCCGGCGACGCCGGACAGCTCCATGGGCGCGTTGCCGACGATGACCTCGGTGGCGCCGACCATGACCGGGGCGAGGCCGAGGCCCAGCAGGGCGAACCAGAGCGACATCAGACCGCTGCCGGTGTCCACCTTCAGCGTCGACATGCCGTACATGGCGATCGCGGTGACGGCCATGCCGCCCGCGAGCGGCACGCGCGGGCCCAGCTTGGTGATCAGCGCGCCGGCCAGCGGGGAGCCGACGATCATCATGCCGGTGAGCGGCAGCAGGTGCAGGCCGGCGTCGATGGGGCTCATGCCGTGCACGTTCTGCAGGTAGAAGGTGACGAAGAACAGGCCGCCCATGAAGGCGATGGCCATCAGGACCATCAGCACCACGCCCGCGGACAGCGGCACCGAGCGGAACAGCTTCAGCGGGATGAGCGGTTCGGCGACCTTCGTCTCCCACAGAGCGAAGAGGCCGAAGCCGAGGGCCGACGCGCCGATGAACAGCCACGTCTTCCCGTCGCCCCAGCCCCACTCGGGGGCCTTGATCAGCGCCCAGACCAGGCAGAACATCGCGCCCGACAGCAGGGCGATGCCGAGGATGTCGAAGGAGCGCGGGGCGTTCTGCGCGCGGTGGTCGAGCAGGATCAGCAGGCCGAGGAGCAGGGCGAGGACACCGACCGGCACGTTGATGAAGAACACCGACTGCCAGCTGACGTGCTCGACCAGCACACCGCCGAGGATCGGGCCGCCGGCGGTGGAGGCGCCGATGACCATGCCCCAGATGCCGATCGCCATGTTGAGCTTCTCGGCCGGGAAGGTCGCCCGCAGCAGGCCCAGCGCGGCCGGCATCAGCAGCGCGCCGAACAGGCCCTGGAAGACGCGGAAGGTCACGACGAGCGCGATGGAGTCGGACAGCCCGATCGCACCCGAGGCGGCGGCGAAGCCGACGACACCGATCAGGAAGGTCTGGCGGTGGCCGAAGCGGTCACCGAGCTTGCCGGCCGTGATCAGCGAGACGGCGAGGGCCAGGAAGTAGCCGTTGGTGATCCACTGCACCTGCTGGAAGGTGGCGCCGAGGTCCTTCTGGATCGCCGGGTTGGCGATGGCCACGATCGTGCCGTCGAGGGCCACCATCATGACCCCGACCGCGACGGTTATGAGGGTGAGCCACGGATGGCCGCGCAGGCCGCTGGCGCCCGGCGCCTGCCCCGACGCGTCCGACGGGCCGCCGTCCCCCGGTCCCGTCTTGTCGAGGGTGATCTGACTAGTCATGTGTTCGAGGCTAGTGACAGTCACTGACAATTGACAAACCAATTCACAAGCCGGTAACTGACACGACACTGACGGATAGCCTGAACTGGGGCAACCGTTGTGAAGGAGGACTGTGGGCACGCTCGGGACCCCGCGCACGGCACCGCGGCCGGGGCTGCGCGAGATCAAGAAGCAGCGCACCCGGGACGCGCTGGTGCGGGCCGCCCTGGAGCTGTTCACCACCCAGGGCTACGAGCAGACGACCGTCGACGAGATCGCCGAGGCCGTCGACGTCTCGCAGCGCACCTTCTTCCGCTACTTCGCGAGCAAGGAGGACGCCGCCCTCGCCCTGCAGGCCATGACGGAGGCGTACTTCCTGGAGGCCGTGCGCGGCCGCCCGCCGCACGAGACGCCGATGCAGGCGCTGCGTCAGGCGATCGTGGAGGGCTGGGACCGGATCGGCGAGTCCATCGAGGCGGTCGTCCCGGTCGAGCTGTACCTGCGCATGTACCGGATGATCGAGTCGACCCCGGTGCTGCTCGCCGCGCATCTGCGCCGCTCCGCCGAGACGGAGGAGAAGATCGCGCGGGTGCTGGCCGATCGTGAGGGCGTCGACGTGGACGCCGACCCGCGACCGCGGCTCGTGGTGGCCGTCTTCGGCGGGGTGATAAGGGTCACCGAGCGGCAGTGGAGCGTGGGCGAGGACGGCAGCGTGGAGGCGATGCGCGAACTCACCGCCCGGTACCTCGATCAGGTGGGCCCGGCCATCAGGGGCAACTGGCGCACCACCTGACCCCGCGGCGCGTTTACGAAACGTGATCCCCGTCACTCGGTTCACGCGAGACCCTCTCGTTCTCCTAGTGTGTCCTCCCAGTGACTTCCTTCGACACCTCCCCACACCTGAACGTCTGGCGCATGCTGCTCGCGCTGGCCGTCGTCTTCGTGATGCTGGCGACCACCGGCTGGACGGCCCTGCGCCACGGGCCGGAGAGCACCGCACTGCAGGCGTCGCTCTCGGACTGGGAGCACGGCCGGGTGCACGGCCACCGGCTGCCCGACCCGGCCGCCGGCCCCGCCCGCCTCACGCGGTTCTTCACCTCGCTGACCGCGCAGGAGCGGGCGTCGCTCGCCCGCCGCTATCCGCTCGCCGTCGGCAATATGAACGGCGCCCCGGCCCAGCTGCGCTACCACGCCAACCGCGTCGCGCTCGCCCAGGCCGCGAGCACCGAGCGCGACCGCATGCACGACACCCGGCTCAGCAGGGCCGGGCAGCAGGCGGCGGGCAAGCGGATGCACCGGTACGAGTCGATGCTGCGTGACGGGCGGCAGATCCTCGCTTTCGACCCGGACGGCTCCGGCCGCGCCGCCGAGGTCTTCGGCGACCTCGACAAGGCCGAGCGCATCTCGGTGATCGTGCCCGGCGTGGACACCGACCTGTCCACCTTCCAGCGCACCTACCGCAGATACTCGGCCCCGGTCGGCATGGCCGGCTCGCTGTACGCCGCCGAGCGGGCGGCGAGCCCCTCGACCCGTACGGCCGTCATCGCCTGGGCCGACTACACCGCGCCCGCCGGCCTCGGCATCGACTCGGCGACCGCGATGCGCGCCCAGGACGGCGCCGTACGCCTGAACGCGCTGGTGCGCGCACTGCCCGGACGCTCACCGGTCTCGCTGTTCTGCCACAGCTACGGCTCCGTGGTGTGCGGGGTCGCCGCGCGCGCGCTGCCGGGCCGGGTGTCCGACATCGCGGTGGCGGGCAGCCCCGGCATGCGGGTGACGAAGGCGGCGCGTCTGGGCACCTCCGCCCAGGTGTGGGCGATGCGGGACGCCACCGACTGGATCCAGGACGTGCCGTATCTGGAGTTCGGCGGTCTCGGCCACGGCGCGGACCCGGTGTCGCCGGCGTTCGGCGCGCGGGTGCTGTCGGCGCGGGACGCGGACGGACACGCGGGCTACTTCGAACCCGGCACGGACAGCCTGCGCAACTTCGCCGACATCGGCGTCGGCGCATATGACTCGGTGAGTTGCGGCGACGACGACGGCGCCTGCCGGGTGGGTTTGTCCGGTGCCTCGATGGCCGGACGCGCGTAGAGACAGCAGGAAGTGCGGTCTGCGGGGGGATGGGCCGAAGAAGCGGAGCCGCTTACGATGAGCCGCATGGGTGACGTACTGGCCGGATTTCATGCCGCCTGGGAGTTCGAGTCCGACTCCGTGCTCATCCGTTACGAACGGGGGATTCGAACACCGAAGCTGTTCCAGGCGCTCGGCGAGCGGCGCGTCCCGCTCGCGGCGCTGGAGTCGGTGACGCTGGCGCCCGGCAAACGGGGCACGGTCGTGCTGCGTGCCGTGCCGCGGCCCGGGGCCGATCCGCTGCTGGAGGCGGCCGACGGTCAGCTGAAGGAGGCCGGCGACCCCTACCGGCTGGTGCTGCCGGCCGAGAAGGAGACGCTCGCCGAGTACTACGCCGACGAGCTGCGCGGCCTGCTGACCGAGTCCGGCCCGGCCGGGCGGTTCCTGATCGAGGCGCCGGGGCCGCCGCGGGCGTTCAAGGCGTACGACGCGAAGGCGTCCTTCGACGGGACGACGGTTCGTTTCCGCTGGTCGTGGACGGGTGCGTCGTCGGCGAAGTGGAAGGCCGGCGACCAGAGCTTTCCGGTGGACGGCCTCAGCGGGGTGGAGTGGCGCTCCCCCGAGGTCTTCGAGGGGCACCTGCGGCTGATACCGCGGGACGGCGACACCGGGGCGCCCGTCCCCCCGGATCAGGATCCGGCCGCGGTCGTGTTCGGGCTGGGGTACGGGCCCGTGCACGAATCGCTGCCGTTCGCGGCCGCCGTACTGGCCGCGGTGCGGGACCGCCGGCCGGCGGTGTCGGTGCCGGCCGCTCGGCGTGACCCTGCGGATATCGCCGAGCGGATCCGGCACCTCGGGGAACTGCATCAGGCGGGGCTGGTGACCGACGAGGAGTTCTCCATGAAGAAGGCGGAACTGCTCTCCGAGCTGTAGGCGCCTTCTCGTCCAGGGCGGCTCCGCTACTCCCTGCCCGCCGACGTGAACGTCATGTCCGCGTACCTGTCGCCGGCGACCTTCGCCGCGATCGGGTCGAGCAGGGACAGCTCCTCGTCCGTCAGCCTGATCCTCGTCGCCGCCGTGTTCTCCTCCACCCTGCTCCGCTTGCGCGTGCCCGGGATCGGGATCACCGGGAGACCGTGGACGGCCGCCTGCTGCTGGACCCAGGCCAGGGCGACCTGGCCGAGGGAGACGCCGTGGGAGGCGGCCACGGTGCGGATCGGGTCCAGCAGGGCCGCGTTGGCGGTGGCGTTGTCGCCGGTGAAGCGGGGCTGCTGGCGGCGGAAGTCGTCGGCACTGAGGTCCGTGTCGGCGCTGGTGAAGGCGCCGGTGAGGAAGCCCCGGCCGAGCGGGGAGTACGGCACGAGGGCCACGCCCAGCTCGCGGGCGGCCGGCACCACCTTCGCCTCGATGTCCCGGCTGAACAGCGACCACTCCGACTGCACGGCGGCGATCGGGTGGACGGCGTGCGCGGCGCGCAGCTCGTCGGCGGTGACCTCGCTCAGGCCCAGGTGCTTGACCTTGCCCTCGCGCACCAGCTCGGCCATGGTGCCGACGCTGTCCTCGATCGGTACGTTCAGGTCGCGCCGGTGCATGTAGTACAGGTCGATCACGTCGACGTCGAGGCGCTTCAGGCTCGCTTCGACGGCCTGGCGGATATAGGGCGGGTCGTTGCGGATGATCCGCTTCGTCGGGTCGTCCGGCGGGATCGACAGGGCGAACTTGGTGGCGATGACGAGGTCGTCGCGGTGCGCCTTGACGAAGGGGGCGAGGAAGCGCTCGTTGTCGCCGTCGCCGTAGGCGTCCGCCGTGTCGTACAGCGTGACGCCCAGGTCCAGCGCCCGCTCCAGGGTGGCCCTGGCCTCTTCGGCGTCGGTGGGGCCGTAGGCGAAGCTCATGCCCATGCAGCCGAGCCCCTGTACGCCGACCTCGGGGCCGTGGTCGCCGAGTCGTGCCGTGGGGATCCTGGCGTCGGTCATCGTGTCCTCTCCGCCTCGCGGGGCCGTCCGGCCTCCGCGTAGAAACCGATCTTCCTGTCGAGCACCGCGAGGGTGTCGTGCAGCTCGGCGATCCTGGCCAGGACGTCCCGGCGGGTCGCCTCGAGCAGCTCGTGGCGCTCGGCGTACGTGCTGTCCCCCTCGCGCACGAGCTGCGCGTACCGGACCATGTCGGCGACCGGCATCCCGGTCAGCCGCAGCTTGCCGACGAGGTCGAGCCAGTCCAGGTCGCGGTTGCTGTACCGGCGCTGGCCGGTGTGCGAGCGGTCGATGTGGTCCATCAGTCCGATCCGCTCGTACCAGCGCAGGGTGTGGGCGGTCAGGCCGGTGAAGGCGACGACCTCGCTGATCGTGTAGCGGTCCTGCCCGTCGGGGCGGGGGTGCCGCGGGGGCGGGGCGGAGCAGATGTTCGTTCGGGTGGCTGTGTCCTCGGCCTCCTGAATGGCCGTGACCGTGGTCTGCATCACCGTCATGACCCCCACGCTATGGCCTTGGAGTGCACTCCAAGCAAGCGGATTCCGTAAGAAAACAGGGGGACATGAGCTCGCGATGTAAGTACCGTAGGCCGCATGAGACCAGTACGTCGTGCTGTGGCGGAGGACGCCGGGAGCTGCTCCGGCTGTGCCAGGTGATGATCGACGCCGTGCGTCGCGAGCCCGCCGCCGAGTGGCATGCCGAGTCGCTGCCCGGTCTGCGGGCGCGTCTGTCGGACCCGGACGGGGACTTCGCCGCCTTCGTCGTGGACCACCCCGAGCGGCCCGGCGCGCCGGCCGCGCTCGTCGTGGGCACGCTGGAGTACCGGATCGGGCGGGCGGGTCATCCGCGCGGGGCGGCCGGGTTCGTCTTCAGCGTGGCGACCGACCCGGACGTGCGCAGATGGGGTCCCCCTGCTCGAGCGGAGCCGAGAGCTTGGGGGAGGGTACGCGCGCGCGTGCATGGCGGAGCTGCTGGCGTGGTTCCGGGAGCGGGGCGCGGGCTATGTGCATCTCACGGCGTCGGCGGAGGCCGAGCCGCTGTACGCGTCGATGGGCTTCGTCCGCAAGCCCGACCCCTTGATGGAGCTGACGCTGTGAGCGCTTAGGCTCGTCGGCATGTCGCTGAACAGCCTCGCGTTGATCGAGAACTGGCCGGTTCCCACCGCCGCGGCGGGCGTCGTACGGGCCGACGGGACGGTGCTCGGCACCCACGGGCCGGCCGACCGGCGCTTCCCGCTCGCCTCGGTGACCAAGCCGCTCGCGGCGTACGCCGTGCTCGTCGCCTACGAGGAGGGCGCGATCGAGCTGGACGAACCGGCCGGGCCCGCGGGGTCGACGGTGCGGCATCTGCTGGCGCACACCTCCGGTCTCGCCTTCGACGAGCACCGGGTCACGGCCGCGCCCGGGGAGCGGCGGCTGTACTCCAACGCCGGTTTCGAGCAGCTGGGCGACCATGTGGCCAAGGCGACGGACATCCCGTTCGCCGAGTATCTGCGGCAGGCGGTGCTGGAGCCGCTCGGCATGACGGCGACCTCGCTGGAGGGCTCCCCGGCCAAGGACGGCGTGTCGACGGTCGCGGACCTGCTGCGCTTCGCCGCCGAGGTGCAGGCGCCGCGGCTGCTGGATCCGCGCACGGTCGCCGAGGCGATGACCGTGCAGTACCCGGGGACCAAGGGTGTGCTGCCGGGCTACGGCCACCAGAACCCGAACGACTGGGGTCTCGGCTTCGAGATCCGCGACGGCAAGTCGCCGCACTGGACGGGCGCCTCGTCGTCTCCGCGCACCTTCGGGCACTTCGGGCAGTCGGGGACGTTCGTGTGGATCGACCCGGACGCGAGCGCGGCCTGTGTGGCCCTGACGGACCGGGCCTTCGGGCCGTGGGCGACCGAGGCGTGGCCGGCGTTCACGGACGCGGTGCGGGCGGAGCTGCGCTAGGCATCTCCGGCGGGCCATCTCCCGCGGGTCATTTCCGACGGGCCGTTCCCGCGGCCCATCTCCCGCGGTCGTCTGCCTCTGGTCATCAGCCGCTGGTCATCTCCCACAGCAGTACCTCCGCGGCCGACTCCGCCGGAAGCCGAAGGTCCTTCGCGTCCGTGACGCGGGCCGCGTCGCCCGGCCCCAGCCGCTCCTGCCCGAGCCGGACGTGGCCGCGCACGACGTGGACGTACACATGAGCCGCATCCGGCACTGCGGTGCGCTCCCCCGCCCCTAGGCGCCGCACGTGCAGCAGCGCCCCGGCCTCCGGTACGGCGTACGGGGTGGAGTCGGCGATGCCGCGGACGATCTCGTACGACGGCTCGCCGCCCGGCTCCAGCGGAGCCAGCCACATCTGCACGAAGGTCAGGGGCGCGGTGCCGTCGTTGCGTTCCACGTGCCGCACGCCCACGGCCGAGCTGAGGCGCTGCACGTCGCCGGGGCGCACCCGCGTCTCGTGACCGGTGGAGTCGCGGTGCGTCAGCTCGCCCTCGACGACCCAGGTGACGATCTCGGTGTGGCTGTGCGGGTGCTCGTCGAAGCCGGCGCCGGGCGCGAGGCGCTCCTCGTTGCAGGCGATCAGCGCGCCGAAGCGGAGGTTGTCCGGGTCGTAGTGCGGCCCGAAGGAGAAGGAGTGCCACGACTCGATCCCGACCGCCGGATCCCCACCGGGGTAGCGCGCGCCCGCACGCCGTACGTCCACCATCACGAACCCCACGGTAGCCCTGCCGGGCGACACCGGACGGCATCGGCGGGCGCCTCCCGGGGCGGGCCGCGGGCAGGGACGGGCGATCGCCCCGGCGGCGACCGGCCCATGGGCACGCGGGCGTGCCGGCCCGAGGGCATGCATGGGGCTGCCCCGGGACATCGACGCCAGGGACCTGAGCGCCGGACCTCGGGCAGCGGACCGTGGGCAGCCCGGGCACCGGGCCGAGGGCCGTCAGGCACCAGCCCGTGGGCACCCGAGGCGCGGCCCCGAGGGCAACCCCCGGCGCCGGGGCCGCGGGCCGCGGGCGGCCGTGGGTGTCGTCGGGTGGGGGTGAGCGGACCCGGCGGCACACGTCGGCGGCCCGATAAGGCAGTCTTGTCCCCGTGCCCGAACCCGAATCCCGTCATGCCGACCCCGTACCGCGCCCCGTCCATCCGCACGCCGCGACGCTGAAGCGGCTGGAGAAGTCTTCCGGTTCGCTCGCCGCGCAGGCGATCGCGCGGATGGACGAGACGCTGCCCTGGTACCGGGCGATGCCCCCGGAGAACCGTTCCTGGATCGGGCTGGTCGCCCAGGCGGGCATCGCCGCCTTCACCGAGTGGTTCCGGCACCCCGAGACCCCGCAGGCGATCTCGACGGACGTCTTCGGCACCGCGCCGCGCGAGCTGACCCGGGCGATCACGCTGCGGCAGACCGTGGAGATGGTGCGCACCACCATCGAGGTCATGGAGTCGGCCATCGACGAGGTGGCCGCCCCGGGTGACGAGAGCGTGCTGCGCGAGGCGCTGCTCGTGTACGCCCGCGAGATCGCCTTCGCCACCGCCCAGGTGTACGCGCAGGCCGCCGAGGCACGCGGTGCCTGGGACGCCCGCCTGGAGTCGCTCGTCGTCAACGCCGTGCTGAGCGGGGAGGCCGACGAGGGCGCCGTCAGCCGGGCCGCGGCGCTCGGCTGGAACTCGCCGGAGCATGTGTGCGTGGTGCTGGGCACCGCGCCCGACGGGGACAGCGAACTGACCGTGGAGGCGATCCGGCGCGCGGCACGGCACGCCAAGCTCCAGGTCCTCACCGGGGTGCTGGGCAGCCGGCTGGTGGTCGTCGCGGGCGGCAGCGACAACCCCCTCGCCGTGGCCAAGTCGCTGATCGGCCCGTTCGCGGCGGGCCCGGTGGTGGCCGGCCCGATCGTGCCGGACCTGCTGGCGGCGACCCGGTCCGCGCAGGCCGCGGCAGCGGGCCTGAAGGCCTGCTCGGCCTGGCAGGACGCACCGCGGCCGGTGCTCGCGGACGATCTGCTGCCGGAGCGCGCGATGGCCGGTGATCCGATGGCGCGCGAGCAGTTGGTGGAGGAGATCTACAGACCGCTGGAGGAGGCGGGCTCCGCGCTGCTGGAGACGCTCGCCGTCTACCTGGAACAGGCGAGCAGTCTGGAGGGGGCCGCCCGGATGCTGTTCGTTCACCCCAACACCGTGCGCTACCGGCTTCGACGTGTGACTGACGTCACCGGCTGGTCGCCTTCCGATGTACGCTCGGCGTTCACCTTGCGCATCGCACTGATTCTGGGGCGTCTGGCCGACGGTGATCCCCAGACCTAATGTTTTGTCGGGGGCCCACAAAACCCCCTCGTGTTCTTCGTCCTTGTCCTCACGGGCGGCCACGGCCGTCCCCAAGAGAGAGTGTGAGAGTGCTCGTACTCGTCGCTCCCGGCCAGGGCGCTCAGACGCCCGGCTTCCTGACTCCCTGGCTCGACCTGCCCGGCGCGGCCGACCGCGTCGCCGCCTGGTCCGAGGCCATCGGACTGGACCTCACCCACTACGGCACGAAGGCCGACGCGGAGGAGATCCGCGACACCGCGGTGGCCCAGCCGCTGCTGGTGGCGGCCGGCATCCTGTCCGCCGCGGCACTGGGTGACGTGAGCCCCGGCGCGGTCGCCGGGCACAGCGTCGGTGAGATCACCGCGGCCGCCTTCGCGGGCGTCCTGGACGACACCGCCGCGCTGACCCTGGTGCGCACCCGGGGTCTCGCGATGGCCGAGGCCGCCGCGATCACCGAGACCGGCATGTCGGCGCTGCTCGGCGGCGACCCGGAGGTCTCGGTCGCGCACCTGCACCAGCTCGGTCTGACCCCGGCGAACATCAACGGCGCCGGCCAGATCGTGGCCGCCGGCACGCTGGAGCAGCTCGCCGCGCTGAACGAGGACAAGCCCGAGGGCGTCCGCAAGGTCGTCCCGCTGAAGGTGGCCGGTGCCTTCCACACGCACCACATGGCCCCCGCGGTCGACAAGCTGGCCGAGGCCGCCAAGGCCCTCACGCCCGCCGACCCCTCGGTCCCCTACGTCTCCAACAAGGACGGGCAGAGCGTCACCACCGGCGCGGAGGTCCTGGACCGCCTGGTCGGCCAGGTCGCCAACCCGGTCCGCTGGGACCTGTGCATGGAGACCTTCCAGCAGCTCGGCGTCACCGCCCTGCTGGAGGTGTGCCCCGGCGGCACCCTGACCGGCCTGGCCAAGCGTGCCCTGCCCGGAGTACGAGCGTTCGCCCTGAAGACCCCCGACGACCTCGACGCGGCCCGCGAGCTCATCGCCGAGCACGCCTGAGACGCCCAAGGAGCCGAATCGAACATGTCGAAGATCAAGGCCAGCAAGGGCGCCCCGTACGCGCGCATCGTCGGCGTCGGCGGCTACCGCCCGACCCGCGTGGTTCCCAACGAGGTCATCCTCGAGACGATCGACTCGTCCGACGAGTGGATCCGCTCACGTTCCGGCATCCAGACCCGGCACTGGGCGAACGACGAGGAGACCGTCGCCGCGATGTCCGTCGAGGCGTCCGGCAAGGCGATCGCGGACGCCGGGATCTCCGCCGAGCAGATCGGCGCGGTGATCGTCTCCACCGTGTCGCACTTCAAGCAGACCCCGGCCGTGGCCACGGAGATCGCCGACAAGCTCGGCACGAACAAGGCCGCCGCCTTCGACATCTCCGCGGGCTGCGCCGGCTTCGGCTACGGCCTCACCCTCGCCAAGGGCATGATCGTCGAGGGTTCGGCCGAGTACGTCCTGGTCATCGGCGTGGAGCGGCTGAGCGACCTGACCGATCTGGAGGACCGCGCGACGGCCTTCCTGTTCGGTGACGGCGCCGGCGCGGTCGTGGTCGGCCCCTCGCCGGAGCCGCACATCGGCCCGACGGTCTGGGGCTCGGAGGGCGACAAGTCCGAGACCATCAAGCAGACGGTGCCGTGGACGGACTACCGCGAGGGCACGGTCGAGAAGTTCCCGGCCATCACGCAGGAGGGCCAGGCGGTCTTCCGCTGGGCCGTGTTCGAGATGGCCAAGGTCGCCCAGCAGGCCCTGGACGCGGCCGGCATCAGCGCGGCCGAGCTGGACGTCTTCATCCCGCACCAGGCCAACGAGCGGATCATCGACTCGATGGTGAAGACCCTGAAGCTGCCGGAGACGGTCACGGTCGCCCGTGACGTGCGCACCACCGGCAACACCTCGGCCGCCTCGATCCCGCTCGCGATGGAGCGGCTTCTGGCGACCGGGGAGGCGAAGAGCGGCGACACCGCGCTCGTCATCGGATTCGGGGCGGGTCTCGTCTACGCCGCGACGGTCGTTACCCTCCCCTAGGCACTCCGTGCCGGATCATCGTATCCGGCACGGCGCAGCACCACCCTGCCGCTCCCGCGGCGGGCGCCACACACTGAAGACACCAACGAAGGAGCGCCATCATGGCCGCCACTCAGGAAGAGATCGTCGCCGGTCTCGCGGAGATCGTGAACGAGATCGCCGGGATCCCGGTTGAGGACGTCCAGCTGGACAAGTCCTTCACCGACGACCTGGACGTCGACTCGCTGTCCATGGTCGAGGTCGTCGTCGCCGCCGAAGAGCGTTTCGACGTCAAGATCCCGGACGACGACGTCAAGAACCTCAAGACCGTCGGCGACGCGACCGACTACATCCTCAAGCACCAGGCCTGAGTCCCGCTCGGGCCGGACAACCCCGGCCCCGCCACCCGGCGGTGGCGCCGTGACGAATCCTCGTTCAATCGTTGGAGAAAGAATTCCCGTGAGCTCGACCAATCGCACCGTGGTCGTCACCGGTATCGGCGCAACCACACCGCTGGGTGGCGACGCGGCCTCGACCTGGGAGGGTCTGGTCGCCGGACGTTCCGGCGTCAAGCCCCTGGAGCAGGACTGGGCGGCCGACCAGGCCGTCAAGATCGCGGCCTCGATCGCGGTGGAGCCCACCGAGGTCATCCCGCGGCCGCAGGCCCGCAAGCTGGACCGCTCGGCGCAGTTCGCTCTGATCGCGGCTCAGGAGGCCTGGAAGGACGCAGGGTTCGAGGCCAAGGCCGGCGAGGACCCGGCCATCGACCCCGACCGGCTCGGCGCGGTCATCGCCTCCGGCATCGGCGGCGTGACGACCCTGCTGGACCAGTACGACGTGCTGAAGGAGAAGGGCGTCCGCCGCGTCTCCCCGCACACCGTCCCCATGCTGATGCCGAACAGCCCCTCGGCCAACGTGGGTCTGGCCGTGGGCGCCCGGGCGGGCGTGCACACGCCGGTCTCCGCGTGCGCCTCCGGCGCCGAGGCCATCGGCTACGCCATCGAGATGATCCGCACCGGCCGTGCCGACGTCGTCGTCGCCGGCGGTACGGAGGCGGCGATCCACCCGCTGCCCATCGCCGCGTTCGGCAACATGATGGCGATGTCCAAGAACAACGACGACCCGCAGGGCGCCTCGCGTCCCTACGACGTCGCCCGCGACGGTTTCGTCCTCGGCGAGGGCGCCGGTGTGCTCGTCCTGGAGTCCGCCGAGCACGCCGCCAAGCGCGGTGCCCGGGTGTACGCCGAGGCGGTCGGCCAGGGCATCTCGGCCGACAGCCACGACATCGTGCAGCCGGAGCCGGAGGGCCGCGGCATCGCTCACGCCCTGCAGAACCTGCTGGACCGCACCGGCCTGGACCCCGCCGAGATCGTGCACGTCAACGCGCACGCCACCTCGACGCCGGCCGGTGACATCGCGGAGCTGAAGGCGCTGCGCAAGGTCTTCGGCGACGACGCCGACCACATGGCGGTCTCGGCGACCAAGTCGATGACCGGTCACCTGCTCGGTGGCGCCGGTGGTGTCGAGTCCGTCGCGTGCGTGCTCGCCCTGTACCACCGGGTGGCGCCGCCGACCATCAACGTCGACAACATCGACCCCGAGGCCGAGGCCAACGCGGACGTGGTCCGCGGGGAGGCGCGCAAGCTGCCCGTCGAGGGCCGTCTCGCCGCGCTGAACGACTCGTTCGGGTTCGGCGGTCACAACGTGGTGCTGGCGTTCCGGACGGTCTGATCAACGCCGTTGACGGCGATGGCCCGGGATCCCCTTCGGGGGGTTCCGGGCCATCGCCGTTGTGTCTTCTGTTTTCCGCCCGGTGCGGGCCGTCCTCGGTTGCTCGCGCCCACGCGGGGAGCCGCACATCGATACAGCCCGCGCCCCTTTCGGGGCGCCTTCACACGACCTGGTGCAGCCAGCGGACCGGGGCTCCTTCGCCCGCGTACCGGAACGGCTCCAGTTCGTCGTCCCAGGGCTTGCCGAGGAGCTTGGCGATCTCGGCCTCGAGGTCGGTCTCGTCGCGCTGGGAGCGCAGCAGCGCGGCGCGCAGGCGGTCCTCGGGGATGAGGATGTCGCCGTGGATGCCGGTGACGGCGTGGAAGATGCCGAGGTCGGGGGTGCAGGAGTAGCGCTCGCCCTCGGCACTCGCGCAGGGCTCGGCGGTCACCTCGAAGCGCAGCAGGTGCCAGCCGCGCAGCGCGGAGGCGAGTTTGGAGGCGGTGCCCGCCTCGCCCTGCCAGGAGAACTCCGAGCGCCAGGTGCCGGGCGCGGCGGGCTGCCGGATCCAGTCGAGGTTGACGCGCGTGCCGAGCACACCGGCGATGGCCCACTCGACGTGCGGGCACAGCGCGCGCGGCGCGGAGTGCACGTACAGAACTCCACGTGTCGTCACCGGGACCTCCGGGCAGGCGGGTCGTCTTGCGGGCGGGCGGCGGCCGTCAGGCCACGTTGATGGCGAGGCTACCGTGCGGCGCCGCAAGGAGTGTGACGTACCGTCGGTCCCGGCGCCGTCAAACGCCCGCCATTCACCCGGGGGGACGCTTGTGGACGGGCCCGGTGGATCGGCGGCGGGCGCGGCTCGCAGGGGCGTGCCGTGGCGCCGGCCACCCGCCGGGCAGGCCCGAACGGTGGGTGTGAGCGGTCGCACGGCACGGTGGGGAACTCCCGCGCGTTGTCATGCTGGGAGGAGTCTGCCGGACGAGGTGAGGGGAACTGCTGCGCATGCGGAAGCGAAGCCATCGGGCGGGGGCCGTCGCGGCGGCCGTGGCGGCCGTCGTGCTGGGCGCCGCGGGCTGTGACGCGGTCGGCGGGGACTCCCCCGGCGGTCGGGCGCGCTCGGCGCGTCCGTCGCCGGCGCCGTCGTGGAACACCAGACCGGACTCGGTCGCGGCGGTGGGTGACTCCATCACCCGCGGTTTCGACGCCTGCTCGGTGCTGTCGGACTGCCCGGAGGTGTCCTGGGCGACCGGCAGCAGCCCGGGCGTGGACTCGCTGGCCGTGCGGCTGCTGGGCAGGCAGCGGGCGGCCACCCACAGCTGGAACTTCGCCGTGACGGGGGCGCGGATGGCCGACCTGCCGGCCCAGATGGCGCAGGCGGCGGCGCACAGACCCCAGTTGGTGACGGTGATGGCGGGCGCCAACGACGCCTGCCGGGACAGTACGGCGGCGATGACGTCGGTGGCGGACTTCCGCGCCCGGTTCGAGGAGGCCCTGCACACGCTGCGTGAGACCCTGCCCAAGGCCCAGGTGTATGTGGCGAGCGTGCCCGATCTGAAGTGGCTGTGGTCGCAGGGGCGGACCAACGCGCTCGGCAAGCAGATCTGGAAGCTCGGCATCTGCCCGTCGATGCTGGGGGACGCGGACTCCTTCAGCGCGGCGGCGATCCTGCGCCGGGACACCGTGCAGGACCGGGTGGAGGCGTACAACGCGGTGCTGAAGGATGTGTGCGCCAAGGACCGCTCCTGCCGCTTCGACGGCAACGCGGTGCACGACTTCCGGTTCGGCACGGCGCAGTTGAGTCACTGGGACTGGTTCCACCCCAGCACCGACGGCCAGGCCAGGCTGGCGGAGATCGCCTACCGCACGGTGACCGCGAAGAGCCGGTGACGTGAGATCCGTACGACAGGGCCTAGGGTTTCCCACATGGGTGAACTTTTCGGCACACTTTCCGACGGCACACCGGTGCACCGCTGGGCCCTGGAGCGTGCGGGGGTGCGGGTGCGGGTCCTGTCGTACGGCGGGGTCGTGCAGTCGGTGGAGGTACCGGACCGTCAGGGGCGGGCCGGGAACGTGGTTCTGGGGTTCGACGACCTCGAGGGGTACCTCGCCCATCCCGAGCCGCATCTCGGTGCGCTGATCGGGCGGTACGCCAACCGGATCGCCGGTGCCCGCTTCACCCTGGACGGCCGGACGTACCCGCTCGTGGCGAACGAGGGCCGCAATACGCTGCACGGCGGTGAGCGCGGCTTCGACAAGCGCGTGTGGGACGTCGAGCCGGTGGAGCACGGGCTGCGGCTGAGCCGGGTCAGCCCGCGCGACGAGGAGGGCTTCCCGGGCCGTCTGGAGGTCACGGCGACATACACCCTGGACGCCTCCGGTGCCCTGCACCTGGCCTACGAGGCGGTCACCGACGCGCCGACGGTGGTGAACCTGACCAACCACAGCTACCTCAACCTGGCCGGGTCGGGACACGCGGGCGGGCACGAACTGCGCCTCGCTGCCTCCCGCTACACCCCGGTCGACGCCGCTTCGATCCCGACCGGCGAACTCGCGGACGTCACCGGCACCCGCTTCGACTTCCGTACGCCCCGCAAGACCGGCTCCGGCTACGACCACAACTTCGTGCTGGACAAGGGCGTCACCCGGGCCCCCGTGGAGGTGGCCGAGCTGCACGACCCGGCGTCCGGGCGGGTGCTGACGGTGGCGACGACCGAGCCGGGTCTGCAGCTGTACACCGCCGACCACCTGGGTGAGCCGTTCCTCCCCGGGGGCGGCGTCGCGCTGGAGACGCAGCACTTCCCGGACTCCCCGAACCGGCCGGAGTTCCCGAGCACGGTGCTCAGGCCGGGCGAGGTGTACCGCTCGCAGACGGTGTACGGGTTCTCCGCACGCTGAACGGCGTGAGCCCCGGTCCGGGCGTCAGGTCCCGGACCGGGGCTGCTGGTGGGGGGGGCCGCCCCCCGTCAGGTGGGGCGGCGTCCCGGATCAGACGTTAATCGTGGCGGCGATGCGGCGGTCGGCGATCGAGCGTCCGGCCTGGATCTCGTACGAACCCTTCACACACGACCATGAGTTGGTCGTCTCGTCCCAGATCTCGAAGGCGCGACGCGGCAGTTCGACGACCGCCTCGGCGGCCTCGCCCGGCCCGGCGTCGACACCCGCGAAGCCGGCCAGCCACCGCGCCGGGCGGCTCGCGTCGGGCTCGACGGGCGCGAGGTAGACCTGCACGACCTCGCGCCCGGCCCGGGGACCGCGGTTGCGCACCCGCACGGTCACCGTCGTCCCGTCGGTCTCGACCGCCTCGTAGGTCCAGTCGGTGTAGCCGAGGCCGTGGCCGAAGGGGTACGCCGGGGTGCGGCCCTCCTTCTCCCAGGCGCGGTAGCCGATGAACACGTCCTCGTCGTAGTCGAGCCGGCCGTCGGTGGGCACGACCCGGGTGACGGGCGCGTCCTTCAGGGAGCCCCAGGTGGTGGGCAGCCGGCCGCCCGGCTCGTACGCGCCGGTGAGGACGTCGGCCAGGGCGGCCCCGCCCTCCTGGCCGGGGAACCAGCTCAGCAGGACGGCGGCGACCTGGTCGCGCCAGGGCAGTTCCACCGGGGAGCCGGAGTTGACGACCACGACGGTGTCGGGGTTGGCGGCGGCGACGGCGCGCACCAGGTCGTCCTGGCGGCCGGGCAGTGCCAGGTCCGTGCGGTCGAAGCCCTCGGACTCCACGCGCTCGGTGGTGGCGACCACGACGACGGCGGTGTCGGCGGCGCGGGCCGCCTCGACGGCCTCGGCGATCAGCTCCTCGGGGTCGCGCTGCGGCGCCTGGTGGGCGAGCGCGAACAGGACGGCCCTGATCGGCGAGCCCTCCGGCTGCTCGACGATGTGGATCAGTGAGACCTCGACGGGCTCACCGGCCCTCAGTTCGGCCTGGGCGCGCGGTACCGGGGAGCCGAAAAAGGCCTCGAAGGGGTCGCTGTCGGCGGCCGGGGGCTGGTGGTCGTCGAAGTACGTCGTGCCGTCGACGCGGAGGGTGAAGGTGCCGGTGCCGCGGATGCCGAAGGTGTGCGGGCCGCTCTCGCGCGGGGTGAAGGTGCCGGTCAGTTCGACGGAGTGCAGCGTGGTGGGGGTACCCCCTGCTCGAGCGGAGTCGAGAGCTTGGGGGAACGTGACGCCCTCGGGCAGGTCCGCGCCGAGCCACTGCAGCTGCCCGTTCGGCGCGGACGCGGTGCCGATGACCTCGCCGCCCGCGTCGCGGCAGACGGCGCGCAGCTCGAAGCCCTGGTCGGCGACGGAGAGTTCGGTGGCCGGGTCGGCGCCGAGGGCGTAGCGGACGGCGCCGTCGGGCAGGGCGGCGGTGAGGCCGTCGAGCGGGGAGACGACGTGGGCCGGGAAGACGGTGGCGGACCCGCCGCCGAGGACGCGGGCGTCGCGGGCGGCGGCGCCGATGAGGGCGACGGTGCGGCCGGGCTTCAGCGGCAGCGCCGCGTTCTCGTTGCGGACCAGGACGAAGGAGCGGCGGGCGATCTCGCGGGCGAGGGCGTCGCCGTCGACGGTGCCGGGGAGTTCGGCGACGGCCGGCTCGGCGCCGGTGAGAACGCCGACCCGCGCGGCGAGCCGCAGGACGCGGCGTACGGCGTCGTCGACGGCGCTCTCGGTGACCTCGCCGTCGCGTACGGCCTGGGCGAGTGCCTCGCCGTAGACGGTCTGCGGGCCGGGCATCGCCACGTCGAGGCCGCCGGTGAGGGCGCCGGTGGTGTCGCGGGCGGCGAACCAGTCGGAGACGTTGAAGCCGTCGAAGCCCCACTCGCCGCGCAGCACCTCGTTCACCAGGTGGTGGTGCTCGGTCATGGTGGTGCCGTTGACGGTGTTGTAGGCGGTCATGACGCCCCACGGGCGGGCGTTCTCCACGATCGCCTCGAAGGGCGCCAGGTACAGCTCGCGCAGGGCGCGCCCGGAGAGGCGGTTGTCGACGGTGAAGCGGTCGGTCTCGGCGTCGTTGGCGACGAAGTGCTTGACGGTGGTGCCGACGCCGCCGGACTGCACGCCCTGGACGTAGCCGGTGCCGATGCGGCCGGTGAGGTACGGGTCCTCGCTGTAGGCCTCGAAGTGGCGGCCGCCGAGCGGGGAGCGGTGCAGGTTGACGGTGGGCGCGAGCAGCACGTGGACGCCCTTGCGGCGGGCCTCCTGGGCGAGCAGCACGCCGGCCCGGCGGGCGAGTTCGGGATCCCAGGTGGCGGCCAGCGCGGTCGGGGAGGGCAGGGCGACGGAGGGGTCGTCGGCGCTCCAGCGCACGCCGCGCACGCCGATCGGCCCGTCGGACATGACGAGGGACGCCAGAGAGATCTCGGGCAGTGCGGGCAGGGACCACATGTCCTGGCCGGCCAGCAGCCGGGCCTTGGCGTCCAGGTCGAGCTTGCCGAGTGCGGACTCGACGGCCGCCTCGCGGGCCTGGTCGGCCGGGGTGCGCTGGGTTCCCGCCATCGCGGTGCCTCCTCGTTGCCACTGTGCAGGTGGCCCCATGGTGCACCGGTCACCTGTAGAGCGGTAGGTTTCGTTATTCTGCCGTTACGATCGAGGGCGGCATGCCGTACGGTGACGCCATGAACGCAAGGGTCAGGAGCGAGGAGCGGCGCGCGGAGATCGTGCGGGCGGCCCTGGAGGTGATCGCCGAGCGCGGATACCGGGGGGCGAGCCTGGCCGCGGTGGCGGAGCGGGTGGGACTGACCCAGCAGGGGCTGCTGCACTACTTCCCGACCAAGGACGCGCTGCTGGTCGCGGTGCTCAAGGAGCGGGACCAGTGGGACGCGGTGCCGGACAGCCAGTGGCGCCTGGACCTGCTGGCCTCCCTGGTCGAGTACAACGCGATGCGGCCCGGCATCATCCAGACCTTCTCGGCGCTGCTCGGCGAGAGCGTCACGGAGGAGCACCCGGCACGCGCCTACTTCACCGACCGCTACCGCCGCGTCCGGGAGAACATGGCGGCCGTCCTGCGCACCGAGTACGGCGACCGCCTGCCCAACGGCCTCACCCCCGAACGCACGGCCCCGCTCCTGGTCGCGGTGATGGACGGCCTGCAGTACCAGTGGCTGCTGGACCCGGAGACCGTGGACATGCCGGGCGCGTTCCGGGACTTCCTGCGCCTGCTGGGCGAGGAGGTGGCCTGACCGCTAACGGGCGGGCACGGCGGCCACCACCTCGATCTCGATCAGCGCCTCGGGCGTGAACAGGCGGGAGGCCTCGAACGTCATGCTCGTCGGGGCCGTGCCGGTGAGGAACTCCCGGCGTACCGCGCCGTACTCGTGCAGGCGGGAGATGTCGGTGAGGTAGGTGCGGATGTTGACGACGTCCGTCAGGGCCGCGCCGTGCGCCCTCAGCAGGGCGTCCAGCGCCTCGAAGATCCCACGGGACTGCTCGGCGACCGTGGCGCCCTCGGCGACCTGGCCGGAGACGAACAGCAGGGCGCTGCCGTCGGCGTGTTCGACGCGGGCGACCTGGGAGTAGTAGGCGTTGGCGGGCTGCGGGGCGTGTGCGGGGTTGTCCAGGGTGACCTTCATCGTGCTCCTTCGGCGGTGCTCAGACGGGTGACGGCACGTGCGATGTCGGCGCCGGCGAGGGCGGGGTCCGCCGCGGCACGGCGGAACTGCTCCAGCAGCGCCCGGACGGCGGGCAGTTCGGCGGCCTGCGTGGCGATCCGCAGGTCCTTCACGGCCAGGTCCGTGCCGAAGTGCACCCCCTCGGCGAAGGCGCGGGCCACCGCTCCGGCGAGCGGGCTGCCGGCGAGAGCGTCGCGGGCGGTGGCGGGGTCGAGGCCGAGCGCGCCGGCGAGCCGCAGCGCCTCCGCGACGATCCCGACACCGCCGATGACGGCCGTGTTGACGACGAGTTTGAGGGCCGCGCCGGAGCCCAGGGGCCCGGTGCGGGTGACGCTGCCGAGGCGGGCCAGCACCGGCTCGACGGCCACCGCGTCCCCGCCCGCGAGGATGCCGAGCGTGCCCTCGGCGGCCCGGTCGGTGCTGCCCATGACCGGCGCGTCGACCAGGGTGACCCCCTGCGTCAACCGATCGGCGAGCTCCCGCACGGCGTCCGGCCCGACGGTGGACATCTCGACCCAGGTGACGCCCGGCCGCAGCCGCGGCGCCACCGCGTCGGCGACGGCGGCCAGCGCCCGCGGTCCCGCGAGCATCGTGATCACCAGGTCCGACGCCGACTGGATCGCCGGCAGCTCCCGCCCGGAGGGCACCCTGCTCGCCGCCGCCGTGCGGCAGGGCTTCCGGCCGCGCGTCGCCCATGTCGTCGCCGAGTGGACCGCCAAGCAGGGCTATGTGGCCGCCGGTCTCGGCGTCACCCTCGTTCCGGCCCTGGCCGCCGCATCCGTACGGCCCGACATCGCCCTGCTGCGGGTGCGCGCCGAGGACGCCCCGGCGCGGGCGTCCTACGCGGCGGCCCCACGGGGGCGGTCGCTGACCCCGGCGGCCCGTGCCTTCGTCGCCGCCCTGCGGCAGGCCGCCGCCCGCGTTCGAGTCTGACCGACAACACCATGGCGTACGCCACTTCCGTCACGCGATACTGCGCCGGTCCCGCAAGTACGCACCCACGGCGACGGAAGGACGACAACCGCCTTGCTGCCCTCACGTGTTCGCGCGGCCGCCCTCGGGCTGGCCCTCAGCGCGGCCCTGGCCGCCCCCACCACCGCCTCGGCCGCGCCGGCCGCGCCCCTCGCGCCGACCGTCGAGGAGCAGCGCCTCGGCCGGGCGGCACCGCAGGAGATCCTGCGGCGGTCCGGATTCAACACCGTGACACCGGAGTTCAGGCGGGCGCTGAGCCGCGCGCACTCCTCCGCGCAGGCGCGCCGGATCGTCGTACGGGAAGGGGCCGCGCTGTGGCGGCGGGCCGTGGAGCGGGCGCAGGGGCGGGGGCCGGCGGGTGGGGACCTCAGCCGGGACGACGACCGGCCGCTGTACTGGGCGCGACTGGGGATGTCGCGGGAAGTGCGGGGCTGGGAGCCGCAGTTCGCGCTCGACGAGGCGGAACGGGCCGCGCTGCTCAACGACTTGGAGCGCAGCTCACGTGGGCAGAGCGACGTCCGGTATCCGCGGGAGGCGAAGGGGATCAAGCGGGTCCTGGTCACCGGGTTCGACCCGTTCACGCTGGACAGGGACATCCGCATCTCCAACCCGTCCGGCGCGTCCGCGCTGGCCCTGGACGGCACGCTGATCGAGACGGCGAGCGGTCCGGCGCGGGTGGAGACCGTGGTGTTCCCGGTGCGCTGGCGGGACTTCACGCAGGGGACGGTGGAGCGGGCGCTGCGGCCGTATCTGCCGCGGGTGGACCTGTTCACGACGGTGAGCCAGGGCCGCGTCGGGCGCTTCGACATCGAGCGCACCAACGGGGCCTGGCGGGGCGGCTCCCCGGACAACGACGACACCGGTACGGCAGGACCCGTCCCGGTCGGCGATCCGGCGACGCAGCCGCAGTGGACGACGACGACCCTGCCGTACGCCCGGATCACGGCGGCGGACACGGGCCGGTTCCCGGTGTACGACAACACGTCCGTGACCGAGATTCCGGCGGGTGGCGGTGAGCCGGTGGTGCGGCCGGACGGGCCGACGCCCGGGTCGGCGGCGCGGGCCGGGGGCGGCGGGAACTACCTGTCCAACGAGATCGCCTACCGGGCGACGCTGCTGCGCGACCGGCTGGGCCTGCACGACACGCTGCCCGGCGGGCATGTGCACACGCCGGTGCTGCAGTTCGGCGCGGGCAACACCGACCCGGCGACGGGCACGGTCACGGACCCGGAGTTCGTCCGCAACCGGCTGGACATCATCGCCCAGGTGCGGGCGATCCTGTGGGTGGCTGCGGGAACGGTGTAGCGGCCTCGTCGCCGTCGCGCTCCCCCTCCTCGATCTCCTCGCCCCGCAGGTCGCGCGCCAGCAGCGTGGCGCCCGCGACCGCGCCCGGCATCAGGAACACGGCGACGAGGGGGACCAGGAAGGCCAGGCCGAGGGGGGTGCCGAAGCCCCAGACGAGGAGCTTGCGCGAGCGCAGCAGGGCGAGGCGCTCGCGCAGGGCGACGCCGCGCCGCTCCAGGGCGACGGCGGTCAGTTCCTCGGTGAGGAAGAAGCCGGTGACGAAGAAGCCGATCACCGGGACCACGGTCTGGCCGACGACGGGCACGAACCCGAGGGCGAAGAGCAGCACGCCCCAGAGCGCGGCCCGGACCAGGATGCGCAGGCTGTCGCGGGCGGAGATCCACAGCTCGCGCCACAGCGGCAGCCCCGACTCGGGCGCGGTGCCGTCGCGGGAGACGTCGCGGTCGACCTGCTCCGAGAGGTTCTCGTAGAAGGGCTGGCCGATCAGGAGCGTGACGGCGGTGAAGGACAGGACGGCGAGGAGCAGGCTCAGCGCGAAGAGCACGGCGGTGAGGAAACCGCGGAACAGGCCGAGCCAGGGGCTGGACCAGTCGTCGGCGAACGGCGTCGCCCACGTGACGAAGTCCTCGCCCCACAGCGCCAGGGCGACGAGCGCCGCGGCGTACAGCACGAGCGTCACCAGGCCGGGCAGCAGCCCGAAGCCGTAACTCCTGCCGTGCCGGACCACCCAGCGCTGGCCTTTGAGCAGATAGCCGAAGCCCACCCCGAGATCACGCATGACAGCACTCTAGCGAGCGCCGCTCGGCGAGCTTCGCGGCGCCGGTCGACAAGCCCTTCACGGCAACTGCCGCGGCGGGTGCGGGGCCCGCGATGCGTCCGGGCGGCAGCGCCCGCCGCGCGCGCCGCTCCGCGAGCAGCCGCGCGGCCGGTCCGACGGGAGTCCTCCCGTCCGCCCATTCGCGCCCGGCAGCTCCCACCGCGGGTGTCAGCCGGGTCAGTCCGTGAGCATCCTGCGCAGCAGGTCCCGCAGGGTTGCTCGTTCCGTGTCGGACAGGCCGGCCAGGGGCTCGCGGGCGAAGCGCAGGCCGTCGCGCAGGTCGCGGGCGACCCGGCGGCCCTCGTCGGTGGCCGCGGCCAGCTTCACCCGGCGGTCGGCGGGGTCGGGGCGGCGCTCGACCAGGCCGCGCGCCTCCAGCCGGTCCACGATCCCCGTGACGTTGGACGGCTCGCACTTCAGCTTCTGCGCCAGCTTGCGCATCGGCAGCGGCTCCAGGGACAGCAGGCTGAGCAGGCGCGCCTGGGCGCCGGTCAGCGCGTGCTGGCCCGCCGCCTCCTCGTAGTCCGCGTAGAAGCGGGCCACGACGTCCCCGATGAGCTCGACGACCTCGAGGGTCAGCGGGTCGGGGCGGCGGGTCGTGTGTGGGGTGGACATGGCTTCCAGGGTACCCGCTTACTTGACAACCTGAAATATTCAGGAGCATCGTTGTTTCAGGTACTGAAGTAATTGTCCCTGAAGTGATCGCCCCTTAAGGCGATCACCTGAACCACACCGAAAGGCCCGTCATGATCAACCGCGAATGGCACCTGCTCAGCCGCCCCGTCGGCTGGCCGAAGCCCGAGGACTTCGCCCTGGTCGAGGCGGAGGTGCCGCAGCCGGGTGAGGGTCAGGTCCTGGTACGGAACAAGTACCTCTCCGTGGACCCCTACATGCGCGGCCGGATGAGTGCCGCGAAGTCCTATGTCGCCCCCTTCGAGCTGGGCAAGGCCATGCAGGGCGGCGCGGTCGGCGAGGTGGTCGCCTCGGGCGCCGAGGGCATCGCGGCCGGCGACCACGTCCTGCACTTCTTCGGCTGGCGCGAATACGCCCTGGTGGACGCCAAGCACGCGGTCAAGGTGGGCCCGACCGCCGTCCCGTCCGTCAAGGTGGACCCCGAGGGCGTGCCCCTGTCGGCCTACCTCGGCGTCCTCGGCATGACCGGCCTGACCGCCTACGCCGGCCTGCTGCGCACCGCGTCCTTCAAGGAGGGCGACGCCGTCTTCGTCTCCGGCGCGGCCGGTGCCGTGGGCAGCCAGGTCGGGCAGATCGCCAAGCTCAAGGGCGCCTCCCGGGTGATCGGCTCGGCCGGCTCCGACGAGAAGGTCAAGCTGCTGGTCGACGAGTACGGCTTCGACGCCGCGTTCAACTACAAGAACGGCCCCGTGAGCGAGCAGCTGCGCGCCGCCGCCCCCGACGGCATCGACGTGTACTTCGACAACGTCGGCGGGGACCACCTGGAGGCCGCTATCGGCTCCCTGAACGAGGGCGGCCGGATCGCGGTCTGCGGAATGATCTCGGTCTACAACAACACCGAGCCCGCCCCCGGCCCGCGCAACCTCGCCCGCCTCATCCAGACCCGGGGCCGGATCGAGGGCTTCCTGGTCGGCGACCACTACGACCTGCAGCCGCAGTTCGTCCAGGAGGTCGGCCCGTGGGTCGCCTCGGGTGCGCTGAAGTACCGGGAGACCGTGGTCGAGGGCATCGAGAACACCCTGGAGGCGTTCCTCGGCGTGCTGCGCGGCGACAACATCGGAAAGATGGTCGTCAAGCTCTAGCCTTTCGGTGCTTTCCGGTATGCGATAACTTCTTTCCGAAATCCGTCGTCGATCGTGGGCGCGAGTCGCGGCGGACCGAGGAGGAGGAAGACAACCGCATGTCCATCCAGCAGTCCGACGTCCTGTACACCGCCGTCGCCACCGCCGAGAACGGCCGCGACGGCCGGGTCGCCACCGACGACGGCAAGCTCGACGTCGTCGTCAACCCGCCGGTCGAGATGGGCGGCAGCGGCGCCGGCACCAACCCGGAGCAGCTGTTCGCCGCCGGCTACAGCGCCTGCTTCCAGGGCGCGCTCGGCGTCGTCGCCCGTCAGGAGGGCGCCGACGTCTCCGGCTCGACCGTCACCGCGAAGGTCGGCATCGGCAAGAACGACGACGGCTTCGGCATCATCGTCGAGATCTCCGCGAACATCCCGAACGTGGATGCGCAGACGGCCGCGAGCCTGGTCAAGAAGGCGCACGAGGTGTGCCCGTACTCCAAGGCCACGCGCGGGAACATCACGGTGACGCTCGTCTGAGTCCGGGTCCCGTCTGCCGGGTACGGGTTGTTTGCCGGGTGCGGGTCGTGGGGGGGGTTGCTCGCGCAGTTCCCCGCGCCCCTTTCCGTTGGTCACCGTGCCCGGCATTCCCCTGTCGCGTCAGTTCATCTCCAGCGCCGCCCGGTGTACCGCACTGACCAGGGGCCCGTTCTCCGGTGCCGCGCCTCCGGGGTACGCCATCCGGCGGCGGGTGTAGCCGTAGGCCAGGCCGCTGCGGGGGTCGGCGAAGGCCTGGGTGCCGCCCGCGCCGCCGTGGCCGAAGGCGCCGGCGCCCAGGAACGGGTACCAGGGGTCCGAGGTCGCCTGGAAGCCGAGGCCGAAGGCCCTGTGGGTGCGGGTCACCAGGTCGTAGCCCACGGAGTGGATCTGGCCGACCTCCGCGACGGTGTCCGGCTTCAGCAGCGGCGGCCGGTCGTCGACCTCGCTGATCGCCGCCGCGTACATCTTCGCCAGACCGCGCGCAGAGGCCACCCCGCCCGCCGACGCCGGTCCCTTGGCGCGCACCAGGCGTGAGTTGGCGTGGCCCTCCGGGGGCCCCGGCTCCGGCACATGGGTGTTGAAGGCGATCGAGGCCAGGGTGTGCGGTCCGTACGGCTGGGCGTCCAGCAGCGCCCGCTGCTCCGGCGTCGGGGTCATCGGCTGCACGGACCTGAAGCGCGGTTCCTCGGACTCCGGCAGCCCGAGGAAGAAGTCCAGGGCGTACGGCGCGCGCACCCGCTCCTCGTACACCTCCTGCAGGGTGTGTCCCGTGGCCCGGCGGACCACCTCGCCGGCGAGGGCGCCGATGACGAGAGCGTGGTAGCCGAAGGCGGTACCGGGCCGCCAGTACGGCTTCTGGTCCGCGAGCCGTTCGGCGATCGCCCGGTCGTCGGCCAGCTCCTCCGCGGAGAACCCGGCGTCGATCCCGATGAGGCCGGCCCGGTGGGTGAGCAGGTCCCGCAGGGTCACCGCGCCCTTGCCCTCGGCGCCGAACTCGGGCCAGTAGTACGTCACCTTGCGGTCCAGTTCCAGGGTGCCGTCCTGGACCAGGAGCGCAGCCACGAGATGGGCGGCGCCCATGGTGGACGAGAACACGCCGTACAGGGAGTCGGCCGCGTTGCCCGTCCACAGGTCGACGACCCGGCGTCCGTGCACATACGCGCACAACTGGCCCTCGTAGTCGGGGCGTTCGGCGGCGACGAAGGCCGCGAACTCCTCCCGCACGGCTTCGAAGCCGTCCGCCACGGCGCCGTGAATCTCCTGACCCATCCGCTCTCCTCCCCTGGACTCCGCCTCTCATGGTGCCCGACGGAGATCATGTCGGTGGTGCTCCACGCCGGTTACGCGCAGACGGGTACGGCGACGGGCGCCCGTTCGACTCAACGGCCGTCCGTGCTCAGGTGCACCACCACAGGAAACGGTTGCAGGTCTGCGACGGCTCGGGGGCCGGGGCGGGGGGCCGGGTCGTCGGTGCGGGCGGACGGGTGGGCTCCGGGGCGGGGCCTTCGGTCCGGGTCGCCGAGGGGGCGGAGCGGGGGGTGTCGTGTGCGGTCGGGGCGCCGCTGGTCTCGGTGGCGCGGGCGCTCGGGGTCGGCGCGCTGTCCGACGGGGACGGCGAGGCGGACGCGGAGGGGTCGGGCGAGGCGGACGCGGTGTGCGAGTCCGACGCCGGGACCTGGTGCGGGCCGGACGACTCGTCCGTGCCGGGCTGCGCGTCGCCGCCGGCCGCGCCGTCCGGCGACTGGTCACCGGCCGCCGCCGGGTCGGGGGCGGAGAAGCCCGGTGCGTCGGTGCCGAGCTCGGCGAGGCTCAGCCCGCCGGCGGCCAGGACGAACCCGGCGGCGATGAGCAGGGTGCGACGGCGGCGCCTGCGGTGCGCGGCGGCCTTGCGGTCCCGGCGGCTCCCGCCGTCCCGGGTGCCTCCTTCGGCGGCGGCACGGCGCGCGGCCCGCCCTCCGGCGGGGGGGGGGGGGGGGCGCCGCCCGCGCCCGGCGGCGGGCCGGGGGGGCGCGGCCCGGGGGCGGCGGGGGGGGGGCGCGCGCCGCGCGCGGGGGC
>NZ_JBFAMH010000032.1:0-76921 GCF_040656475.1 Streptomyces sp. NPDC049915
CGGAACTTCGGAACCACGACTGCTGATCACAACGCTATAACGGCATGACGGAAGCCGCCAGCGAAAACACGCCAGCATCCGGCCCGGAACGAAGGGCTGGATCGCCCGTGAGGCTCGTCGATGGTGATCAAGCAGTTTCGCGCCCTACTTCTGCCCAAGGCGGCGGCGAGTCATGGCCTCCTTGCCGCCGACTGTTTTCCGGGTGGTCCTCACCGATCACGCGTGACCGGCCCCTCCCCACACGAACGCGGATCAGGTCGCCTGGGCCATGCGCTGCCAGGCGGCAAACTTGGCCACGTCGACGCCTTCGCGCTCAAGGTGATCGAAGACAAGGCGGCGGACGATGGCGAGTAAGGTCGGCACTGCCTGCTCCAAGCGGGCAGGGCTGGCGGTCGATGAGACGGCCACTCTCGCAGCGGGCTCCGGTGCGGGCCAGAGCAGCGACCCTGCCAACGGCGCTGCAGGGCCGGAGACAACGGGGGGGAGACGGTTGCCGCCTGGGGTCCAGCGTGCCCCCTATCGGGCACTCACAGAGGACATTCAGGACACCTATTACCGCCTACGCCCGCGCCTTCCTCCTTACCGACCAACGGGCCGGTGGGTGGTTGGCGAAGCGCTCGACATCCTCTGGCTGTACTGGAACGAGGCCGCCGCCAGTGCGAACGTCTACCGCTACATCTGGCGCCTGTTCCGCTCCCGCGTCATGGTCCGCGCCGCCCGCCACGCGGATGGCCGCCCCGACCTGCGCGCCGCCGTCTTTTCCACAAACGAAGTCCCACAACCACACCACGGACCCTGGCCCTGGCCACTTCGTCGGCCTGACCGAGCTCATCGACCTCTTCAGCGCCATCACCATCTGCCCAACGACCAGATGGACCTTGCCGTCCTGGGCTACCTGTGCGGAATGCCCGACCACCAGATCGCTCACACCCTCGGCATCACCCCTGCCCTCACACACGCCGTCGACCACCACGCCCGCGCCACCATCGAAACCCTCATCAGCAGCCCGACTTCGGAGTAACCCGCGAGCCATGCCTGCCATCGACCAGCTCCTCGCACGCGCCCGCCTCCACCCTCAGCCCAACGTTCCCGACGACACCTTCCCTACGAAGACACCCCCTACCCCACAGATCTGCCCCAGGCCGACGCTCAGCCCAGCACCACCGAACTCACCGACCCCGCCGCAGCCGACCCCCTGCACGCACTCTGCGAGACAGCCATTGCCACCCTCACCCCGAACACGCTGAACTTCCTCACCGACCAGATCCCCGACCTGCACTCCGCCTGACTCCTGGGCTGCGCACTGCACGTCGCCGGCATCGAAGACGGCGCCCGATTCTGGTGGCTGTACGCCGCAGGCGACGGCCACGCCCTGGCCTGCTACTCCCTGTCCCTATACCACCAAGCCCGCGACGAACAGCACGCTGCGGACTTCTACCGGTGCCAAACGCACCTGGAGACCACAACGCACACCGACACACTCACTGTGGCAGGCATCTGCCCGCCCCAGGAGATCCGCTTCGATGCCAGCCTCCCCACACTCCTGCGCACCCTCAGCCGGCTTGCCACGGCCCCCGGAGCCGCTCCGCGGCGCCGCCGTCACCGCATCATTGCCCTGACCAACTACGTCGCGGAGACAGTCACCAGCCACTACGTGCGCCATCCCACCGTGGAGCTCCCCGTCCCCGAGCCCCGCTTCGCCGACCGCGTCGAGTGGCTCTTGACTGCCAAACTGCCGTGGCCGAGACACACAAGGCCATCCCGCTCAGAGCCAGCACTCCCTGCTCGAAACGCGGCAGGCCCCATCCACGACCCGGCAGCGGCGGTCGCCAGAAAAGAGCGGATGCTCTCCTCGAGCAGATGACCGCCGAGTGACAACAGGTAATCGCCTACGAGTGGTTCAACTCGCCGCAGTCGGACCGGCGAGCCGACGGGACTCGAAACGGCGCGCCGTAGGGGCGCGGGACGGAAGCCGCGTGCCCTTGGGCGCACCGCTCGAAGGCGTCCGACCGACGCGCCTCAGCATGTCGATCGGACGCAGGAACGCAGATCTGGCCTTGGACGTGACCGGCCCCGGCGGGCGACGAGGCTCGAGCGGCCGGTTCGTCGGCGAGCTAGCGTTCGGGTTCGCGTTCGTGAGGCAGGCGCTCCAGCTCGGCTGCGCCGGCCGGCATTGCCGCCGCGGCGGCCTGCGCCTGGTCCTGCTCGGCCGGTTACGGACGACCGGCCCTCCGTAACCGCCGCGCCCGGTCGCGCATGGTGCGATTGCACCGTAGGCGGACGTATGGTGCTGGGACCGCCGGTAGAACCGATGCTGGCGCAGGCCCGAGACAGCGTGCCCGCGCCTGGCGCGCTGCCGGGCCGCCTGGTGTTCCAGCCGAAGTTCGACGGCTACCGCGCCCTGGTGTTCACCGGCCCTCTGGGCTCCAGTCCCGCCGAGGCAGCCTCCTCCAGGCCCGCTTGCCGCGGCGCGCCCCGTCGGCGCGCCGCGCCGCCACGGGCGGCCCCGGCCCCTCGTCCGGCCGCAGGCGGCGGAAGGCCGAGGCGAGGGAAAGGGGGTTCCGCAGCTCCTTGGCGGGCGAGCGGATCGGGCCACTTGTGCCGGGGCCGCTGATCGTCGCCCGCGTGAGTCGCAAGGCGCCCGCGCCGAGGTGAGGGTCTTCGATTTCGGAGAAATTGCACCCTTTCAGCAAGGCGGAAAACAGACGCTTGAAGTGGCGGCAAACAACATGGCCGATCTGTGTTTCTTGACGGCCGGCCGGGTGGTCGCCAAGGCTTCCTCCGTCGCATCCGCGGCAGGCACGTGCAACACCTCGGGCCGCTGATCGCCGATCGGCAAGGCCTTTTCCACTGTTTGACCGACAGTAGGGAGTGCAGCAATGTCGAAGTACACCCTGGAAAAGAAGCCCGCCTTCTTCCGCGCCGCCAACGCGGAGGTCTTCTTCGAGGCGGAGGCCATGGAGACCGAGGCCGTGATCAGCAGCCTCGGTGCGGAGCCGGAGGTCGACGCCGAGCTGGACGCGATCCTCGGCGAGCGCTGACCAAGGCACCCAGGAGGGAGCGGCTGCGGCCGCTCCCTCCGTCCGCGAACCGTTTCGAATTCCTGAAGGAAATGTGCTGACGTGCCAAGACTGCGGACGAAAACCGGGTTCGCCGGGCTGAGAACGGTCGCGCCCGACGCAGTGCCGCCGGACGCCGCCGCGGTCGTCGGTTCCGGTTATTCCCTCGGCAGCGCCCACCAAGGAGCGGAAAACGGCCCCTTCTTTCTCCGAACGCTTTCCAGAGCGCATACCTGGGGTGCGGAACAGCCCGGCATCGTCCAACTGCGCAACGGGCGCGTCCCCCTGGAACGCGCGGTCGACATCGGCGATGTGCTCTTCGACGGCATGGCGCTCGCCGACGCCCAGGAGGCGCTGGCCCAGGTGATCGCCGCGCTGCCCGCCGGTACCGTCCCCGCGGTGATCGGCGGCGACCACACGGTCACCCTGCCGGTGGTCGAGGCGCTGTGGAAGCGGCGCCGGCGCCCCTTCACGGTCGTCCAGTTCGACCACCACCTGGACGTGCAGATCTGGGACGGCGCACCGACCCGGGACGTGCCCCGAGAACCGATCTTCAACACCAACGTGATGTCCCACGTGTCCGACCTGGTCGGACACGAGCGACTCCTCCAGATCGGGGTGGCCCCGTACGCCACGGTGGAGGCCGACAGCGCCGACGGCCTGGACGGCTACCTGCACGGCGTCGGCCGGCAACTGCCTCTGCTGGCCCCGGAACTCGACGACCCCGAAGGCTTCCGCGCCGCCCTCGGCACCGGCACCGACGTCTACCTCACGGTGGACATCGACGTCCTGGACCGTTCGGTGATGTCCTCCACCGGCTATCCGGCGGAGGCCGGCCTGGGCACCCGGGACCTGCTGCGCCTCATCGACTGGGTGCTTCGGGACAACCGGCTCGTCGGCTTCGACCTGGTGGAGTTCGCTGCCCCCGCCGACGCCCGCGACGCCACCACGCTCTCGGACGCCGGCCGCGCCGTACTGGTGTTCCTGCATCTTCTCAACTGGGCATGCCGCCAGGCGGCAGAAAGGGCGTGACGACGATGAGCGGAGCAACCCCGGGCCCGATCGCGTTCGAGACGGTCGAGATCCAGGCGAACACCTTCCAGGAGACCCTGCTCGGGCTGGAGTACACCACCGGCCCCGGCCGGCCGGCGGACCTGTTCTCCCGGGCCTGCGTGGAGCAGTACGCGGACCTGCGGCTCGACCGCTTCGGCTATCTGCTCGCCCAGGTCTTCGAACCCAACGTCCTGCACGAGGCCGCCCTCCTCGCCGGGCTGTCGTACGACCCCCTCGCCGACCTGAGCCACCGGCTGACGGAACCGGTCGAACGGCTGGCCGCACTCGTCCGCGACGCGGCCGACCTCCCGGTGACCGCCCTGGTCAACACGGCGGCCGCGCTGATCAGCGTCTCCCGCTTCGACCCCGCCGAACGCCTGCTCGCCGACGCCTACACAAGGGCCGCCATCCCCCGCGAGCGGTTCGAGGCCGCCATGCTCGCCTTCGTCGTCACCAACCGGCGCGACGACGGCGCCGACTCGCCCCGCCAGTTCGACTGCATGCGCGAGGCCGCCGAGACCGGCGAGGTGCCCGAGGACCGCGTTCTGGACGCCTGCTCCCAAGCGGTCGTCTGGTACCTCAAGCGCAAGGAACTGCCGGAGGCGGAGTACGACTGGTTCCGCGCCACCGGCGCCCGGCTGGCCGAGACACGCGACCGGCTCGACCCCGGCGCGATCTCCTCCTGGTACCGCGCGCTCGCCATGGTCCCGGCCGCCGTCGGCGAGGCGGAGACCACCCGCCGCTACATGGAGTACGCGCGCGAAGCCGCCGAGGACACCATGGCGCGCCGCCCCCGCGCCTACGAGACGCACTTCCTGAAGACCTACCACGAGTCCTCGCTCAAGGAGCACATGTACCTCACGCGCGACCTTGACCGGGCCGAGGAGGCGGGGCGGGCCCTGATCGCCCTCGACCCGGCCTGGGCTCCCAGCTACGGCGAACTCGCCGAGGCCTACGCCGCCTTCGGCCGGCCCGAGCAGGCCGCCGACCTGTACGAGCAGGCGGTCGCGGCCGGTCCGCCGTACGTCGGCTACCACATGCTGCGCGCGGCGCGCTGCCACCAGAAGGCCGGCGCCACCGACCGTGCCCTCGCCCTCCACCGGGACCTGGCCCGCCTCGCCCCCGACGACGAGCAGGTGCTGCGCGCCGGCCTCGACCTGGCCGACGGCCTGGGCGACGACACCTCCCGGTTCCGGTTCCAAGCCGCGCTGGAACGGCTCGGCCACGACAGCACCCGCGGCGCCGGCCCACGGGCGGGGGACCGGTAGCCGCCATGGAGCACACCCGGTTCACCGTGCGGAACTACACCGGCTACACCGCGGTGGTCTTCGGCCTGGGCGTGGTCTCGGTGGGGTTCGGCGCCCTCGACCTCATCATGGTCGCGCCGAAGGGCCTGGACCAGGCGGCGGCCGTCGGTCAGGCCGATGTGCTCATCTCGGCCATCTACGCCGTCTTCATCGGCGTCGTCGACGTCTTCAGCAGCCGGCTCGCCATGGCCGAGGGCGAGCAGCGGACCAGCCACCGCCTGCCGGTGCTCGGCACCGCCCTGCTGCTGTTGCTGATCCCCTGCCAGCTCCTGGGCATCGCCCTCGGCCTGGGTATCGAGCCGCTGCTGCGGGCCACCGGGCAGAAGGCCGAGCTGATCCCGCTGGTCGTCGACTACGTCCAGGTCCGCACCTACGGCATCGCCCTGGTCCTCGGCTACATCGTCATCAGCGAGTCGCTCAAGATCTGCGGCCTGAAGAACCTGTCGGCCGTCAACCTGGTCTTCGGCCTCGCCGTGAACGCCCTGTTCAACTGGGTCTTCCTGGATACCGGCGCGGCCGGCCGGTTCGCCTCCCCTGCCCAGGCCGTCGCCGCGTCCACGCTGGTCGCCCAGGCAGTCATGGCCACCACCGGCGGCATTGTCCTGGTCCGCCGGCTGCGCACCCGCCCGGACCGCTTCGTACGCCCCGAACGCCACGAGGTCCTCTCCGAGTTCCGCTCGATGGCCCGCACCGCACCTGGCATCGGACTGCGCCACTTCAACGACTACATGGGTACGACCATCCCGCTGCTGTTCATCGGCACGCTCGGTGTGGTCCAGCTCGCCGCCGCCACCGTGGCCACCAAGATCTACACCTTGTTCTGCCGGGTCCCGCAGGCCTGCTTCGCCGGGTCCTTCGTCTTCTACGGCTACGCCCTGGGCCGGGGCCCGGACGACCTCACCCGCACGGTGCGCAAGATGCGCCTGTACGCCGCCGTACCCACCGCGGCGGCGACCGCCGTCACCGCGCTGGCTGCGCCCTGGCTGGTCGACGCCTTCGCCAGTTCCGGCCTCGACCGGAACCTCGCGCGCAACCTGCTGCTCGCCTATCTCCTGTACGTCCCCGCCTACTTCTTCGAGCAGATCTTCGGCGAGATGCTCACGGTCCACCAGCGCGGCGGACTGCTGTTCGTCTCCTCGACCGCGGTGACGTACCTGCTGACCATCCCCCTCGCCTGGTACGCGGTCTTCGCCCTGGACTCCACTTTTTTCGCCGTCGCCTGCAAGGGCATCCCCACCGCGGTCCTCGCGTTCGTGTTCTGGCGCGCGCTGCGCCGCACCGGCCGGCCCGGTGCGGACCGAGCGGAAAGCGAGATGAGCCTTGCCCAGTAGCCTCCCGGCCGACTCGCCCGGCCTGCCCGCCTTCCGCCACGACCCGGTGAAGTCGGTGCTGCCCGGCCGCGCCGACGGCGCCTTCCACTGGGACCGCGAGCCCGCCGTCTGCGGATACCGGCGGCTCACCCACGACAGCGCCCACCTCGGGCAGACCGTCCCCGTCCCAGTCAGCTCCACCCCCGCTGTCGTCGCCGGCGTCGGCGTCGTGGTCGCCAGTGACGACGGGCGGCTGCGGTTCTTCGACCCCGGCCTCGGCAAGGTCTACTGGGAACGCCGCCTGGACCGCTCGGTGTACGCCTCCCTCGTCGTCGACCAGGCGCGCCGCCATGTCATCGTCGCGACGACCAGCGGGCTGATCACCTGCTTCGACCTGCGCGGCACCCTGGTGTGGTCGCGCAAGGCCGAGTTCCCCGTCTTCGCCACGCCCACCGTGCTGCCGGGCGCCGACCTGCTCGTGGTGGCGGCCTTCCACAGCCGCTGCCTGGGCCTCGCCCTCGGCACCGGCGAGATCGTGTACGACCGCCCGCTGCCCCGCCCCTGGTCGGCGGCCCACGGCGGCGTCGCCGCCTACCGCGACCCCTACGCCAGCCCCGTCCCCGCCACCGACGACACCGCCGTACTGTGCTGCGGGGAACACGTCGTCGCCCTGGCCGCGGACGGCACCGAGGTGTGGCGGCAGGAGATCGGCCACCCCGTCAAGGCGTCGCCCGCGCTGCTGCACGACACCGGCCGGCTGGCCGTCTGCCCGGTCGACGGGCGCTGCGTCCTCCTCGACGCCAAGACCGGCCGCCCCGAGGCGGAGGTCCGCCTCGGAGCCAAGATCGCCGGCAGTCCGGCGGTCTCCGGAGACGTCCTGGCCGTCGGCACCCAGCTCGGCACAGTCACCGGTCTGACCTCCTCGGGCGAGGTGCGGTGGACCTCACCCCAGGGCGCGCCCCGCTCGTACACCTCGCTCACGGTGCTGCCCGACGGGAACTTCGTGGCGACCGCCGAACGCGGCAACATCGTGTGCCTCGCTCGCGAGGACGGCCGGTTCCTGTGGGAGAGCAGCCAGGTGCTCGGCCTGCCCGACCACGAACCGGCCCTGGACATCACCCCGGTGGCGGCCGCCTCGGGCAGCATGTACGCCGCGTCGTACGGGGGCGACCTCTACCAGTTCCTGTTCCAGCCGTGCGACGAGGAGTGACCTCATGTCCGTAGACCCCGTTCTGGCGCCGGACCGGGAGAGCCTCACCGCCATGGAGGAGGCCCTGGAGGCGATGATGAGCCGGCTCCGGGAGATCGTGGCCGAGCCGCGGCTGACCCAGGAGACCCTGGTCGAGATCACCTCGATCTACAACAACGTCGCCTACATCTTCCTCTACCTGGAGGCCAATGACGAGTTTGTGGACTTCGAGCGCCTGCTGCCCTGGCGCGACGCCTTCCACAAGGACCCGGAGCTGGACCGGCAGATCCTGGAGAAGCTGCTGCTGTTGCGCTGCCCGGACCCGGAGGCGGAGGAGTCCCGACTCGCCTACGTCGCCCAGCTGAGCGCCAAGCAAGAGCCCGCGGACATTGCCGTCGAGGAGGAACTCGACGCCCTGCTCACCGAGGCCAAGGGCGTCCTCGACGACGTCCAGCGCGACCAGGCCCGGCTGCTGGAGCGCCTGGGCACGCCCGCCGGATCGGGCACCCCGTCGGCCGTGTTCTACAAGCTCTCCAGCCAGGTCGGCAGGCCCGCCACCCGCGGCAAGCTCACCCGGGCCTGGCAGGGCGCGCGCGACGCGCATCTGCCGCGGCTGCTCGGCCTGGTCGACGGGATGATCGAGGCGCGGCGGCGGCAGAGCGCCGCGCAGGGCCACCCCAGCATGCTCGCGCGGACGTTCACCAAGTGCGCCGTCGAGGAGGCCGACGTGGCCGCCTTCTTGGAGCGCCACCTGGCGCGGGCGCTGACCGCCCACACCGAACTGGAGGCGGAGATACGGCAGTTGTGTCCCGACGCGGGCGACGAGCCGTTCGCCCACTTTGCGCACAGCGTCCGTACGGCGACCGGCGGGGCCAAGCCGCCGATGTTCGACCTCGACGACTGCCTCGACTACATCTTCACCGTCGCCCGGCACGTCTTCGGCCTCACCCTCACCCGGCAGGTGACCGGCGCCGCGCAGGTCGTCACCGTCGCCGTCCGCTCCGAGCACGGCGAGGTCGGCCACATCAACTTCGACCTGTGGGACACCGGGAACAAGACGATCGGGGCCAACCACACCAAGGGCATCCGCAACCGCACCGACTGGAGCGGCGTGGTGCAGCGGCCGGTCGCCTACGTCTCCTGCCGGTTCCGGCCGGGAACCGACGGCGGGGGACGGATCACCTTCCAGAACGTGCACAGCCTCTTCCACGAGTTCGGGCACGCCCTGAACCACCTGCTGATCCGCAAGCGGATCTCCAACCGGTCCGGCCTGGAGTACCTGCCCCTGGAACGGCTGGAACACCTCAGCATGTGGTGCGAGAAGTGGGCCTACCACCCCGACCTGGCCCGCTACCTCTCCCTCACCCCGGCCGCGGAGGAGGGACTGGCCCTGTGCCGCCGCATCAAGGGGATCGAGTACCGGCGCACCTACCTGGAGCGCGCCGTGCTGGCCTTGCTGGACTTCGACGTCCACCAGCGCGCCGACGGCGGCCTTGAAGACTCCTTCCGGCGCCTGGACGAGCGGTTCGGCATCGGCCGCCACTGCACCCTGGGCGACTTCCCCGGCTACTTCACCTGGCCCATGTTCACCGCCAACCCCGGCGCCAACTTCGCCTATCTCTTCGGCGCCGCGGACAGCGCCCAGAAGTTCGCCCCCTTCCACCGCACATCCCTCGCGGACGTCACGCCCGACCAGGCACCCGAACTGTTCCTGCCCTGCTTCGACTTCGACGCACCCACCACCCGGCCGGACAGCGAGGCCCTGTTCGCCTTCTACGACGCCGCCCGCCTCCACGACGGCACCGCGCCCTCGGCGCCGGCTGGGACCCGCGGCGCTCAGCACCCGGGAGCAGACGCGTGACGACGATCCCGCACGGCTACATCCGCGCCGTCCTCGGCCCCCGCGAGGAGGTGCTCGACGGCATCCTGCGGCGCTCCCTGCTCGACGACCGGCTGCCGACCATCCAGGTCGACGACAACGCGGGCCGCGTCCTGCAACTGCTCACCCTGCTGCGCCGGCCCCGGCAGGTGCTGGAGATCGGGACGCTGTTCGGCTACTCCACCATCCACCTGGCCCGCGGCCTGCCCGAGGGCGGGCGGGTGACCACGCTGGAGATCGACCCGCGAGCCGCCGAGGCCGCCCGCCGCAATCTGCGCACCGCCGGGGTCGAGGACCGGGTGGACATCGTCGTCGGCGACGCCTGTGCCTACCTGGAAACCGTGCCGCCCGGGAGCGTCGGCCTGGTCTTCATCGACGCCGACAAGAAGTCGTACCCCGACTACCTCCGGCTGTGCTACCCGCTGCTGGAACCCGGCGGCCTGCTGATCGCCGACGACGCCTTCGCCCAAGGCGACTTCACCGCCGAGCGCACCGAGGGGTCCGACGAGGACCGCGAGGCGAAGGCCATCCACCGCTACAACCGCGCGGTCGGGCGCAGCACCCGGCTGTTCTCCGCATTCGTCGGGACCCAGAGCGGTCTCCTGGTGAGCGTCAAGGAATAGACATGGCCCAGCACGCCCTCGTCACCGGAAGCAGCCACGGCCTCGGCGCCCACCTGGCCGCCCGGCTCGCCGCCGACGGCTGGAAGGTGACCGGTCTCGGACGCCGCCCCGCGTCCGAGACCCCCGGCACACCCGGCGTCGACCACCTCCAGGCCGATCTGTCCCGGCCCGAGACCCTGGAACGGATCACGGACCGGCTCGGCGAGGCACCCGACCTCATCGTCCACAACGCCGTCAGCTACCCGCCCCGCCCCGCCCACGAACTGTCCCTGGCCGAGCTGGAGGACGTCTTCCGGGTCAACGCCCTCGCCCCCTACCGGCTGACCCTGGACCTGCTGGCCGCCACCCCCGACACCCGGTTCACCTCGATCGTCGTCATCAACTCGGAGTCCATGTTCCACGCCGACAGCGACTCCGGCGCGTACGCGGCGAGCAAGGCCGCGCTGCGCGTGCTCACCGGCTCGCTCGCCGACGCTTGCCGCTCCCGCAACACGGCCGTCGCCACCTTGCTGCTGGGCCCGCTGGCCGACCCGGACAAGGTGGCGCAGCTCCAGCGGGTCGCCGCCCGCCGCGGCATCGACGAGGCCGAGATCACCCGGGTGTTCCTGCGCAAGTCCAACCCGGACCTGGTCATCGAGGAGCTGATCGACTTCGACGCGTGCTACCGCAGCGTCCAGTACCTCGCGGGCCTCGGGCGGGCGGCCAACGGCATGCTGTGCCGGCTCGACGGCGGCTCCGCCGGCTCGCTGATCTGAGCCGGGGAGCGAAGAGCGCCGCATGTCCAAGGTGACGTACCATCTGCTGGGCCGTACCGGGCTGAAGGTGTCGAACATCGCCCTCGGCGTGGCCACCTTCGGCTCGCAGTGGGGGCCGCGCTGGACCATGTCGGCCGCCGAGACCGACGCGCTGCTCGGCGTCGCCCTCGACCACGGCATCAACTTCTTCGACACCGCGAACGTCTACAACCGCGGCGAGAGCGAGACCTGGCTCGGCCGTGCGCTGCGCAACCGGTCCGCGCGGGACCAGGTGGTGATCGCCACCAAGTGCGGGTACCGCACGGACCCGCGGGACGTGAACTCCGGCGGGTGCAGCCGCCGCAACGTCGTCGCGTCCGTCGAACGGTCGCTGCGCCGCCTCGGCACCGACCACATCGACCTGCTCTACCTGCACCTGTGGGACGGCGTCACCCCCGTCGAGGAGAGTCTGGCCGCGGCGGCGGACCTGGTCTCCGCCGGGAAGATCCGCTACGTCGGGCTGAGCAACGTGCCGGGCTGGTACGCCGGTCAGGCCGAGGCCGTCGCCCGGTGGCGGGGCTGGCCCGTCCCGGCGGCGGTCCAGCTCAACTACAACGCGCTGGAGCGGACGATCGAGCACGAGTTCTTCCCGTTCACCGCGGCCACCGGCGTCGGCCTGGTCGCCTGGGGGCCGCTCGCCAACGGCCTGCTGACCGGCCGCTATCGCGTCGACCTGGAGCAGCGGCGGATCACCGGCGACGGGCGGATGACGCAGACCTTCACCACCGGCGACGTCGACCCGTTCCGCCCGGTGGTGCCCCGCGTCATCGCGTGCCTGGCCGACCTGGCCGCGCGGAGGGGGCGTACGCCCGGACAGCTGGCCCTGGCCTGGATCCTGAGCAAGCCGGAGATCACCAGCGTGGCCGTGGGCGTCTCCTCCGGCGACCAACTCCTGGAGAACCTGGCCGCGCTGGAGATCTCGCTGCCGCCGGAGGACCTCGCCCGGATCGACGAGGCGAGCGCGCAGCCGACCCCGTACCCGTACACCTTCCTCGCCGACGATATCCAGGCGCTGGTCCATGGCCCCGAGCAGCTGAGGGCAGCGCGGCCCATGACTCCGTAGCCGAAAGATCCAGCGCTGTTCATCGACGACTCGGATCACCCTCCGATAGCGCGGAAGACTCCGACAAGGTGTGAGCTGCCCGTGCAAAGCCCACCGGATTGCCGGAGCAGCGGATGCCTTCGCCAAACTCCTCACCGACCGGGTGCGAGTACTGGGCGATGACCACCCCGACACCATCGCCACCCGGCCCTATGCCGCCGACTGGCGGGGGATGCCACTGTTGATGAATCGAACGATTGATGAGCAAGATCAGTAAACGGCGGCGCCCGAGGCACCAGTCTCTGGCTCGCCCAGGCCACCAACGGCCAGGGCGTCGACCCCCTCGCCTCATGAACGCCGGTGTCCCCGATCGACATGCGGCTGGCGGTGGGCGTGCTCGCCGTCGTCGTCCTGCTGGGCGTCGCCTCGTTCGCCACCCAGGAGGGCGCTTCGGGCAGACTATGCGACCCCGCACTTCGTGCCCGCGCTGGAGCAGCTCCTCGGCTCGGCCGCCGGGCTGTCGCCGGCAACCGTGACGCGGCTGACGAAACAGTGGGGCGACGACCACGCCGCCTTCCAGACCCGTGACCTGTCGGACCGCGACTTCGTCTACGTGTGGGCCGACGGCGTCCACCCGAAGGTCCGGCGCGGCCAGCCGCACTCGTGCGTGCTGGTCCTGCTCGGCCAGCGCCTGGACGGGACCAAGGAGCTGATCGCGCTCGCGGAGGGGCTGCGGGAGTCGACAGAGTCGTGGGCCGATCTGCTGCGGGACTGCCGCCGACGCGGCATGCGCGATCCCGAACTCGTCGTCGGCGACGGCGCGATGGCACTGTGGCGGGCTTTGGCCGAGGTGTTCCCCGCAGCCCGGCATCAGAGGTGCTGGGTCCACAAATCCCGCAACGTCACGAATGCCCTGCCGAAGTCCGCACAGCCCGGCGCGCTGAAAGCGATGCAGGAGATCTACAACGCCGAGGACCGCGCGCACGCCGAGAAGTCGATCGAGGCGTTCGCACGGGCCTACGGCACCAAGTGGCCCAAGGCCCTGGCGAAGATCACCGACGATGCCGAGGAGCTGCTGGCGTTCTACGACTTCCCGACCGAGCACTGGATCCACCTGCGGACCACGAACCCGATCGAGTCGACGTTCTCCACCGTCAAGCTGCGGACCAAGGTCACCCGGGGCGCCGGCAGCCCGGCCGCGGCCCTCGCGATAGTGTTCAAGCTCGTGGAGTCCGCCCAGGAACGCTGGCGCACGATCACCGGCGCCCACCTCGTCGCCCTGGTCCGCTCCGGCGCCCGGTTCGAGAACGGCGTCCTGATCCAGCGCACTGAGGTGACGGCATGACCGAGCCCCACACCCCCGACAGCCACGTGGCCGACGTGGAACTGCAGATCGACCAGGTCACCACCGTGAACCCGGCCGAGGCCACCGCCACCGTGCGCTGCACGGCCGGACCGGTTCGCCGCGGCGCCCGCTTCGACCGCATCCACGACTCGGCAGAGACCATCGACCTGAAACTGACGCAGATCCTCACCTACGGCCGTTCCGTCGATGAACTCGACCCCGTCCACACTGCACTCGTGACCCTCCGAGGCACGGGAGTCCAACTCCTGACGTCAGCTACCCCCCACTCCGGCTGGCAGGCCATCCGGGGAACCAACCCGCTTCCATGACCAAACCATCCACAGGTTGACTATGGCTCGTCTTCATAGAGCAGGACAGAAGAGCCTCGTGTGTCTGCAGAAACCGTTGTCCTGAACGACGACATCCGGATCGCCGCGATCACCCATACCCTGCTCGGCCCCCCTCCGGCCCGCCCACCGGTGCCCCACGTGGTGCATGCTCACGACCCACTGCTTCACAACCCTGTGCTCAGGCACATTGTCGCGCGTACCGTCCGCGCCTTGCGCACCACTCGTGGCGTCGTCCACATCGCCATGAGACTCACCCCTCGGGGCCCGAGGGTCACCGAGGTCGCAGCCCATCTGCCACATGACCTCATCCCTCTCCTGGTCAAGAAGGCCACAGGCATTGACCTGCCCCAGGTGGCCGCGGAGATCGCTACCGGCAAGACACCGACCCTGGCACCCACATTGCATCGTGCGGCAGCCATCCACTTCGCCTACGCCGATCGCGGCGGACGCATCGTGTGGCTGCAAGTCCGACAACCCACGAACGACCCGCTAGTCGAGCGTTGCGTACTCACCCAACGGCCAGGCTCACAGATCCAGCGCCTGCCACTCGCGCGCGTGGAAGACAGACTTGCCCACTGGGTCGTCCTTGGGCCGAACAAGACCAGCTGCCTCGACTCGCTTGACCACGCAGCGCAGCGCATCCGGATCGCTTTTTCTGACGAGGCGCAGCAGTCACATGCGGCTTGAGGCGGCGGCCCATCAAGGCGCGTGGGCACCGGGTGGCTTTGTCCACGAGAACGTGCCCACTTCGACAGTTGCTCGGGAGGCACTCGGCCGCCGCAGCCGGGATGGAACGTTCACGAGTTTCGACAGCATCGTGCCGTGCTCGAAGTCCGCGTCCGTCCGTACCTCTTCGGCCGTTCGACTCGTCCGACCGGTCAGGAGGGCGCGCCGTCCAGGACTTCCACCTTGCCGGTGTCGAGCGAGTAGTAGGCGCCGACGACGGCAAGGGCGCCCTTTCCCACGAGGGGGGCCAGGTCCTCGTTGGAGCGCAGATCGGCCGCGATCAACTTGACCTGGGCGCGGGCCATGGTCTCGACCGGGTCGGCGCCACCCTCCCGGACTACCTCGTACGCCGGCTGCAGCGCCTTGACGATCGCCTGCAGGTTGCCGGGCAGCGGTTTGCCGTCACGAAGGGACGTGTACGCCGCCTTGACTGCGCCACAGCGCTGATGCCCGAGGACCACGATGAGAGGGGTGCCACTCGTCATAGGCCCGTACTCGACAGAGCCGGTGACCACCGGGTCGACCGCCTCCCCACCGGTGCGCATCACGTATAGGTCACCCAGGCCGGTATCGAAGAGGAGCTCAGGCGGCACTCGCGAGTCGATACACGAGAGAATCGCCCCAAAAGGCTGCTGCTCCTGGGCCACGAGCTGACGCCGGTTCGGATCCCGGTCGGGGTGTTGAAGGTCTCCGGTCACCCAGCGCTTGTTGCCTTCCATCAGCCGCGCGAATGCCGTGGCCGGCGTGGTGGGCCGCGCTTCCGGCGAGGTGCTGGTCGCCGACGAGGCGGCCATCGTGGATGAGCACCCCGCGAGCGCAACCGAGGCGACCGCAAGTCCGCCGGCAAGCAGCGATCTACGATCAGGCCGTCCGGCTCTGTCCATCGGTCGGTTCACCTCGATACCGCTCAGACACGTCCCTGCGTCTTGACCAGGCCAATGGTCCAGCGCGGTGTGGGTGCCCTCGCAGCAGGCACAAGCGGGAGCGGGCCACATTCCTCCGGACAGCCCACAGAACCGGCTCGGGCGGCGACGTTAACCCCTGATGCCGAGACCCGCCCTGCCCGACCGGAATGTCGACGGCGGGGTGCTGTCCGTCCTCGTGAACATCAACTTCGACGCGATCCGGGGGCCTCCCGGGACCATGAACAACCGCTGTCGAAACTCGGGTCAACTTCTGTGACGCGGCCACGCTGAGTGACGGCTGAGCTTCTCCGGGCAGTAGGTGAAGTCGCCTCGAAAGTGAGCCGTGGTCAAGGCGGTTGGTATGACAGTTCGGGGCCGTGGAAGAGATCGTGCTCCGGTTGAAGGAGTTGTTGTTCCCGTCGATCGCGGAGGTTGCGGTGCGCCGGTGGACGTGAGTATCGCGATAGTGCGGGTCGACGTGGAATGCACCGCGAACGGTGCCGCTTGCCCTGCGTGCGGGGTCCGGTCGAACCGGGTTCATGGTTCCTACCTGCGGTTTCCTGCTGATGTGCCCAGCGCCGGACGAAGCGTTGTTCTTCAGCTGAGGGTCCGCCGGTTCACCTGCGGGAACCCGGGATGCATCCGCCGCACCTTCGTCGAGCAGATACCTGGCCTGACCCGTCGGCACGGTCAGCGGACCGAGCGGCTGCGCGCGACGCTGGCCGCGGTCTGTCTCGCCCTGGCTGGCCGGGCCGGCGCCCGCCTGAGCTGCGCGCTCGGGGTCTACTTCAGCCGGAGCACCGTCCTACGCCTGGTCGCCGCCCTTCCCGAGCCGGAAGTGCCCGCCCCGCGTGTGGTCGGCGTTGGGTACGCCCCCCGCAAGGGCGGCCACTACGGCACCGTTCTTGTCGACGTCGAGACCCGCCGTCCTGTCCACCTGCTGCCCGACCGGGAGGCATCGAGTCTGGCGGCCTGACTCGCCGATCGACCCGGCGTCAAGGTCGTATGCCGGGATCGGGCGCCGTTCTTCGCCGAGGGCGCCACCGCCGGTGCACCGCAGGCCGTCCAGGTCGCGGACCGGTGGCATCTCTGGCACAACCTCAACGAGGCCGCCGAGCGCAGCGTCGCTCAGCATCGTCACTGCCTCCGCACTCTGGCCCCCACGGTCCCCGAACCAGGCCCCGGTCCCGAACGCGAGGCTGTTCCGGCCGCGGACTCGTCCGGTTCTCCTTGGCCGCGCGGGCACCGATTCGCCGATCGGACGCGGGCCCGGCATACCGCCGTCCACGCACTACTGACGGCGGGACACAGCCGGCGCTCGGTGCAGCGGCAGCTCGGGATGGAGCGAGGGCTGCACCAAGGCCTGGAAGCTGTGGGAGGAGATCGTGCCACTCGGCTACAAGGGCAGCTTCCAGCGCGTTCGCGCCTACCGGCACGATAAGGGCACCTCAACGCAGCGGGTGACCGCCCGGCCGCTTTCGCCCCGGGCCGTCGCCGGATGGATCCTCCGCCGTCCGGACAACCTCACCGAGACCGAGCGACTTCAGCTCAAGGCCGTTCGGATGCACTGCTCTGAACTCGACGCCCTCACCGGGCACGTCCGCTCCTTCGCGACCATGCTCACCGAGCGCCAGGGCGAGTGCCTGCCCGACTGGCTCGACGCCGTCCGGCAAGACGACCTGCCCAGCCTCCACACCCTCGCCGCCGGCATCGACCGCGACGGCGACGCCGTCATCGCCGGCCTGACTACCGACGCCAGTGGCCGGACCTCACCGAGTCGTTCAACCATCTTGCCCACCCCGACCCCGCAGTTCCTGAGACCCCCTTCAGCACCCGTCCGACCCGTTTCGAAAAGAGTTCGGTTTCCCGCGACGGACGCCGGCTGCCTCCCCGTAGAGCAGACGAAGGCATCGCCCGTCCCGCCGCACACCACCGTCCGACTCGCGAACCCAAGAGGTACCCGTGACTCTTTTGTGCGCACCACGTCTTCACCGCCGTCCGCGGTCGCGGGGGCGTCTCGCCGTCGGGTTGCTGGCGCTCGTCGCCGCAACCCTGCCCAATGCGGCTGCAAACGCCGCCACCCCGCCCTCCGGATCGATCAGCAACACCGCGCCCACGACCACGTGGAGCGCCGGACCCTTCGCCGTCCCGAATGTCTCCGGCACTGCCGCAACGGTGAGTTGCGGGACTGCGCAACCCTGCGACGACTATGCCTTGAAGGTGTCCGTGCCTGCGGGCTACGACGCCGGTCACAGCCTGCGCATCGACGTCAGATGGCCCGACTCTGCCGCCGACTTCGACCTGTACGTCCTCGACGCGGACGGCCGGGAGGTGGCTGCCTCGGCCTCTTCCAGCGACCCCGAGACCGTGCTGCTACCGGCGGTGTCGGCGTCGTATACCGTGCGCGTGGTGCCATACGCGCCGCTCGGCGACAGCTTCACCGGCACCGCGAGCTTGATCACCGCTCCGACCGATCCCCCGCCCAGTACCGCCACACCACCGACGTACGCGAACTCCTGGGCGCCCGACAACATCACCGATGCGCACAACGCCGGCGAACCCTCGATCGGCGTCGACCGTGCGACCGGCGCCGCGATGTTCCAGGCATACACATCGACCCTCAAGGTCACCTACGACAGTGCCGGTGGCGCCACGTGGCAGGACAAGAGTGCAAGCGCGGCCAACGGCTGCCCCCAGGGCAGCACCACCAGCCTCGACCCGATCCTGTTCACCGACCCCGTCACCCACCGCACCTTCGAGTCGCAGCTCGCCGGCAAGACCGCCCTGACCTGCTACACCGACGACGACGGTGACACGTGGACGCCGACGGGCGGCTCGGGCATCAACTCCGGTGTGGACCACCAGACCATCGGCGGCGGCCCCTTCGCCACGAGCGGTCCAGGCGCCGTCACGTCGTACCCGAATGCCGTCTACTACTGCTCCCAAGACATCGCCGACGCATCCTGCGCGGTCAGCGGTGACGGCGGCCTGACCTACGGGCCCGCCGTTGCCATGTACTCGCTGCTGGACTGCGGCGGCCTGCACGGCCATGTGAAGGTGGCCCCGGACGGCACGGTGTACGTGCCCAACAAGGGCTGCGGCGGCCATCAGGCCGTGGCCGCCTCCGAGGACAACGGGCTCACCTGGACCGTCCGCGACAACCCGTCCAGCACCCCCGGTGACTCCGACCCGAGCGTGGGCATCGGGGCCGGCGGAACCGTCTACATGGGCTACCAGAACAGCGACGGCACCGCCCGCATCGCTGTCAGCCACGACAAGGGCAAGACGTGGCTGTACGACCAGAACGCCGGCGCCGCCCTGGGCATCAAGAACATCGTCTTCCCGGCGGTGACCGCGGGCGACGACAACCGCGCCGCCTTCGCCTTCCTGGGCACCACCACCGGCGGCAACTATCAGGACCCCGCCTTCCAGGGCGTGTGGCACCTGTACGTGGCCACCACCTACGACGGCGGGCAGTCCTGGGTCACCGCCGACGCCACCCCCACCGACCCGGTTCAGAAGGGGTCGATCTGCACCGGCGGCACCACCTGCGGCCAGGACCGCAACCTCCTGGACTTCATCGACGTCACCACCGACGCCCAGGGCCGCATACTCGCCGCCTACGCCGACGGCTGCACCGGCACCTGCGCGACCGGCGGCGCCCAGAACTACGACGCCCTGGCCTCCATCGCTCGCCAGACCTCCGGCAACACGCTGTACGGCGCGTACGACGCCATAGTCCGCGGCACGCACAACAAGCCCAAAGGACGCCACTAGATGAAACCAACGCCCACGGCTGCCGTACTGGCAGCAGCCGTCCTCAGCCTAGCCGCGCTCACAGCATGCTCGGCGGCCGACCAGCACGCCAAAGCCCCAAGGTCGACCCCGCACGCCAAGAAGCAGGCAACCGATCCGCCGATCGGCAACGCCGCCCGTGCCGCCAGCGGCGGTTGCCCCACTACCGCCTCACTGCCGCTGCCCAAGGACTTCCCCGAGAACCTGCCAGTACCCCAAGGCGCGGTCGTCACCTCGGTGGAACACCGCACCGGCGGACGGCTCGTCGTCGCCACAGTCGTACCGAGCGGATTCGACACCACCCTGGCCTTCCTGCACCAGCAGCTCCCCAACGCCGGCTACACCCCCCAGGACGGCGAAGTCGAAGAGGACGACGCCGAGTCGAACTTCTCCTCCGCGAACGTCCGGGGCCGCTGGACCCTGCGCAAAACGCCCGACTGCCAGAAAGGGGTATACCTGACCTACCTGACGTCCGCCGCCCCCTGAACCCGGCCCGGCCACCTTCCGCCGACCGGTGAAACCGCAAGGGGCCACCCTCCGCAACCAGCGGCATACGCGCGCCGCTGACCCAAGGGTGGCCTCACGGACGGGAAGGACACCCGCCGCCAGGCGAATAGAACAAGGCCGAGCCGACCTCCGCCCCTCCGCCAGGTGCCAGACCCGCCGGACGAAACATGCCAACCGCCCGCCGACAGCCTGCGGGAGAAACAGCACTGGCGGCCGGCCACGGCGGATCGAACCCACGACGACCCTTCACGGTCAGGCGGCAGCCGAGCAGACACTCCCCCACCGGGCAGACGTAATTACGGCGGTCCTGGAACAGGTCGTGGCGGGCGCCGCGGCCTTCGCCGGTGTGAACGCGGACGGTGGAGCGGCCGTCCAGCCGGTAGTGATGGAAGGTGTAGGTGTGGCCGTGCTCGTCGCTGAGGGTCCAGCCATCCAGGTTCACCGCCCAGCGGGTGCTGTTCGTGATCTCCACCCACTCGGCGTTCAGCGAGCGGTGGGAGCTCTGACGGTTGCCGCGGTCAGCCGGCTAACGGCGTCCGTCCGGCGGGGCGGCGTCCGGTTGCACTGCGGTCGTCCAACGGGAGAAGGGACGGGCGCGCGGTAATGCCGCTGTCAGGAGGGTGCCGAAGGCGGCGCCCTCGATTGCGACGCCCAGTTGGAAGCCCCACAGCTCCCGGGGCATCGGCAAGGTGAGCAACACGCCGACACCGAATGCAGTGGCCACCGCCCACACCATGCCGCGGGTCCTGGCCAGCCCACCGGCCAGCGTCCCCGCGGCCGCCGCCATGGTGAGGGGGGTGAGAAAGTGAGGGTGGGCCAGCGACTCCAGGCCCCGCTGCTGCGCCCACCAGGTGTAGGCGGGCGGCAGGAAGGCGGCCGTCAGCGCAGTCACGGCCAGGACCAGGAGCAGGGCACGCCGGGCCGGCCGGACCCGGTCCAGCACCATGTACCGGGCGAGCCGCCGCCCGCGTATCGCCCCGGTCAGCGGCACCCCCAGGAGCAGCGCCAGCAGGGCGAGCAACCACCACGGATCGATCAGCTGGGTCATGTACACGTATTGCGTCCACACTGCGGCGTGCAGCGGTCCCGGCAGCGCGGCGAGCCGCTGGTCCATGAACTGACCGAACTCGATCTGCCACTGCAGCCCGAATACGGTGTCCGCTTCGGCGACCACCGCGCCCGCCACCACCAGCCCCAGCAGCGCGACCATGAGGAAGGGCCGCCGCGCCAGGTCCACCGGACGGGCCCAGCAGTCCGCGAGGAACTGGCACCAGAGGGTGAACAGCAGTGCCAGCGCTGCCACCGTCAGCCAGCCGGAGAACTGCGACGAGAAGCGCAGCCCCGGCAGCATCAGGTGGTCGACGATGGCACTGGGCGACAGAGCGAAGCCCGCCAGCACGCCGAGACTCACCCCCAGCCGGAACGGCACCGGCGACGGGGCTCCGGCTTGGTGGCCCAGCCGGTGCAGCGCAGCGCGGACCACCGTCAGCAGCAGTACCAGCACCACCAGCAGGGTGATCAGCCACGTCGGCCACCAGCCGCTGATGCCGCCGTCCTCCCGGACTTGTGCGGTGACCGAGGCCACCGGATCCCAGGCGAGGGGCAGGCAGAACCCGACGACGAAGGCGAAGCCGATGTTCTGGTGCATCAGCAGCGCCTGGTCCGCCAGGCAGGCCCGGCGCTGCGCGAAGGTCGGATGAGTGCGGGTGAGCCGCGCCCACCAGCCGCGGACCGACCGCCGGGGCCGGCCATCGGACCCCGCCGAGGCGAGGTCGAAGGCGTGCAACAGTGGTTCGGACGTCCCCAGCCATTCCACGACCCGGGCGTCCGCCCGGAATTCCCTGGTGCGCAGGACCACCGAGCGGGCGGCGAGGGCCACCGCGGCGAAGGCGGCCGCGTCGAGAAGCGCCGCCCCCGAGTACGGGGCGCTGCCCGGGACGAAGACCAGCCCGACGAGGTCCCCGAACATCCTGGGGAAGAGCATGAGCGCGAAGTAGCAGCGCAGCAGGCCCAAGGTGATCAGGGTGATGTCGACATCGCGGTTGCGCAGATGGGCCAACTCGTGAAGGAGGACGGCGCGGAAGGCGGCGCGGTCCGCCGCGCCCGCGTCGTGGAGGCGGATCAGGCCTCGGCTGAGGATGATGCAGCGGCGGCCGGCGCGGCCGAAGGAGACACCGTTCACCCCGGAGTCGAGGAAGTCCACCAGGAAGGTGACCCCGCGGGCCTGCTCGACGCCCGCAGCCAGGCGGGTGACCTCCGCGTGCAGGGAGGGGAAGCGCTCGGCGTCCAGCGGGCGCACACCCCGGCGCCGGGCACGGCGGGCAGAACGGAACCAGTAGTGCGCAGTGGTGGCCACGGCGAGGATCGCGTACGAGACGAGGATGCCCTGCGAGGTGTGGTCGTCGCTGGAGTCACACGGCTTCTGCCGAGGACCGTTCCTGATGAAGTCGCCCGTCCCGCCGGCCTCCCGTACCGCTTTGCGCAGGCAGTCGTTGAGATCGGGGGCGCCCCGGTCGCCTGCGATGAAGTCGGCGTAACCGGGGTGCAGGACGGACATGAACGCCAGCACCGCGCAGATCAGCAGGACGAAGGCGAGGAGTGTTCCGGAGGGCAGTGGCCGGCGCGGTGGCGGCACCGTTTCCAGGGGCAGTTCACCCTGCCCGGCGGCCGTCATGTGCCGGAGCCGGGCCTGTCGGCCGCCCTCAGCTGGTCCCGGACCACCTCGGCGAGAAGCTCGGCGCGGTCCGGTGGCAGCCCGAGGAGGACCGCGGACCGCCCGGCTGCCGCGCCCAGCTCGGCGATCCGTTCCTCGGTGAGGGCAGGGCGCTGCTGTTCCGCATCGGAAGCGGTCGGCTCCTCGCTCCGGCCGCGGGTCAGCAGACGGCGGAGCCGGGCCACCAGCCCGCTGCCAACCGTCTCCCCCATCATCTTGACCACCTCGGTGGCGACCCCGCAGGCGATGCTGGTGACAACGAGTTCGGCGGCACCACCGAAGGCCAGCGGATCGACCTCGCGGTGACGCCGGTCCCGTCGGCCGGGGTGCTTCGCCAGACTTGCCGCGGTCTCGTCGAAGTAGGGCAGTTCTTCAGGAGCGATCCGCGCCACGATGGCCCGCCCCAGCGCGAGGTCGGCTGCCTCGGGCTGTTCCACGTCGGTTTCCTTCCTCGCGGACGTCGAAGGATCAGCACCGTAGTGCACAACTGCATTGCATGTGTGGCGACTTCACGATGCTGTCACACTCGAAACAGCGCGGCCAGTACGCACCACGCGCGGCGACCTCGAAGCGGCGGTAGTTCTTCGGGGCCACCTTGAGCACCCCGGCGACGTCCACGGCTCGCAGGCCCGAAGCGCGGCGCAGGTCCGCCAGCGCCCATGTCTCCTTTTACTGTCCCTAACAAAGCCGTTGGACGTGGCGGTGGGTGATCAGACAGATGGCGAGGCCGAGGAACGCTTCGTGGATGTCGTCGCGTCGTTCCCAGCGGATGCGCAGGCGGCGGAAGCCGTGGAGCCAGGCGATCGTGCGCTCGACGACGTAGCGGAAGATGCCCAAGCCCGCGCCGTGGGGCTGGCCTCGCTTCGCGACCACGGGGCGGATCCCTCGCTGCCAGAGCAAGCGGCGGTACTTGTCGTGGTCGTAGCCGCGGTCGGCCAGCAACGCGTCCGCCCGTCGGCGGGTCTGCCGACCTGGCCCGCAACAGCCGGGATCTTGTCGAGCAGGGACAGGAGTTGGGTGATGTCGTTGCGGTTTCCGCCGGTCAGCGAGACCGCGAGCGGGATGCCCTGCGTCGCTGACCGAGGACGGTCCGATCGACATACGGGTCGCGTTCACCGACGGCACGACGACCGGGTACTCACCGGTCTCGACCGTCACGGTGGACCGTAACGCGGGTACCGCGCCGTCGGACGAGGTCGGTCCGGGTTCGGTCAACAAGTTGACGGGCGACTACTCCCTCTCGGCCTCGGACGCGTCCGCGTTCGGACTGAGTGTGTTGCGGTCGGTTTCTTCTCGGCAGCCGACCGCAGGCGGGGACGCCGAGGGCCAGGTGGCCATCTTCGGCCCCCAGTGGACGGCCGGCACGACGGCGGACCTCTCCGACTACGCCTACCTCCGCCAGACCTCTTCCACCTCGGTGGCGGTCGTGGACGCGGAAGGCAAGGAAACCGGGTTCACCGCGACCTCCGGCGGTGGCTGGAAGAGCGAGCCCGGCTCGGAGGAACTGACCCTGACCGGGTCGCTGACCGGTTCGTTCACCCTAAAGGACACCAGCGGCACGACGACCACGTTCGCGAAGGTCGACCCCGCCGCCACCACCTGGCAGGTGTCCACCACCTACCTGCCGACCGACAACTCCACCACCACGGTGGTCTCGGAGAAGGTCGTGAGCGGATCGCTGACGCTGGGCCGCCCGAGGTACGTGATCGCGCCGACCTCGGCGGTGACATCGTCCACCTGTGCGGCGACGCCGTCCACCAAGGGCTGCCGAGTCATGGAGTACGTGTACGCGATCTCCACGACCGCCACTTCTTCGGCGTTCGGCGACTACAACGGCCAGGTCAAGCAGATCAAGCTGTGGGCCACCGGCCCGGGCAGCGCTCCGCCACCGTACCGTAATGGCCCAGTACGCGTACGACGACTCCGGCCGGCTGCGGGAGAGCTGGGACCCACGGATCTCGCCGGCGCTGAAGACCGCCTACACCTACGACAGCGCGGGCCGGGTCGTCACCCTGACGCCGCCCGGTGAACTGCCGTGGACCTTCGCCTACGGCACGGCCGGCAACGCGGCCACCGCGGGACCCGGCATGCTGCTCTCCGCCTCCCGTCCCACCCTGGTGGCCGGCTCGAAGACGCAGACCGACGGCGGCACGGCCACGACCAGCGTCGTCTACGACGTACCGCTGACCGGCAGCAATGCCCCCTATCAGGTGGGGACCAACGATGTCGCGGCCTGGGGCCAGGCGAACGTGCCCACCGACGCCACCGCCGTCTTCCCGCCGGACTCCGTGCCCGCCTCGCACACCGGCTCGGCGCTGACCGCGGCGAGCTACGCCCGCGCCTCGGTCTCCTACGCCGACGCGTCGGGCCGCGAGGTCGACACGCTCAAGCCGGGTGGTCACCTTAGCGTGACCGAGTACGACCGCCTGGGCAACACCGTCCGCGAACTCAGCGCGGGGAACCAGGAGTTGGCTCTCTCCACGAGCGGTCCGGGACTGACTGAGCTGACCCTGCTCGGGATCAACGGCATGTCCACGGCGGACCGGGAGCAGCGCTTGTCCACCACGCATGTCAACTTCGCGGACGGTCAGCGGGAGCTAGAGACCTTCGGCCCGCTGCACATGACCACCCTGACCGGAGTGCTGCGCGCCGGCACGGGCGGTACCGACCTGCCCGCCGGCACCGAGGTGGCGGCCCGCCGCCACACCGTCACCGCTTACGACGAAGGCCGGCCGACCGACGGCACGGCCAAGGTGACCGACCTGCCGACCACGGTCACCGTCGGCGCGGACGTGGACGGTTACCCGTCCGACGGCGACACCCGCACGACCAGGACGGCGTACGACTGGGCCAAGGGCTTTCCGACGTCCACCACGGACGATCCGGGCGGTCTGAACCTCGTCAAGAGCACGTCGTACGACGCCCAGGGGCGGATCACCAAGGAGCAGCTCCCCGGCGCGAGCGGCACCGATGCCGCGACCCAGGTGACCACGTACTGGTCCGCCGCGGGCAGCGGCACCTGCACCGGCCGCCCGGAGTGGGCCGACCTGGTCTGCTCCACCGGCCCGGCCGGGGACATCACCGGCGGCGGCAGCAATCCGACACAGCTGCCCACCACTACGTACGAGTACGGCGCTCTGGGCAACATCACGGCGGTGATCGCGACCGCCAACGGTGTCACTCGCACCACCACCACGACATACGACGGCGCCGGCCGCGCGGCCACCACCTCGGTGACCGGCGGAACGGGGCAGGCCGTACCCACCGTCACCACCGGTTACGACAGTGCCACGGGCCTCCAGGCCACGACGAGTTCGTCCACGGTCGGCACCGTCACCAAGGCGTACGACATGCTGGGCCGCCAGGTCTCCTACACGGACGCCGACAGCGGAACCACGACTGCCGAGTACGACGTCCTCGACCGTCCGGTCAAGATCACGAACAATTCCCCGTCGACCGTCACGTACACGTACGACACGGCCGTCGAGCCGCGTGGCCTGGCGATCAAGGCCACCGACTCGGTCGCGGGCGTCTTCCAGGCCACGTATGACGCCGACGGCACCCCGAGCACCGAGAAGCTGCCCGGTGGCTACAGCCTGACCGTGGACAAGAATCCCGCAGGCGAAACCACCGGACGCACCTACACACGCGACAGCGACAGCGACAGCACCGTGGTGTACTCCGACAACGTCACCTCCTCCATTCACGGCCAGGCCACCACGCATGCCGGATGGTCCGACCAGACCTACCGTTACGACGCGGTCGGACACCTGACGGAGGTCGAGGACACGTCGGCGAATGTCTGCACCCGCAGGACGTACACGTTCGACGCCCGTGCGAACCGGAAGTCGCTGACCCCGGCCACCGGCGATCCGGGCGCGGCCTGCCCCACCACAGGCGGCACGACCGTGTCCAGCACCTACGACAGCGGCGACCGTATCGTCGACACCGGCTACACCTACGACGCCTTCGGCCGCACCACAGCCCTGCCCGGCAACGGCACCATCGGCTACTACACGAACGACCTCGTGTACCAGCAGATCGCCGACGGCCGGCGTCAGACGTGGGAACTGGACCCCGAGCTGCGTCTGCGCCCGTGGAAGACGGAAACGGGGAGCGGCAGCACCTGGACCGAGACCGGAACCAAGGTGAACCACTACGGCGGCGACGACGACGGGCCCCACTGGATCGTCGAGAACACGGCCACGGGAGAGATCACCCGGAACGTCGAATCCCTCTCCGGCGACCTCGGTGCCGTCACCAGCAAAACCGGCGACACGGTGCTACAGCTCAACAACATCCACGGCGATGTCGCCCTCCAGCTTCCGCTCGACACATCCCAGGCCCCGACGGCCCTGGACAACGACGAGTACGGCAACCCCAGGACCGGCCAGTCCGCCACCCGCTACAACTGGCCCGGCGCTAAGCAGCGTTCCACGGAGACGGTCACCGGCCTCAGCCTCATGGGTGCCCGACTCTACAACCCCGCAACGGGACGCTTCCTGTCGACCGACCCCGTCTACGGAGGCAACGCCAACGCGTACGAATACTGCGTGGGAGACCCCGTCAACTGCTACGACCTCCACGGAACTTTCCGCTACCACTACTGGAAGAGCCCTTGGTGGTCACCCATCCAGTATTTCTGGCTGAGCGTCAAGTTCACCCGCGGAGAGACGCGTACTCTGACATGGGGTGCGGGGGCCGCCGGCGGGCTGCTCGGCATTGTGAAGGACTACGTGCCGGGATACTGGAAGCATGTGTTCAACGGCCTGCGCTTCTACGCCTGGTACATAGCCGTCTCGGCCGGCTGGATCTACTACCACACCCATGACTGCGCGAAGCTTCGCGGCGGTTACGTCAAGCCCAGCTACAGCTGGTACGGCTGGTATCTCGCCCCCATGGTCTGGAGAAGCCGATGCTGATCACCGAAGCCGAGCTATGAAACCGAACACTGATCTCCTGATGGGCATCGCAGAGGCAGCCGCATGTGTGGCTCTCGCGGGATTCTGCGTGTGGTCAGCGGTTGACGGAGACCGCATAGCCTGGCTCTTCGGCTTGGGGAGTCTGACCTTCGCGTGGGATCTCTGGCGCAGGTCGCAAGGACGAGGGTCCAGGAGAATCCGATGAGCCGGCGCGACCGCTGACTCAAGCTCTTACTGCACAACCGGGGGGGCTGCCACGGAGACCGTGGCAGCCCCCTACTGCACCGCGTGACGAGCGAGGGCACCCTTTGTCAGCCATTCGCCCAGAACCGGAGCGAGGGCCTCGGAGTATGCCTCGGACATGTGGCTGTCGTCGCGGTAGACCAGCGTGTCCCCTACGAGCACGGGGCAGTTGCCGGTGGGAGTACAGAGCCACGGCTCGGGATCGATCAGTGAGGCGGCAGAGAGTCTCGCCGCGTCCCTGACCGCTCTCCTGCGCACGGGGTCGTGTATCGCCGCGGGCAGCCGGGTCGCACAACGCTCCAAGCGCGTGGGGTGGTAGGCCGCGCAGTCCACCGCGTCCATCCGCGGCCAGGGGGTGTCGAGCAGCACGGCGACTCGCGCCCCCGAGGCCCCGAGCCCGTCGAACGTCTTGCGGAACCCTTCGGTCCACTGCCGGACGGGGTCGACCGCGGGGTGCACCGGATCGCCCGCCTCCGAGGACGAGGCGATCACCAGCGCGGGGTGAAGCGCGTTGATCCTCGCGATCGCCTTGTCGCGCCATGTGTCACAGGAAGAGTAGGGCCTGCCGCCGTGGACGATGGTCACCGCGGCCGTCTTGCACGACGACTTGGTCAGCGACACCAGCTTCCAGTGACGGCTCCGCGCGAGCCGGTCGAGCGCCGGAAACCACTGGGCCGCATGGGAATCGCCGAAGAGCACCACGACCTGGTGCGAGGAGGGGTCGCCGTAGACGCAGGGCGGTATCCGCGTGCCGTCGTACCCCGCGTGACAGCCGTTCCGGTAGACCTCCGCCTCCGAGTCCTTGACGTCGGTCAGGGCCGGCGTGAGATTGCCGGGCAGGCTGCCGCCGGAGCTCTCCAGCAGCTGCCGCAGGCGCAGCGACGGATCCGGCGCGGTCGCGAGCTCCCCGCGCAGATCGGGTGCCGCGGTGCCGGAGCTGAGGGACGGCGGGAACAGGGAGGCCGTCAGGGCCGTCGCCGCCGCGGCCGCCGACAGACCGGCCCCCAGTGCCAGCGCGCGCCCCGGCCGGCCGCGGAACGCGGTGTGGAAGCGCACGGGGTTCTCCACCAGGTGCAGGGTCGCCCAGGCAGGCAGCAGGGCAAGCGCGCAGAGCACCAGCGCCAGCCGGACGCCGCCGGGCCTGCCCAGCGCCACGGGCCCGATGATCAGCAGCGGCCAGTGCCAGAGATACCAGCCGTACGACACCCCGCCGAGCCAGACCACCGGCCGTCTGCCGATGAGCCACCGTGCGTCGTACCGGGAGGGCGAGCAGCCGCCGGCCAGCGTCAGTGCCGTCCCGAGCACGGGCAGGACGGCGTAGTACCCGGGGAACGGTGTGTTGTGGTCGTACCGGACGGCCGACAGCATGATGCAGGCCACGCCCGCCCACGTCATCGGCGCGGCAAGATACATGGGCAACCGCTCGAGCCGCATCGTGGCGAGGGCGAGCAGCGCGCCGGTCCCGAGTTCCCAGAACCGGGTGTGCGAGCCGAAGTACGCCCAGGAAGCCGGACCGTTCATGGCCGCGACGCTCAGCCCGAGCGAGATCACGCAGAGCACGGCGAGCGGAACCGCCGTCATGCCGCGCTGACGCGTCCGCTTCCAGGCGAACAGGAGCAGCAGCGGCCAGAGCAGGTAGAACTGCTCCTCGACGGCCAGTGACCAGAAATGCTGGAACGGCGAAGGAGGGCTTCCCTCGGAGAGGTAGTCCGTGCCATTGACGGCCAGCCGGAAGTTCACGGTGTAGAAGGCGCTGGTCAGCGCGTCGACCACGTATTCCTGGAAGCGGATTCTGGACAGGAACAGCCAGGAGCCCACCAGGATGGTGACGCCGACGAGGGTCGCCGCCGGAAGAAGGCGCAAGGCCCGGCGGGCGTAGAAATTCCGTAGCGTTATCCGTCCCGTCGTGGACAATTCACGCAGAAGCAGTGAGGTTATGAGAAATCCGGAGATGACGAAAAAGACGTCCACACCGACGTAGCCACCGGTGACGGCACCCACCCCTGCGTGGGAGAGAACGACGAGTGACACCGCCAGAGCACGCAGGCCCTGGATGTCTGCGCGCGTCTCGTGCCTCGCCCGCTCGGCACGGGCTCTTTGCGAGGGCATGGCCGACGCCGGCTTACGCGAGGACAGGACGGAACCCCCCTCACGAGCAAGCATGTTCACTTGATTTCCTCGTGTCGACGATGTGATCGGCGCCGCAGGCACAGACCGACCGCCGCTCACGACTTTCGACTACCTGAAGTCACCACCCCGACAGGCGGCGCAACCGAATACGGCCACGGAATGAACACATGGCCAAACCACCGCGGCGTGCGACGGCGGCCCACGCCGTCGTCCAGCGAATCAGGGACGGGGGTGGAGTGATGGATCACGGCGGGGTGATACGTCGTCATGAACTGTCGGATGCCGAGTGGGAGTTCGTCCGGCCGCTGCTGCCCGAGTCGTTGCGGGGCAGGAAGCGGTTGGACGACCGCACCGTGCTCAACGGGATCGTGTGGAAGTTCCGTACCGGTACGGCATGGCGGGACGTGCCCGAGCGGTACGGTCCGTGGGCCACACTGCACACCCGGTTTCGCCGGTGGGCTCTGGACGGCACATTCGAGCGGATGCTCCAGGCCGCCCAGGCGAGGGCGGACGCGACCGGCGACATCGACTGGCTCGTGTCGATCGACTCCACTGTGGTCCGTGCCCACCAGCACGCTGACGCCTCAGCTCGAAACGCCGCCATCGCCATCCTCCGGACCCTGAAATGACCCGGCTCACCGGCAGCGGGCAGGTCCCGCAGACCTGCCCGCACCGCACGCGCGCATATGACGACGCCCCGCATCGATGGTGCAGTGCGGGGCGTTGTGAGGGTCAGCCTCTCGTCCTGACGTCTCTCGGGCGGCGTGAGGTGGTCGGCTACAGGGGCGGGTGGCCGGAGATGGCGCCGCCGGGGTCGTCGGCGAGGGCGAGGTGGGCGGTGATGCGTGTGCCGACCGGCTCGCGCTGGAATTCGAAGCCGTGGGCGACGTCCATCACAATCTCCAGTCCGTGCTGGCCGACCCGGCCCGCGTCCCCGGTCCGGGCGACGGGGAGGACCGGGTCGGAGTCCCACACCACGACCTCGACCAGGTCGCCCAGGATGTGCAGATCCAGCAGCACCGGGCCAAGGGCGTACAAGGCAAGGCACATATCGTGAAGACCATCGGGGAAGTAGCCGCCGGGCTTGGAATCCAAGCCCACGTGCTGCGGCACTGGGAAGACGTCGGGGCATTCACCGTGCGTCGCGATAGCAACGGCTACCGCATCTACCACGACAGCGCAGTGGAACGGGCTCGCACAGTACTGAAACTGCGGCGCGTCGGTCTCTCCTTGCCCGAGGTCACCGCCGCCATGGCGCCGAAGAAATCAGCGGCGCAGGCAGTCGTGAGGGCGAAGATCGCTGAACTCGAAGGCGAAGTCGTCCAGAGACAGCAGGCAATTGCCTTCCTGCAGCACACCGTTGATTGCCGGCATCGCTACCTCGACGACTGTCCGGACTGCGCGACTTTCGTCCGTGAAGCCTGAGCCGCCCAACCGCCGGGAAGCTCAAGTGCCGAATTATCGACAGCTGTGAACGTGGAGAAACGGCAAACCAAAGGACCGCTCAGCTGCCCAAGGCTTGCCACTCCGGTGCCAGCACCGACCAGACCTCGGCGTCGTGGCGGACGCCGCGGTAGAGGTAGGTCTCGCGCAGGACGCCCTCACAGGTCATGCCGAGTCGCTTGGCCACATTGATGCTGGGCGTGTTTTTCGGCGACACAAACCACTGCACGCGGTGGATGCCACGTTCGTTGATCGCCCAGTCGATGATCAGCCGTGCTGCACGTCCGACCAGGCCCCGGCCTGTGGCGGCAGGCTCCAGCCAGCAGCCTGCCTCGCAGATGCCGGCGGCGGCGTCGAATTTGGGGAAGGAGACGCCACCCACGAGGGTGCCGTCGAGCCAGATTCCATACAGTCGGCCGGTGTCGGAGGCTGCCTTGTCGGCGTAAAGCTGGAGATAGCTGCGGGCGGAGTCCAAGTCTGCGGCGAGGTCGGGCAGTTCCATGTGCGCACCGATGAAGTCACGGCCCCGATCCATGTGCGCGAGGAACTCCTCGGCCCGCCACGGCTCCAAAGGCCGCAGCTCGGCCCCGTCCCCCAGGGAAATCGCGAACATAGCCATCCTTCGAGTGCGCTTATCCGATCGTTAGATCCTCGCACGCCCGTCCGGTCGGTGGCCTTCAGCCCCCCGGCGGCCGCCCACCGACCGGACGTCGATGACCTCGCGGGACGGGTTCTCTGATCCGCTGGCCTTCTTCCCGCACTTGGCAGCGCAGCAGTATGGAGATCCCCTTCTCGCACCCACCCGACCCAGCAGGTGTCGACCCAGACGTTGGAACGGCTCTGCCTCGGCGGGCGATCCTTGGTGCGCTCTCTCGGCCTCGTAGCCATCTGCGCAGGTGGTCGTAGTCGTGGCCGTCTTGTGAACCCAGCACCTTTGGCGGCGGGTTTCGAAAAAGACCCCGTTGATCGCGTTCCAGAAGCCGAGGGCACCGTCTCCGACGGCGAGGACCGGAGCGCGCATGCCGTGCCGCTGGCAGTCCCGGAGCAGGCCGGCCCAGGACTCCGCTGTCATGGTCGATCCCCCGGGACCCGCGTCCTTGCGGCGCGCCGCGGGAGAGTGGTGAGGCCGCATTTCGGCCCAAGTGGTGAGGCGTCGGCTGTGTGGCTCTGTCCATGAGAACGGACAGCAGACGTTCACCACATCAGGAGGCACCGATGCCCCGTCCTTGTTCGTGGATTTGCGGTGTGCGTGGATGTCGATGGGGCGGCTCAGGAGACTTGGTGGCGAGTGCCGTTGGCGACGGCGTGGAGCTTGTCCGGGTTGGCGACGTTGTGGATGGTCGTAATGCGGCCCTCGGAATCGAAGTCGAAGGTCATCGTGGCGATCACCCGGTCGGGGCCGTAGAAGACCACGCCCGGGCCGCCGTTGATCGAGGTGAGCTCGGCCCGCATCTGTCCGGGCTCGATGCCCTGGTAGGTCGCAGTGCCGAGCGCGGAGAACCAACGGGCCACGGTGTCTAGGCCGACGACCGGCTTGAGGGCCTGGCGGACTTTGCCGCCGCCGTCCGTCCACAGCGTCACGTCAGGGGAGAGCAGCTCCATGAGGGTGTTGATGTCGCCACCCGTCGCCGCGGCGAAGAACCGCTCGGTGACGTCATGTTGGCGGGCGCGGTCCGCGGTGAAGCGTGGCCGCCGGGCCTGCACGTGCTCGCGGGCGCGGTGCGCGGCCTGCCGCACCGCCGCCTCCGATCGCTCCACCGCCTCCGCGATCTCCGCGTAGCTGAAGGCGAAGACCTCCTTCAGTACGAAGACCGCCCGCTCCAGGGGGCTCAGCGTCTCCAGCACGACCAGCAGAGCCATCGAGACCGAGTCCGCCGCGGCGACGCCGTCGGCGGTGTCCGGGCCGGTGAGGATCGGCTCGGGCAGCCAGGGCCCCACGTAGGTCTCGCGCTGGTGGCGTATCGAACGGAGCCGCTCCATCGACAGGTTGGAGACGATCCGGGTCAGGTAAGACTTGGGGTCGGCGACCTGGGACCGGTCGGCCGCAGACCACTTGAACCACGCGTCCTGGACCACGTCCTCGGCGTCGGCGGCGGTGCCGAGGATGCGGTAGGCGACGGAGAAGAGCAGGGTACGGTACTGCTGGAAGGCGAGCTGGTCGGCGTCGGTCTGCTGGGGCTGGGTCACTTGGCGCTCCTGATCCGGGTGTAGCGGCCGCCGTGCGGCCAGAAGGCGCCCGAGGCGGGCATCTTCTTCATTCGGGCGAAAGTCGGCAACGGCGCTGCGCTGACTGTCTCCTTGTACTTGACGGCCCGCTTGCCGGTCAGCACGATCCGGCGCGGGCTGTCGTCGGGGTGGGTGAACTGCACGACGGCGTCGTTGCGGCCGAGGCTGACGGGGATGTGGTAGTAACCGAAGCGGAAGGGCTTGGGCTCCTTGCCGGCCAGCACCCGCAGGATCGACAGGGCCGCGTGCACGCCGGTGGGCATGCCGCCCTGGCAGGTCCCGTGCATCACGCCGTAGCCCTGACGGATCGCCGCCGCGTCGCCCACGGCGTAGACGTCCGGGTGGGAGACCGAGCGCAGCGCGCTGTCGGTGACCACACGGCCCCGCTCGTCGACGGCCAGGCCCGCGGCCACGGCCAGCGGGGAGACGCGGGTGCCGCTGGTCCACAGCACCGCGGCCGCCGGGATGGTGGAGCCGTCCGCGAGCTCGACGCTGTCCGGCAGCACCTTGACCACCTCGACGCCGCTGCGCACCCGCACGCCGAGCCGGGCGAGCGCCGCGTCGAGGTAGGCCTTGGCCTTCGGGTGCATGCTCGCGCCCGGTTCCTGCCGGCCCAGCAGTACCACCTTCAGCTGCGGGTGCCGCTCGGCGATCTCCGCTGCGGCCTCGATGCCGGTGAGACCGCTGCCGCCGACCACGATGGTGCCGCCGTCGAGCCCGGCCAGCCGGTCGGCGAGAAGGGCGGCGTCCTGCGGGCTGTTGAGGGTGTAGGCGTGGTCGTCCACGCCGGGGACGGCGGCGCTGTCCGCGATGCTGCCCAGGCCGTAGACCAGGGTGTCGTAGCGCAGGATGCGGTCGTCATCGATCCGGACGGTCTTCGCCCCGGCGTCCACGGCGGTGACCCAGCCCCGGACGAAGCCGGCCCCGGTGCCGTCCAACAGTTCCGGGATGTTCATCTCGGCCGTCTCCTGGCCAGTGGCGGTCATGTGCAGTCGGAGCCGCTCGGTGAAGGTGTCGTAGGGGTTGACCAGTGTCACCCGCAGGTTCCCGCGCTTCCTGGTGCGGGCCGCCAGCTGGATCGCAGCGGAGAGCCCGGCGTAGCCGGCGCCCAGGACCAGGACTTCGTGCTGCTGCTGAGTAGTCGCGTTCATCGCTCTGCTGCCTCTTTCGTGTCGACCGTTCCCGCCTTGCGGACGACCACCAGACGCAAGTTGCCCTTCCGTTCGTGACATGGGGCCGATGTGATCCGCGTCACCTCGCGAGGAGAGATGTGGACGCGGGCGGGGGCAGCCCCCGAGCGTCGCGACGCAGCACGGACGGAGTCGTGATCAGCGCGGGCTGCCCTGGCGGGGCCGTTCGTCCTGCATCTCGGCTCGCAGCGCGGCAAGGGAGCGAGCCGTTTTTGCCACCGCGGCTGTCACTGGCGCTGCGGCACCCGGGCCTGCACCGCGGGCTCGTCCTGGCCTCGTGCACTGAGCCTCCGCAACTTGAAACCGCAGGTCGAAGGGCTGGTGTAACTGGCGCGGTGGCTTCTCGCGCGCGGATCGTCCTGATGGGCCCTGGGCCGTGCGGGAGTTCGCCCCGGCTCGAAGCGGCCGTCAGGACGAGGGCCGGGTCCGGAACGGCTGGATCTTCAACTCCTTGTGGTCGCAGGCCCCGTACAGGGTTGCCGAGAGCCGGAAACTTTTTTCAGAAAGACAGAAACCCCGGCCGACGTGCGGCCGGGGTTCCTCGATGCGATGCGATGCGTGTCGGTCAGCGCTGCAGGGTGAGCAGGCCCGGCCGGTACGGCAGCTTGACGTAGTCGGTGCCGGGCGCGACGTTCGGGGACAGGCCCTGGTAGAGGAACTGCAGGTTGCAGGGGTCGACGGTCATGGTCTGGTCGGGGTTGTTACGGACCAGGTCACCGTGGCTGATGCTGTTGGTCCAGGTGGCGCCGCTGTTGGCCTTGCCCGCGAAGGGGTTGGACTCGGTGGCGGCCTGCGGGGTCCACGAGCCGTTCAGGCTGGTGGCCGTGAACGAGCGGAAGAAGCGGTCCTCGTTCACACCGCGAGCCTCGACGATCATGAGGTATGGGTTCTGGCCCTGGACCTTGTAGACCTCCGGCGCCTCGAACAGGTTCTTCTCTGTGTCGGTCATGACCGTCGTGTACGACGAGCCGAAGCTGGCGGGGAAGTCCCCGATCGGCATGGTCGACCTGAAGATGCCGCCCTTGTCATTGGCTAAGAACAGGTACATGTTCTGGCCGTCGGCGATCAGGGTGGGGTCGATCGGGCCGCCCACGGGGAGGCTGCCGGTGAACAGCGGCTGCGGAGCGGACCAGCCGTTGGGGTTGGTGGGGTCGCTCGACGTGCGGTAGACGAGGGGCCACTGGGTGCCCCACCCGTTGGAGGCGAGCACCCAGATGTTCTTGGGCGCGAAGTAGAACAGCTTGGGCGCCACCGCCGACTGGCTCATCGCGGTCTGGCCGGCCGAGCCCATGTCCGACCAGTTCGTGAAGGGGCTGAAGCCATCGAGTGCCAGTTGCCGTCGGAGTAGGTCGCGTAGACGAGGTGCTTGCCGTTGTACGTGACGGTGGTGAAGTCCTTCAGCGAGGCCCACCCGTTTGCCGGCTGCGCCAGCGGGCCGGTCGAGCTCCACCGGTACGTCGACGGAAGGGCACACGTGCCGCCCCCGCCGGACAGGCCGGTCCACTTCTGGTTGCCGGCGCCGGTGCAGTGGCAAGTGGCAAGTGGCAAGTGGCAAGTGGCAAGTGGCAAGTGGAGCCTGAGCCGCCAGATACGCGACGTGCTGTCCGCCCGGGTCATGATCAGCGAGGACCGGATCCGGCTCGGCAGCGGCGGGCTCGCCCAGCTGCCCCGGAACAGCGGGCTCCAGGACGCGCTCGGATGAGTGGGGCGCGGGCACCCGGTCGGCTCGGCCGCCCGCCCTGATCCCGTTCGACCAGCTCGCCAACTCCGGTCCGGCTCTCCCTTCGTCGATCGTCAGGTCGAGCACGTGACGCTCTTCGGCGCGGATCGCCGTCGTTGTGGTCCACGTTCCGTCATCTGCGCTTGCGCCGCAGAACCCTCGCCCCGTGCCAGCGGCAGACGTTGAGCGCGAAGTGGAGGTCGAAGGCGTTGGCGTCGAGGTCGAGCTGGTAGTGGTCGACGGCCCGCTGGACCCGGTAGTGCACGGTGTTGCGGTGGACCGTCAACTCGTCCGCGGTGGCGGCGTAGCTGCGGTTGGTGGCGAGGAAGACGCGCAGCGTCTCGCGGAGGACTTCGCGGCGGGGGTCGTCGACGGCGAGGTCACCGAGGGTGTCGGAGACGAAGTCGGCCAGTTCGCGGGGCTCGTCGACCAGGAGGGCGACGGGGGCCACACGGGCGAACGCCACCACGCGGGGGCCGCTGGTCCCCGCGGAGAGGGCGAGTGCCTTGGCGCGGGCGGCGGCGCGGGTGCTGCGGCGGAAGCCGTCGAGCCCTGGGCGGACGGTGCCGAGGGCGACCCGCACCGGCAGCGCGGCGTCGGACAGTTCGGCGGCGACCCTGTCGGGGTCAAGAGGGCAGTCGGGCCTGACGGCAAGCCAGATCCGGGCGTCGGCCTCGTCCGTGTGGACCAGCAGAGGGCGACCTTGGGCGTGCAGCACGGTGGACAGCAGCGAGGCCAGCCGGTCGAAGACGGCGGTGGGGTCGGTGGCCGCGGTGGTGCCGTAGAGCCAGCCCTCGACGGCCACATGGCTGCCGGACAGTCGGTGGTCGAGGGCGGCCTCTGCCTGCCGCAGGTCGACCCGGGGATTGTCGAGGAGCTGGCTGACCCAGTACTGGCGCAGCATGCCGCGGCTGCTCACCCAGCGTTCGCGCTCCTCCTCGTACACCCGGCCGATCTGGTCGCAGACGCGGTCCAGATAGGCCGAGGTGAGGCTGACGAGGGTGATGACAGTGGCGGCCGGGTCCGGCAGCCCCAGCCGGACCGCCTCGCCGAGGACCAGGTCAAGGCTCTGCGCATGGCCGAGCCGGTAGGCCCGCAGCAGGGCCGAGAGCGGAACGTCGCGCTGCGCGAGCCGGCGCGCGTAGGAGACGGCCGAAGCGGGCGCGTCGACGGTCTGCGGGTCGATGCGGTTGCTGATCATGTGCACGGCGGTGACGATGTTCTCGGTGATGCTGGCTTCCAGCAGACCGCGCAGTGGTTCGTCGTGCTCCAGTTCGGCGATCTCCGCAGTGGTGCTGGCGACCAGCTTGGCGATGAGCTCGTCCCGGCGCTCCTGTATCACCTGTGCCGCGAGGACGACCGGGTCCGGTGCCCCGTCCGCCGGCCGTTCCACGGGGCCGTTCACCGGGCCAGGTACCGCAGCGCCGAGCGGGCGGCGTTCGCACCGCACATGCCGTGCGTCCCGGCGCCGGGCGGGGTGGCCGCCGAGCACAGGTACACGCCGGGGATGCCGGTGCTGTAGGGGTCGAGGGCCACCCGGGGGCGCAGCGCGAGCTGCGTCTCGGTGTTGGCCCCGCCGATGATGTCGCCCCCCACGTAGTTGGGGTTGTACCGGGACATCTCCACGGCCGAGCGGACGGCGATGCCCACGATGCGCTCCCGGAAACCGGGGGCGAACCGCTCGATCTGGCCGAGCACGGCCTCGGTGGCATCCCCCGTGTAGCCATGCGGTACGTGCGCGTAGGCATAGACCGGGTGGACGTCCCCTGCCGAGCGGCCCGGGTCGGCGAGGTACTGCTGGGAGAGCAGGACGAACGGTCGCTCGGGCATGTCACCCCGGCTGGTCTGCTGCTCGGTGCGGACGACCTCTGCCAGAGTGCCGCCGAGGTGCACGGTGCCGGCCTGGCGGCAGGACTCGTTGGTCCACGGCACCCCGCCGGCCACGGCCAGGTCCACCTTGAACGCCGCCGGCCCATGGCGCCAGCGCAGATAGGCGCGCCGGACGCGCGCCGGCAGTGCCGGACCGCAGATGCCGACGGCAGCGCGCGGGGCGACGTCGAGCATCACGGTTCGGGCAGGCGGGAGTTCGGCCAGCGAGCGCACGTGCACGCCGGTCTCGATGGTGCCGCCGAGCTCCCGCAGCAGCGCGGCGAGCGCGTCGGCGATCACCCGGGAGCCGCCGCGGGCGACGGGCCAGCCGTAACGGTGCCCGGCGGCGATGAACATCAGTCCGAGCGACGCGGTCAGTGGGCGCGTCAGCGGATGGAAGGCGTGCGCCGCCGCCCCCGCGAACAGCGCCCGGGCCTCCTCACCGCGCCAGCGCCGAGCCACTACCGTGGCCGGCTGCAGCGCCCGCATCCCGAACCGGCCGAGGCGGACGGGATGCGCCGGCAGGTGCACCACCGGCCGCAGGACGTCCTCGAGCAGGGCGTCGAAGTCGTCGGTCAGCGGCGCGAACAGCCGCTCCCAGGCCGGGCCGTCCGCGCCGAGCCCCCGCGCGGTCCGCTCGACGGAGCGGACCAGCACCCCGGCCCGCCCGCCGTCCAGCGGGTGGGCCAGGTCGACCTCTGGCCAGGCCCATTCGACGCCGTACCGCTCCAGGCCCAGGGTCCGCAGGAACGGCGAGCCGACTCCGAGCGGGTGTACCGCGGAGCAGTGGTCGTGCAGGAGCCCGGGTAGGGTCAGCTCGCTGCTCCTCGTGCCGCCGCCGATCTCGTCGGCGGCTTCCAGGACGGTCACCTTCACCCCCCGCTGGGCCAGGGCGACGGCGGCGGCCAGCCCGTTCGGGCCGGCCCCCACCACGATCGCGTCACTCATGCGCGGCCGCCACCTCGGTCGCCGGTCGCGGACGCGCGAGGGGCTCGACGGGAATCGCGGGCGTCTCGTCGTCGAGCCAGGGCTGCCGGACCACCATCTCCCGTACGTTCACATAGCCCTCCTCGATCAGGCCGCTCGCCGCGTCCACGATGCGGTAGTGCTGGCGCTGGCGGTGCGTCGGCTGCGACTCGAGCAGGACGACGCGCAGATCGCCCGGCGCGAAGCCGCACCGCTGCTGTACGGCGGCCACCAGCTGCTCGTCGTGCAGATGGCCGTCGCCGAAGTTCCAGCCGAGGACCGCTCCCGCCACCGTCTCACCGTCCCGCACATCGTAGGACTCCACGTCGTCCACGGCCCGCGGCAGCAGTCCGGCCAGCGCACGGCCGTGGCTGTGCATCGCCCGCCAGGCCAGTCCCTGGTGCAGCACCAGCTCGGCGGCCTCGGCGCCGTACAGGCGGGTGAGCTGGTCGACCGGCAGCCCGGAGGCCTTGACGATGTGCTCGTTGAGCCGGTGCTCGGTGCCCTTGCGGAAGCACCAGAGGCTGGTGGCCCAGTTGCCGGCGTAGTAACGCATCGAGGGGAGGAACGACACCAGGTCGGGGCGGAGATGCCCGAGCACCGGCACCACCACCAGGCTCAGCACCAGCACCACGGCCAGCAGCGGGGAGTGCACGGCGAAGGCGCCGACCGCCGCGTCATGGCCGAAGAGGACGAGTGCCGAGTAGATGAAGAAGACGTTCCACTCCAGCGGCACCCCCATCGGGAAGGTCGACATGATGTGCAGATGGAAGACGACCATCACGGCCAGGGCGATGGTGGTGACGGTTCCGCCGTGGGAGAGCACCAGGACCAGCGGCACCACGTACTCGATGACCGTGCCACCGTGCGCGGCCGCGGCGGCGAGAGCGGACGGCCTGAGATCGTCGGGGTAGTGACGGTACAGTCGGCGCTTGAACCAGGCCGGGCGCAGCGGGCTGTTGCTGATCATCACCGCCACCACGAACGGGAAGTGGCGGTTGAGCTTGGAGGACGCCGCGCCCCACCACAGGGCGAGCATGACCAGTTTCAGCGCGGCGGTCATGTCGCCCACCGGGAACAGGAAGACCAGCAGCGTCAGTCCGTAGTGCTCCGCGCGGGCGGCAAGGAAGACGGTCTTGTCGCGCAGTCCGAGCAGCGCGAGCAGCACCGCGAGCACGGCGACGCGCCACGGAGCCAGCACACCGGCCGTGTCCCCGTCGCCCGGTGAGCACAGCAGCCACGCCGCCGCTCCCAGTACCGCGGCGTACAGGACCACGTCGGTCACCGTGCGCCGGGTCCCCCCGGTGAACGGAATCCGGCCGGGCCAGGGGGGCAGCCGCACGGTGCCGGGGCGCAGCCAGTGCAGGAAGGCGCCCACCGGCGGCATGAAGTGTGAGCTGAGCGGGCCCGAGCCGCAACCGAGGCCCAGCACCTCCCACAGCACTGTCCACACGACGAGCTTCTGATAGACGATCGGGTCCGCCCACCAGGAACCGACGTGCGTGATGCCGCCGACGCCTGGAGTCGCGGAGACGACCGCCACGCCGCCGAGCGCGTACGCGGTGATCTTCACCAGGTACAGCAGGTGCACGATCCGGGGGGTGCCGAAGCCGTGCATGACCCAGTGCTCGGCCAACGGCCTGATGCGCTGCTGGTAGGGGCGGCTGCGCCACTGCTGTATGTCGACGTCAGCCGTGTCCGGTGCGAGGAATCCCATGACTGCCCTTCCGTTTCTGTTCAGCCGGCCGTGGTGACCGCGGCGGTCCTGGCCCGCAGCGCGGGCTTGTCCGTCTTGCCGACGGGATTCCTCGGCAGTCGGTCGACGAGGGTGATCTCGGTGGGCACCTTGAACCGTGCCAGCCGGGCCCGGCAGTGTCCGAGCAGGTCGGTGGCGGTGGCCGCCGCGCCCGTGCGCAGTGCCACGAAGGCCACCGGTACTTCGCCGAGCCGCGGGTCGGCGGAGCCCACCACGGCGGCTTCGAGCACGTCGGGGTGGTCGCCGAGGACGGTCTCGACCTCCTTGGGGTAGATGTTCTCGCCCCCTCGGATGATCATGTCCTTGATGCGGTCGACCAGCACCAGGTAGCCGTCCTCGTCGAAGCGGCCGACATCGCCCGTGTGCAGCCAGCCGTCGACCACGGTGCGGGCGGTCTCCTCCGGGCGGCCCAGGTAGCCGCGCATCACGTTGGGGCCGCGCACCACCACCTCACCGGTCGCGCCCGCCGGCAGGATCCGGCCCTGTGGATCCATCACGGCGACCTGCTGGCCAGGGAGCGGCCGTCCGACCGTGCCGGGCTTGCGCGGGCCGTCCAGCGGGTTGGTGGTGGAGGCGCAGGTGCCCTCGGAGAGGCCGTAGCCCTCCAGGATCGGGATGCCGTAACGGCGCTCGAACCTCGCGATGAGCGCGGGTGGCATCGGGGCCGCCCCGCAGGCGGCGAACCGCACCGACGAGGTGTCGGGCGGTACGCCGTCCGGCAGTTCGGCCAGCATCGAATAGATCGCCGGGACTGCGGAGAAGCAGGTCGGGCGGACCGAGGCGACCAGGTGGAAGAAGGTCTCGGCCCGGAATCGCCCGGCCACCGTGACCCGTCCGCCGGCCAGCAGGGGGGACAGCACGCCGACCACGATGCCGTTGACGTGGAAGAGCGGCAGGATCAGCAGGCTGTGGTCGGTCTCGGAGAGCCGGGCGGTCTCGATCATCATCCGCGCCATGGCCGCGAGGTTGGCGTGGTCGAGCATCACGCCCTTGGGACGCCCGGTGCTGCCGCTGGTGTAGATCAGCAGGGCGAGCGCGTCCGCGTCCGTCTGCGGTGCGGCCTCGTCTTCCGGCCCGGCGCCCAACTGGGTCACCGTCACCGCCCCGGCGAGCGGCGACGGCTCGGCGGTGACGACCACCGCGGCACCCGCGTCGCCGAGTTGGTACCGCACCTCGCTCTCGGTGAGGGCCGGGTTGACCGGGGTCACTGTCGCGCCGAGACGCCAGGCGGCGAAGAGCGCGACGACGAAGTCCGCCGTGTTGGGCAGCAGCAGTGCCACCACGTCCCCGCGTCCGACGCCCCGCGCCCGCAGGGCCGCCGCGGCCCGGCGCACCCGGCAGGCGAACGCCGTATTGTCCAGAATTCCCGTATCGTCAGCGATGCAGGGACCACCCGCGTCCCGCCGGGCTCGCAGATCTGGCAGTTCCGCGATATGCATGTCGGCTCCTCGAAATACGTCGACGCGGTCGGGCGGACGCAGTGCGCGTCCCGACGGGGGACGGATGTCCGGTACGTGAGGAGAGACGGTACGAATCCGCGGCCCTCGCGGCCCATGGGCGCGGGTGACGACGCTCGGGGCGGCCTTTGTGCGCGGCGCACGAAGCCGGGTGCCACGCGGCACCGTTGCGCGCCGGCCACCACGGCGCACCGGGCCGGGGCGGCGCCCGCGCATGGGTCCGCGCCGGCCCCGAGGCACGCTTCACTCGGGGCCGGCGCGGGGTCGATGGGAACCGCGGTCAGACGAAGGCGCTTTCGCCGGTGACCGCCTTGCCGACGATGAGGGTGTTCATCTCGCGGGTGCCTTCGAACGAGTAGATCGCCTCGGCGTCGGCGAAGAACCGGGCGATGTCGTAGTCGAGCACGATGCCGTTGCCACCGAAGATCTCCCGGCACCACGCCACCACCTCACGCATCCGCGAGGTGACGTACGCCTTCGCCAGCGAGGAGTGCTCGTCGCGGAAGACGCCGGCGTCCTGCAGCCGCGCGAGCTGGACCAGCATGCCCCAGCAGGCGGTGATGTTGCCGAGGCTCCTGACCAGCAGGTCCTGCACCATCTGGAACCGTGCGATCGGGCGGCCGAACTGCCGGCGTTCCTTGGCGTAGTCGAGGGCCAGCTCGTAGGCGCCGATCATCACGCCGAGGGCCTGCCAGGCGACCCCGCTGCGGGTGGCGCGGAGGATCTCCGCCACGTCACGGAAGGAGTTGATCCGCTGCAGCCGGTTGGCCTCGGGCACCTTGACGTCGGTCAGGGTGATCTCGGCGTTCTCCACGATCCGGAACGCGATCTTGTTCTCGATCTTCACCGGGGAGAAGCCCGGGGTGCCCTTCTCCACCACGAAGCCCTTGATCCTGTCGTCCGCCTCGTCGCGGGCCCAGACCACCACCAGGTCGGCGAAAGTCGCGTTGCCGATCCACCGCTTGGCGCCGTTGAGCACCCAGTTCTCACCGTCCCAGCGGGCCGTGGTGCGCATGCCCCCGGCCACGTCGGAACCGCCGAGCGGCTCGGTCATCGCGAAGGCGCCGATGGTCTCCAGCGCGGCCATCGAGGGCAGCCAGCGGTCCCGCTGTTCCTGGTCGCCACCGCGGTAGATGCTGTACATCGACAGGCCGCTGTGCACGCCGAAGAAGGTGGCGCTGGAGGCGTCGGTGCGGGTGTACTCCATCGAGAGCATGCCGACCAGCAGATTGCTCCCGGCCGGCAAGGGGTCGCCGTATCCCTCGTAGGGGACGCCGGCGAGTCCGAGCTCGCGGAACTTGCCGATGAGCTCGCGGGGGAACTCCCCCTTGGCCCAGTACTCGTTGACCAGCGGCTTGACCTCGGTGCGCATGAACGACCGGGCGCGCAGCAGCAGTTCGCGCTCGTGCGGTGGCAGCAGCGACTCGAAGTCGTAGAAGTCCGCGGCCCGCTCGTCGGCGGAAGCCTTCCCGGATGCCTTCTCGGATGCCTTCTGGGATGTCTCGGGCAGCAGGGCGGTCATGACCGGGTCTCCTTCTCCGGGCGGTTGGCGCTGTCCCGGGCGGACAGCACGGCGATCTGCTTGGCGTCGCGCTCCTGACTGAGGTCGGCGTAGGAACGGGAGCCGTAGGCGTCCTCGACGGCCGCGACAAGCCGTTCGGTCTGCTCGGGGCTCTGCTCCGGGCGGCCGAGCGAGTCCCACATCCTCTGCATCGACACGCCGATGTGCTCGGCCATGTGGCGGTAGCCGCCGGGGCCGCCGCCGAGGTGCGCGCCCAGGAACGGCCCCACCGTCGCCCAGCGCAGACCGAGCGAGTTCACCATCACGGTGTCCAGCTCCGCCGGGCTGACCACGCCCTGCTCGACCAGGTAGATCGCCTCCCGGTTGAGGGCGTTCTGCAGGCGGTTGCCGACGAAGCCGGGGATCTCCTTGCGTTCCACCACCGGGACCCGGCCGACGAAGCGGTAGAAGTCCACGGCCCGCGCCACGCTCTCCTGCGAGGTGCGCTCCCCCGGCACCACCTCCACCAGCGGCACCAGGTGCGGTGGGTTGAAGGGGTGGCCGATCAGGATCCGGCCGGCGTCCTCGATGGTGTCGGTGAACGCCGTGGCGGGGATGGCCGAGGACGAGCTGAGCAGCAGCGCGTGCGCGGGGGCCGCGCCGACCAGGGTGGTGAACAACTCCCGCTTGAAGTCGGCGTTCTCCGGCCCGTTCTCCTGGACGATGTCGGCGTCGCGCACCGCGTCGGCCAGATCGTCGGCGATGTGCACCCGCTCGGCGAGGCCATGCACGTCCAGACCCTGCGCGGTCAGCTGCCCGGCCGCCCGGTCGAGCGCCTCGGCGACCGCCTCGGCCAGGTCCGGCCGCGGGTCGGTGACGCGTACCCGCATGCCGTGGCCGGCGAAGAGCGCGGCCCAGGACAGGCCGATCGTTCCGGCGCCGACCACCGCGGCGGTGGTGAATGACTCGGTCATCACATGTCTTCCTTCTGCTCTTCCGTCTGCGTCCGTGGCCTGTTCACCGCACGGAGTGGGCGGGTTGGGCCAGGTAGTCGTGGACGGGCTTGACCGCTGCCAGGGTCAGGTCGGTCAGGATGTGGCTGGCGGAGACGATCTCGCGCACCGGCAGATCGGCCAGCGGTGCCAGCACGTGCTCGAAGAGCTGCAGCCGGGCGGGGCCGGTCCAGGCGCCCTTCACCGTGATGTCGGTGATCTCGGTGCGCACCAACTGCGCGACCTGCGGCGCCCCGTCGAAGCCGGGTACCAGCTTCAGCATGTACGTCGGCACACCGACCTGGGCCACGGCCTCCTCGATGGACAACTCGTAGTGCTTGTAGCCCATCGTGGCAGCCGCCACCCGCAGCGTGCCGACGTCGAGGACACCGACCAGCGCTCCGTTGTCGACGTAGAGGGCGGGCGATCCGGCTGTCTTGGGATAGGCACTGGCCTCGCGGCCGGACGTGATGGCCGGAAGGTTGTCCAGGTACATCGCGTGCAGATACTCGCCGCGCTCTCCCTCGTAGCGGACCTGGATCGCCTGGCCGGCCTCGGTGTACGGTCCGTACCCGCTGACGTCGCCCATGCGCATGACCTCGAAGCGCACCAGCGGCTCGTCGATTTCGAGGGGTTCCGGCACCACCGCGCGCAGCGCCTCCGGGTCGGTGCGGTAGACGATGTTGAGGTACTCGCGGTTGGTGAAGCGCGGCACGACCGGCGGGTAGGCCGGGTTGGCGAGCGGCGTCGCGATGTGCCGGGGTATGTCGTGCTGATGCATGGTGTGTCCCCCTCGGGTCCTACCGGCCCTGCCAGACCGGGGTGCGGCGCTCGGTGAAGGCGGTCATGCCCTCGCGTACGTCGGCGGAGGCTGCGAGCCGCGCCATCTGCCGCCCCTGCACGGCGAACGCCTCCTCCTCCGGCCCGCCGTCGGCGGCCCTGACGAGCTCCTTGACGGCGGCCAGAGCCAGCGGGGCGTTCTGCGCGATCCGCTCGGCCAGCTGCAGTGCGGTGGCGACCGTCTCCCCGGCCGGGACCACACGGTTGGCGATGCCGAGCTGACCGGCCCGCCCGCCGGAGACCGGCTCACCGGTCAGCAGCAGTTCCATCGCCAGGTGGTACGGGATGCGCTTGGGCAGCCGGATCACTCCGCCGCCCGCCGCGATCAGCCCGCGGCTTACCTCCGGGAGGCCGAACCGGGCGTCGTCCGCGGCGACGATCAGATCGCAGCCCAGGGCGAGTTCGAAACCGCCTCCCATCGCCCAGCCCTCGACGGCCGCGATCAGCGGCTTGGTCGTCCGGGCCTGGGTCAGACCGCCGAAGCCGCGCCCCGGGATCTCGGGCGATTCACCGGCCAGCGCGGCCTTGAGGTCCATCCCGGCGCTGAACGTGCCGCCGGCGCCGGTGAGCACGCCGACCCGCAGGCCGGGGTCCGCCTCCAGTTGGTCGAGGGCCGTGGACAGTCCGGCGGCGACGGCCGCGTTGACCGCGTTGCGCGCCTTCGGCCGGTCGATGGTGATGAGCAGTGCGGAACCGATGGTCTCGGTCCGCACCTCGGTGGTGCTGTGCATGGTGTGCGTCCTTGCTTGACGGCCGGTCAGCGGCCGGCGGTGAGTTCCTGGAAGACCTCATCGGTGTGCTGGCCGGGCAGCGGGGCGAGCCGGCGGACCGAACACGGAGTGGCGGAGAACCGCACCGGGATGCCGACCGACCGGATGGCGCCCTCGCTGGGGTGGTCCACCACGTCGAGCAGCCGGCCGCCGCGCACGTACGGATCCTCGGCGGCCCGGTCGAGTTCGAGCACGGGCGCCATCGGGATGCTGAGCTCGGCGCAGACCCGCTCCCACTCCTCGGTGGTCAGGCTCGGCGAGCACTCCTCCACCAGCTCCATCAGCGCGTCGACGTCGTCATCGGCGATGGACTCGCCGTTGACACGCGGGTCCGCGGCGAGATCGGCACGGCCGGCGGCGAGGAAGAAGTCCCGGAAGTTGTGCGGGTTGTACGGCATGACGCAGGCGAGGCCGTCCTTGGTGGGCACTGCGCGGTGTCCCCTCTTCATCGACAGCGGGAACCCGGTGGGCCCCTCCGGTGGTTCGAAGACATGGCCGGCCAGATGCTCGACGAGGTTGAACGCGATGAGCGTGTCGGTCATCGGGATCTCGATGTACTGGCCGGCACTGGTGCGGGCACGGTGGACCAGCGCGGCGAGCACCGAGTAGACGATGGTCAGCGCGCAGACCTTGTCGCCGATGATCGTCGGCAGGTACGCCGGCGTGCCCAGCGCCCGGTTGGTCACGTCCACCAGGCCGGAGGCGGCCTGCACGGTCTCGTCGTAGGCCGCGTTGCCGGCCCGGTCGGAGTCGCTGCGGAATCCCTGGGCGTGGGCGTAGACCAGGCCGGGGTTGCGGGCGGCGACGTCCGCGTGGGCGAGGCCGAGGCGCGCGAGCGCGCCCGGACGCATGTTGGTGACCAGCACGTCGGCGCTGTCGATCAGTCCGAGGGCCCGGGCGCGGTCGGCGTCGGCCTTGAGATTCAACGTCACGCTGCGCTTGTTGCGGTTGACGTTGAGGTTGAGCGGGGTCATGCCGGGCGTGGTGCGGTACGGACCCACCCGGACCGTGTCGGACGGGGACTCGATCTTGATGACGTCGGCGCCGAGGTCGCCCAGTATCTGCGCCGCGTAGGGCCCCATCACCACCGTAGACAGATCGATCACCCGCACGCCGTCCAGCGGACCTGTGGTTCGGGCGGCCGTGATGTCCATCATCACTCCTTTTCACGCAGTAATTTCACGTCGAATGTTTCCACCGACGACGTTATGCGTGAACGGACTTGAAGGGAATGATCAACTGGCGAACAATGGTATGACCACAGCGGTCACACCGGGCCGGAGTTCCACGGAAAAGGGGAATCCGAAAACCGGTCAGACGGTGCTGGCCTCGTTGAAGATCCGGCGGGCCCGGACAGCGACCTCACTCAGGTCCCCACCGGCGTTGGCCCGATCGGCGCGGAACAACAGGCCGGTGGTCAGGGTGGGTTGGAAGTCATCGACGGGCAGCACGGCCACGTTGTCCAACCGGTACAGGTGCATGGGACTCTCCGGCGAGAGCATGGTCATCGAAAACGCGATACCGGAAGAGATCAGTTCCGAGCTTCCGGAATAGTCCGCCATTTTGATGCGAATTCGCTTCTTCACGCCGACCGAATGAAGACGGGCATCGATTTCCTCGAAATAGGCCGGGGTGGCGTCGTTCGGCGTGGCCACATACGACAGGTCGACCAGCTCCTCCAGGGTCACGGACGCCCGCCCCGCGAACCGGTCGGCCGGCACCGCGGCACCCAGCACCTCGTGCATCACCTCGATGATCTCCAGCGCCGGGTCGGAGACCGGCAGCCGGGCCAACGCCAACGCCAGCCTTCCGTCATGCACCGCGTCCGCCAGGTCCGCCGACGTGCCGGGCCAGCGCTTGAGTTCGCACACCTCCCGGCAGGCGTCCTCCAGCAGCCGGACCCGCTCCCGCAGCAGCGGATGCACTCCTGCGGGCATCCCTATGAACAGCCTTTCCAGCCGCGGGCGCACCGCCTCGCTCAGCCGCCACGGGATCGAGTTGACCTGCTCGAGGACGTCCCGCGCCATCGGCAGCAGCGCGGCGCCCGCCGGGGTCAGATCGACGCGGTGGGTGGTGCGCTCGAAGAGTTCGTGACCGAGTTCGCGTTCCAGATCCTTGATCCGCTGGCTCAGCGGAGAGGCCGCCATGTGCAGTCTGCGCGCCGCCTGCGAGAAGTTGAGCTCCTCGGCCACGGCGACGAAGTAACGCAGGTGCAGCATGTCCACGCCCGTCACCCTACCTATGACGGAGCCCGCGGCTGCCGGGGGCGGGGCGACGGCCGTCGCCGCGACGGTACCGGGTCCCCGAACCCGCTGTCACCCGTCGGCCGGGCCGCGCCGAGGGCCGCAACAGCGCGCCGACGCGCCGTGTGGTCGCGACACCGACGGCCGTCCGCAGGTGGGCGACGTCGGCCCGGGTGTCCGCGCATCGGCGGCGCCGAGCAGGCACCGCACGCCGCGGTCCGCGTTCCGGAACGGCCCGTCACATCAGGCTCGACGGCACGATTCCGTAGCGGCGCATCTTGCGGTACATCGTGGCGCGGGAGATCCCGAGGTCCTGCGCGGTCCGCTGGACGTTGGAGTTGCGGTCCATCAACCCACGCAGAATGGCGTCGCGTTCCAGCGCCTCGATGGTGGTGAGGACCTTGTTCGAGACACCCGGCACTCCGGCGGCAGATCCTCCGCGCGGATCACCCGGCCCGAAGGCCGCCGCGCCAGGCCCCGGATCACCGACTCCAACTGCCGGACGTTCTCCGGCCAGGGGCATCGCTGCAGCACGGTCAGCGCATCCGGGGAGAACCCGCTCTCACCGCTCGGCCGGTACCTGCGCAGGAAGAACCGCGCCAGGTGCTCGATGTCGCCATACCGATGACGCAGGGCCGGCACCTCCACCGAGGCGCCGCAGAGCTGGTCGAGCCGGTCGTCGGCGCCGACCATCGACGGCTGGCTGGTGATGACCAGTTGCCCGGTGGCGCTGCCGTCCAGCCGCACCAGCAGGCTCGTCAGCCGCTGCCGCAGCTGGTCGCCCAACAGGTGGACATCGCTCAGGACGAGCACGTTGGTCGGCACGACGAGCAGCTCTCCGATGTCGTGCAGCCAGCGCTCGGTGACGGCCGGGGCATTCGACAGCGGCGCCTCCGCCGTCTCCAGCCGACGTCCGGTGCCGTGGGCCCGGTGCAGGGCCTCGACCAGTGTCTTCTTGCCGACGCCGGCTTCGCCCAGGAGATGAAGCCATGTCCCGGCGGCGAACGCCGTCTCGCTGTCAGCGACCGCGCGCAGCCAGTGCGGAGACGAGCCCACCAGTCCAAGGTTGGAGTGGGCGGGCGCGGCGGAAACGGCAGGCGCGGGCTGTGGCCGCCCGATCAGCCGGACTCGGAAGACGGCGCCCGCGTCGCTGTCCTCGCGCCGGCAACGACCGACCCTGAGTTCGGTGACCCGTCCCGAGGGCAGGGCGATGCTGCGGGTGCCCTCCAGCCGGGGATGCTCGGCGATCTCACGGGCGTGGTCGAGCAGCGCATAGTGATCCGGCCCGGTCACGGCGGTACCGAGCTGCTCGTTCATCATGACGACATCGCGGTTGAGGGCCAGCACGGGTCCCGGGCACGCCGAGGAGCACGCCTCCATGTAGTCCTGGAAAAGAGCCCGCTCGCGCCGCGAGGTGATCGCCGCGACCTCGGCCTCGATCTGGGCCGCGACCGAGCGGGCGAAGGCCATCAGCATGCCGTCGGAGCCCTGACGGATGGGGGTGAGGTTGAAGGCTCCCCTTACGCGGACGGTCGGCTGGTACTCCGGTCGTAGCAACCGTCGGCCATGGCCGCGCCCCGGCTCGTCCCACCGCGGCGCGTCCGGTGTCGCGGGTCCCTATACCGGCGTCGGCGGGCAGAGCTCGTACGATCGTGTCGCCATGAGTCCTGGTGGCGCGGCCGGAAGGCAAAGCCCCGTCCTGCCCGTGGACCGCCTCGCCGTCCCTGCCCGCGCCGTAACGCACCGCCTGTTTGATGCAGGACGCACAGACATCAGCGAAGGAATTCCATGATCTTCATTACCGCCAAGTTCCGAGTCCGTCCCGAACACGCGGACCGCTGGCCCGAGATCACCGCCGACTTCACCCAGGCCACACGCGCCGAACCCGGCTGCCTCTGGTTCGACTGGTCGCGCAGCGTCGCGGAGCCGACCGAGTACGTCCTGGTCGAGGCCTTCCGTGACGACGAGTCCGGAGCCGCACATGTGCAGTCCGCGCACTTCAAGGCGGCGCAGCAGACGCTGCCGCCCCATCTGGTCGAGACGCCGCGCATCGTGAACGCCACCGTTCCGCAGGACGACTGGTCGCTCCTTGGGGAGATGGCGGTCCCCGGACAGGAGTGACTCTCAGGCGTCAGGGAGCAGTGCGCCGACGCTATGACCGCTGCGGCTCCCCGCTCCGTCCGCTTCGGTAGCGGGGGGCGCGGCAGCGCGAGTGCGGTCCACGCTGACCGCGTCCCCAGGGGGCGCCGTTGCCTTCGACAGCCCCGAACACGGCCACACCGGGGAAGACGCCTCCCCCAGCATCCGCCGCCTGCTGAGCCACGTCGGCCCTGGGTGACATCACAGCCCTGGCAGGCCGCGGCGGCGAGGGCCGAGCCCAGACGCACCGCTCCGGCCATCCAACGGAAACGGGCTGCAGCCCAGAGGGAGCGCGTGGCACGCCTCCGGCTGACGTCATGTCAGGCCAGTCCTGCGGAACCGCTCTGAGAGCCCCTGAGGCAGCCGTGTGCGCCGTGTCACGCACTCCAGAGCGGTCTAAGTTGTCTGCATCACGGCGGGAATATCCCTTTAGCGTCCATGCTCGAAACGGACACCGACTCCCGAAGTGGCGCTTACCGGCATCCTCTTGGGCGCGAAGTCCCACAGTGACCCATGACACAGCACTCGTGACGCCCCCTGTTTCGTCTGTACGTCGAGGGGCACGCGGCATCTTCAATTGCGGACAGTCGCGGCTCACGCGTTGCTCTGATCGGCTGCGGCTCCGAATGCTTCCGCGGTGCCCTCGGCATGCTCGGAAGCGTCGTCGACAAAGCTGTACGGCGGCAGCGGGCCGTTGACGCGGAGCTCCAGGTGTGGGTGGTGCCGGCGGAGCTGGTCGACCGCGGTAAAGAACCGCTCTGCTGAGCCGACCTCGACCAGGAAGGAGAGATTGGCCAGCCAGCCGGTGCTCGGCGGTCCGGCACTGACCGCCACGGCCGTCGGGCCCAGTTCCCGCTGAAGCAGCTCGGCATCTGCTGCTTCACGTGCCTTGAGCGCGGCGGCGATCATCTCTCCGAGGCGGACCTTGTCCTCGTGCGAGCCTCCGCCGGCCTGTCGGTTCGCTTCCGCCAGGGAGCGGATCTCGTCGTTGTCCGCCACCACCAGCCGCAGCACGGCGTCTTCGTCGTGATGGGCTTTGAGGTTGTACTCCGTCTTACCGTCCAGCGCCCGCAGTCGCTCCAACAGGTGATCCGCACGTTCGGCCAGCACGGTGGCAACTGTCGCGTCGTCCGGTGAGATGCTTGCGAACCGTATCGGCAGGACCACGCCACCTTCCCCGACCGCGTCCAGGACACGCTGGTGGGCGAGCAGGTCACGCCGCTTGGGCCGCAGCTCCTCGGGGGCGTCACTGACGAGCGCGGCCAGCTCACCCTGGCGCACGACACGTACCTGCCGCGGCGGATCGCCGACGCCGTCCACGTCCACGGAAAGCGAGGGGCTCGAGGCGTGGGTGATCCCATAGACGTAGGTACTCATCGCTCTTCGTCCCGCTGGCGCACGGACCGCGTTCCCTGCCTCTGGCGCCCCTCGTCACGGGCTTGCTGGAAGGCCTCGGAGATCGTCTCAGCGGCCCCGGACAACGCTCCCTTGGTCTTGCCGTGAGCGCCGGATTCGGTGAGCTTTCCCGTGAGCTCGGTCAGCCCGGCCGGCTTGCGCGGGCCCGCCTCCAGGTCGAGGCGGTTGCACGCCTCCGCAAACCTCAGATAGGTGTCGACGCTGGCCACCACGACCCGGATATCGATCTTGAGTATCTCGATGCCGACCAGAGAGACCCGTACGAACGCATCGATCACCAGCCCCCGGTCGAGAATGAGCTCCAGCACGTCATAGAGACCACTGGAACCGCCACCGCCGCCCTGCTGCGTTGCCACCGTCATCACGACCAGCCCCTCGCCAAGCTTCGAAATTCCGCCCGCGAGTGCCTCGCCACCCCACGCCTAAGCTCCCGACACGGGAGCGCTGTGCGCATTCCACAGGTCACCAGAGGCTTCAGCCGCGGACGACTTCCGGTTGCGAGTAGCCCCCGGCCTTCGAGGGCAAACATATGCACGAGCGAAGCCGTCCGGGCTCGTCCGCAGTCGCTGAACGACGCCGATGCGTCTCAACATCGCCATCGAGCCCTCCGGAGGCCTCATCGACCTCATCGCCCCCAACGTCGCAGACCTCCGCCCTTCGCCGGCGAAGATCAGCGCATCAAAGGCCTCGGGAATCTTCGACCAACAGCACAAACTCAAGCCCGGTCAGAGAACTCGCTGGGCCGATCCTCAGCCTGGGTGAACTGCACGGCAGCACTGGCCCCGTCATGCCTCAGTTCAGTGGCAAGCCATGTGAGGTGAGCGGCTACAGCGGCGGGCGGCCGGAGATGGCGCCGCCGGGGTCGTCGGCGAGGGCGAGGCGGGCGGTGATGCGCTTGCCGACCGGCTCGCGCTGGACTTCGAAGCCCTGGGCGACGGCCATCACGATCTCCAGGCCATGCTGGCCGACCCGGCCGGCGTCCCCGGTCCGGGCCATGGGCAGGCTCGGGTCGGAGTCCCACACCACGACCTCGACCAGGTCGCCGACGATGCGCAGATCCAGCAGCACCGGGCCGGGGGCGTACTTACGGGCATTCGTGACCAGCTCGCTGACCACGAGCTGCGTGAGCTCCATGGCACGCTGCGAGACGGGCAGGCCGTGTTCGGCCTGGACACGGGTGAGAAAACCGGCGGCCAGGTGGCGCGCCTGCGCGATGACCGCGCCGTCCCCGTCCAGGGCGAGTGTGGTCTGTATGGCCCGCTCGCCCGGGGTGGTTCCGTCCTCGCCCACAGGCGTCGATTCCATCCAAGCCACCTTCGCTACCCCGTTCACGCCTCGCGCCTACCCGCGCCTGCGTGATCGACGCATGAAAGGATGCTGCCAGCTCCGTCACACTTTCACCACGCCCGGGGTCAGCCGGTGACCGCGGGGCAGCGATTTGAAGCAACAGCCTGATGTGCCAGGATCACCGACATGGGTGAGGAAGAAGTGCCAGGTAGCGAACACGTGGTGCAGCCGGGTCAGCTGTCCGTCACAGCCTCCACCGCCGGCGGCATCCAGGTACTGACCCTGGCCGGGGAGATCGACCACCACACCGGCGACACACTCCGCCAGGCCCTCGACCCGACCGTCACGCCCAGCCCCCGCGTCGTGGTGGACATGCGGCAGGTGACCTTCATGGACTCCAGCGGCATCAACATCCTCATCACCGCCCACCAGGCACTCACACAGGCCGGCGGCTGGCTGCGCCTGGCAAGCGTCGGGCACGCCGTGATGCGCACCCTGCAACTCGTCGGCATCGACACACTCATCGACACCCACGAAACCCTCGACCAAGCGCTCACCGACTAAAGAACTGCGTCGCGCTCAGCGCGTAGAGATCCAGTAAACCCCAGTCGGCTGCCGCCCAGCAGGCGCAGCAGTCAGGGCGAGCGGCCGTGGCCGCTGTTTCGACCACCTCGGGACCGGGCCGAAGTGGCGGTCGATCTGCCGTCGGGCGCGCTCGCGCACGGGTTATGGGCGGTGATCCATGATCCCCAGCTTGGCAGAGGCAGGTGGCCCTCGATGGCGGCCGCCGCGCGGCGGCCGGCCGCAGCTTCGACCGCTCACCCCCGCGTTCAATGCCCACAAACACGGCACGCTGTGCCTTGGCCGCCCGGTATGCAGCATCGAACCGGTCGGTGGCGTCCGGGATCAGATGGCCAGGGCAGGGGGATGGGCAGCTGCTGCATAACGGGCATCGTGCAAGAAATCAGCTTAATTCGGCACAAGCATCCTTGGGAGTGCGGACGTGAGGGCATCCCCCCAGGAGGGCGCCCACCCAAAACCCCCGTCTGCGTCACCAATGTCAGGCCGGGTTGTCCGTCCGGTCAGGACGGAAGATTTCCTCGATGGTCAGGCCGAAGACGTCGGCGATGGTGAACGCCAGAGGCAGGCTGGGATCGTGCCGCTCGGTTTCGATGGCGTTAATGGCCTGCCGGGAGACGTGGCACCGGTCGGCCAGGTCGGCCTGGCTCCACCGGCGAGCTGCACGCAGTTCGCGCAGTCGGTTCTTCACGATGCGCCCTTACCGGTGCAGGCGGGTGCGCAGGTCCGCGATCGTCAGCCAGATCGCCACGCCGCCGAGGAGGATCAACTGCGCGAGCTGATGGAGCTGGATGATGCCTGCGGCATCGAGCAGGGTGGCCACTTGCAGCCCCACGAGGACTGCCGCGAACGCGATGGCCATGCTCTCCAGCTGAATCCTGCGCAGGTATTCGTCCGCACGCCGGAATGCCCGCCACAGCGCCCAGGCGATCGCGAGGGTGAAGACGGTGGTGGTCGCGATCCACCAGGACTTCTGGGCGGCGCTCTGATGAGGGTTGCTGCCCAGCGCCAGGGCTATCACGCCCAAGGTGGACACGGGTATGCCGTCAATGAGCACAGCACGGCGGGCCGCGCGCGTCACCTGGTCCTGCTGTATCTGCTCAGCCATGCAATGAATGTAAGGTGTCCCTTCCATAGAGTCAATGGTACTTGACTCTATGGAAGGGACACCTTACATAGCGACCAGGCAGGCCCGGAGGTCCGACTTCACCCGGTGACCGGCTCACGGTTGAACGAGCCGTCCGCGTCCCAGCCGCTGTCCGTGATCACGACGATTCCCGCCCGTTCCCCTGGCCCGCAGTCCGGCGCTGCGCGGCACCAGTGCCCGCTCGACCGGCAGCGGACGGACCACAAGGACAATTCGATCGAGGGAGCGCAGTGCTGACGAAGACCTGCGCGGCCCCGTCAGCGCCAGTGTGCCGAGCGCGGCGACGGTGTCGGCCGCGAGCAGCTGCTCATGGGCTCCCCTCCAACAGCCGGCGCAGGAGTTGCTCGTCGTCGGGGCTGAGCTGGGCGACGAAGCGGGCCAGGACCGTCTCGCGGTCGTTGCCCCGGTCGAGTTCGCTGAGCATGCGCACGGCGGTCAGCCCGTGCGGGTCCTGCACGGGACGGTAGGCGTAGGCGCGGCCCTGCCGCTGCCGTTGCAGGGTGCCCTTGTCGCACAGGCGGGTCAGGATCGTCGTGACGGTCGTCCGGGCCAGGCCGGAGGCGAGTTCTGCCTGGACCTGGGCGGGCGTGAGCGGCGTGTGCGCGGCCCAGAGGGCGGCCATCACGGCGGCCTCCAGCTCGCCTGCGGGCCGGCGCTCGTTCTTGCCGTCGCTTCGTCGTTCGTCCTTTTGGGCGCTCATGGGAACGGTCCTTACCCCGCGATCGTCTACAGTGTCGTAGACCGTCTACGTGATTGTAGTCGGTCTGGATGCGGTGCCTCCTGTGGCCCGTGCGGAAAGGACTCATGCCGATGACCACACCCGTGGCTCTGTCGTCGCAGCTCGCGGTGAATCCGCTCAGTGCGCAGTCGCTACTGGCCGCCTTCGGTGTGCTGGGTGTCGGCGTGGTGATGTTCGCCGAGACGGGATTGCTGATCGGTTTCTTCCTGCCGGGCGACTCGCTGCTGTTCACGGCGGGCCTGCTGTGCACGGGCTCCGGGGAGCATGGCGTGAAGCTGTCCCTGGGGCCGCTGCTGGCCGCCGCGGCGATCGGCGCGCTGGCCGGGGCGCAGTGCGGCTATCTGATCGGCCGCCGGGCGGGCGGTGCCCTGCTGGCCCGCAGCCGTTCGGTGCGGCTGGGCGAGGGAGCGCAGAGGGCCGAGGAGCTGCTGGCGCGCTACGGGCACGCGAAGGCGATCGTGCTGGCGAGATTCGTCCCGGTGGTGCGCACGGTGCTCAATCCGCTCGCGGGTGCGCTCGGGGTGCCCGCCCGGGTGTTCACCCTCTGGCAGATGGTGGGCGGCCTGGTGTGGAGCATCGGCCTGACCCTGGCGGGGTACGCGCTGGGCTCCTCCATTCCCAACGTGGACCGTTATCTGCTGCCGCTGGTCGCACTGATCGTGGCGGTGTCCCTGATCCCGCTCGTTGCCGAGCTCTACCGCGGCCGCAAGAGCGCCAAGGCGAAGGAGGTGAGCGGATGATGCTCGCGTTCGTAGGGGCGTCGATCGACGGCTCCTCCTACCGGGATGTGGTGGATCTCGCCCAGCACTCACCGGGCTGGCTGGACACCACGATCAGAGTGTGGTCGGACTACGGTCTGGCGGTGTTCGCCGTGCTCATGATCCTCGTCTGGTGGCAGGCCCGGCGCGCGGGGGCCGCGACGGCGGTGGTGGCGCTGGCCGTGCCGGTGGTCGTGGTCCTGGCATACGTCGTGAACGACGTGCTCAAGACGTTCGTGCACGAGGACCGGCCCTGCCAGACCCTTCAGGTGCGCACCCTGGAAGCGTGCCCGGCGCACGGGGACTGGTCCTTCCCCAGCAACCACGCGGCGATCGCCGCCGCGGCCGCCGTGGCGCTGGTGTTCGTCTCGCGGCGACTGGGCGCGCTCGCCTGCCTGGCGGCGCTCGCGATGGCCGCGTCGCGCGTGTGGATCGGCGTGCACTATCCGCACGACGTGCTGGCCGGGCTGGTCACGGGCGGACTTGTCGCGCTCGTCGCGATCCTGCTGCTGCGACGCCGGTCGGAGGCGCTGGCCCGGCGGCTGACGGCGGCCGCTCCGCTGCGTCTGCTGCTGTCGGATTCATGAACAGCGAAGCCGACGGCCGGAGGGCGGCGTGGTCCGAGCGGCGCAGGGACGTCGCCGACCTCGCGGGGAGCATCGGCCTGGGTGCGTGGGCGGCGTTCACCGTCCTGACCTTCCTCGTCACCGGCCGGGGCGGCGCTCCGCTCTGGCTCGACGACAGGTTCCTGATACGGTCCGTCGGCCACCGCCCGGACGAGACCGTGGCGCTCGCCCGGGGCGTGACCGCCAGCGGCACCGGCGTCCTTCCCTACATTCTCGTCGCGCTGGCCGGCACGGTGGCGGGGCGCACACCACGGACCCGGCTGTTCGCCGCCGCCGTCGGTCTCGCCTGTCTCGGCCTGGGGCAGCTGCTGCGCTACGGCCTGATGGAGCTGGTGCACCGCTCCCGCCCGTCGCAGGCCGACTGGATGACGCACGCGAGTGGCTGGGCGTTCCCCTCCGGGCACACCACCACGGCCGCGCTGACCGCCGGAGTGCTCACCGTTGCCCTCACCCTGCGCGCCCCGCGCGGCGGCACCGCCCTGCGGATCGCCGTGTGCGGGTGGGCCCTGCTGGTCGGACTGAGCCGGGTCTACCTCGGTGTGCACTGGTTCACGGACGTCCTCGGGGGCTGGCTGTTCGCCGCCGGCTGGCTGGGGGTCTGCCTGTGCGTGGCCGCGCATCTGCTGCCCGCATCCTTCCTCACCGGCCCGGCCGACTCCCTTCATCCACCGACGGAGGACCATGCGCCCCAGGATTCTGGTCGTCGAGGACGATCACGCCCTGCGTGACGTGCTGCGCCGCGGCCTGTGGGACGAGGACTTCGAGCCCGTCCTCGCAGCCGACGGCGCGACCGCTCTGCGGCTGGCCACCAACGACGTAGTGGCGGCCGTGCTGGACGTCGGCCTGCCCGACGCGGACGGACGGGACGTGTGCCAGGCGATGCGCGCCAACGGCTTCGGCGCCCCCGTGATCTTCCTGACCGCGCGTCACCAGCTCACCGACCGCCTGTCCGGCTTCTCCGCCGGGGGCGACGACTATCTGTCCAAGCCCTTCCACCTCGCCGAACTCGTCGCGAGGCTCAAAGCCGCCCTCAAACGGGCCGCGCCAACGGCGGTGTCCTCGGCCGGTGACCTGCGGCTGGACGCCGTGGACCACACCGTGACCGTGTGCGATGCTCGCGTCGCCCTGTCCCCGACCGAGTTTCGCCTCCTGGCTACGCTGGCCGCTGCGGAGGGTAGCCTCGTGCGCCGACGTGAACTGGTGCGGGCCGGATGGCCCGAGGGCGCCCAGGTCAGCGACAACACCCTCGACCAGTACCTGAGCCGGCTGCGCCGCAAGCTGCGCGAGGCCGGCAGCAGCCTCACGATCGGTACCGCACGAGGAATCGGACACCGCCTGTCATGAACCGCGCCGCCCGTCTCCTCCGTGTCGTCCGCCGTCTTGCCCCGCGCACCCTGCGTGGCCGGCTCTCCCTTGTGGCCCTGACCACCGCCGCCCTGCTGATGACGATCCTCACGGTGGTGTTCAACGCCGTCATGGACCGGCACCTGCAGCATCAGGCTGACGACGAACTACGCAACCGGGCGGCAGCGGTCGCCACGACCATCGACACCACCGGCCCCCGGGTACGCGTCCTGGAAACCGCCAACGACGGGCTCCTCGACGCCAACGTCTGGATCTACGCGGGCACCCGCCTGCTGGAGCAGCCCCCGTCCGGTCCGGGCGACAGCCCCCTGACCCGGGCAGCCGACCAGCTGGCCCGGCAACCGCAGCCCTCCTGTGCGACCACGCAGGCTCAGAGCCACCAGCCCGTCCGGCTGTGCTCCCAGCCCATTCCCGGCCGCCACGCCACTGCCACCGTCGTCACCGCCCTGGACGTCGCCCCCTACCGCAGTTCGGCGGACACGCTGCTGCTGGGGTCGCTCGTCCTGGACGCCGTGATGCTCGGCTGCACCTACGTGCTGACCCGCCTGTCCGTGGGCCGGGCGCTGCGGCCGGTGCGCACGATGACCGACCAGGCCACGCAGTGGAGCGCCGTGGGCTCCTACGAGCGGTTCGGGACGGATGAACACCCGGCCGAACTCGCCCGCCTGGGTGCCACGCTGGACGCGCTCCTGGACCGCATCCGCACCGTCCTGCGCCACGAACAGCAGCTCACAGGAGAGCTGTCCCACGAACTGCGCACGCCGCTCGCCCGGATCATCATGGAACTCGACTGGTGGCGGGCCCGCCCCCGCACCGACGCCGAGACCCACGCCAGCCACCAGGTGATAGCCGACGCCGCGCAGTCCATGCGCACCATCTGCGACACCCTCCTGAAGGAGGCCCGCGAGAACGCGCTGAACCCGCATACCGCCCCCGGCACGACGGACGTCGTGCCTGTGATGCACCGTCTGATGAGGCGACTTGACCCACCGAGTCAAGTGACGACAGCGGTGGAGACGGAGGCGCCGGTGCTTCAGGCAGCAGTCACCCCCGCTCTCCTCGAACGCCTCCTCCACCCCGTGCTCACCAACGCCCTGCGCTACGCCCGTTCCCGCGTGACCGTGTCCGCGCGGCGGGTGTCCGGCACCCTGCGGATCGACGTGGTCGACGACGGCCCGGGGGTGCCGGAGGTGTTCGTGGGTGAGCTGTTCCAGCCCGGCCGGCGGGCCGACCCCGGCGACGGACACGACGGCGCGGGCCTGGGCCTGCCGCTCGCCCGTCGCCTGGCCCGCGCCGTCGGCGGCGAGGTGACCTACGACCTCGGGCACGCACCCGGAGCCAGGTTCACGGTGAGTCTGCCCACCGCATGAACGGACGCTGAGGGCCGGCGGGTCAGCCCGCGTGCGCGGGCGCCCGCTCCGGCTCGAGGACGTCCTTGCGTGTCGCACTCAGGTACACGACCAGACCGAGGATGACGGCCAGGAACAGGGCGCTGGTCACCACAGTGCCCAGGCCCAGGCCGCCGTCTCCGCCCGGCTGGGAGAGGTAGTCGCCGATCGAGGCGCCGAGGGGGCGGGTGAGGATGTAGGCGATCCAGAAGCTCCACACCGCGTCCAGGCCGAGGGCAAAGTGTGCGATGGCCACGGCGGCGATGGCGGCGGCGAACAGGACGGCGGAGAGCCAGTACCCGAGGTCCATGCGTTCGGACACGAGGTCGCCGGCGGCGGTGCCCAGAGCGAAGGTGAACAGCACCGCCAGCCAGTAGTAGGACTCGCGGCTGGTGGTGTCGATGTGGTGGACGGACAGCGTCCGCTCACGGCGATACCAGATCACGAACACAACCGCGAGGGCGATCGCGAACACCGCTGTACTCGTCTCCAGGGGCACGCCCATGTTGTCGGTGAGGTTGTCACTGATCAAGGTGCCGACGATGCTGATCAGGGCCACGGCGAGCCAGTACACGCCGGCCCGGTAGGCGCTCGTCCGGAACTGCACGACCAGGACCACCGCGAGCAGCGCGCTCATCAGCACGGACACTCCGGTCAGACCGAGACCGGCCTTCTCGTTGAGCAGGTCGGCCGCGGTCTCACCGACCGTGGTGCACAGCACCTTGATGATCCAGAAGTAGACGGTGACCTCGGGCACCTTGTTCCAGCGCAGGCTGTGCCGCGCCGATGCGCCAGGCCCGCCGCCCTCGGGAGCCGCGGCGGATTCGGATGTCTCATACGTCATGGTCAGCGACGGTGCCACCAAAGACCTGAACGCATCCTGACTGCCGCGTGCCACCACACGCACCACGCGGCGCGCACCAGCACCATGGACTCCATGAGCAACCAAACGGTTCTGCGCATACCGCTTCTTCTCCGCCCCTGCCGTCCGACGGAAGAAGCAACCCGAGAAGGCCACCGTGACCATCCGAGCTGCTGGCGAACCGCCGACTGACCGGGCAACGAGCTGGCTTCGGCAACGCCTCGGCCGCGCCGTCATTCTGGCCTACGCCGCAGCCCTGCTCCTGCCGCGACCCGGGCTGTGGCTGCGCCGACCCCACGCGCTACCCCTCGGTGATGCGGACACCCTTACACTGCCCACCGCGCAACTCCTGCTCTCCCTGGTCCTCTTCTCGGCGGGACTCCAGGTGCCCGTACGCGCTCTGGCAGCCCTCCTGCACCGCCCCCACGCCCTGCTGGCGGGACTCGTGCTGCACCTGGCGATCCCGCTGATGGCCATCCCCGCCGTCGCGTTGCTGCTGCGCCGAACCCCCGACACCGACGGCGGCAGCGGTCTGGTCACCGCCATGATCCTGATCGTGGCGATGCCCGTCGCCGCCGGAGCCACCGTATGGACCGGCAAGGGAGACGGCGATCAACCCACCATGGTCGGGCTCGTCCTCGCCTCCACCCTCCTCAGCCCGCTCACCATCCCCCTGGTGATCAAGGCGCTGGTCCCGCTTCTCAACGGCGACTACGCGGACACGCTCACCAGGGTCGAGCACACCACCCAAGGCGGCTTCGCCCTGGTCGGCGTGGTCCTGCCATGCACGGCCGGCATTGTGTGCCGCCTCGCCCTGCCCTCGCGCGGACACAGCCGCGTACTCGGCACAGTCACGCCGCTCGCCCTGGCCGCTTCACTCGTCCTGACCTACGTCAACGCCAGCGGAGCCCTCGACTCCTTCCTCACCCGACCACGCCCCCTGCTGCTCGCCGCCGCTCTGGCCGTGGCGACGCTGGTCTGCCTGCTGACCTTCACCCTCGGCCGCTGCGCCGCACACCTGCTGCGACTGGACGCCCCCGCGGCATCGTCACTCACGCTCGCCTGCGGCATGAACAACAGCAGCGCGAGCGCCGTCCTGATCACCACCACACTCCCCGACAAACCCCACCTGCTCCTACCGGTCCTCGCCTACGGGCTCCTTCAGAAGACAGCCGCCAACCGGGTCGTACGCCACAAACCCGGACGCTCCGCACGCCCACCACACCCTTGCGCACCCTGAGCTCGCGCAGTCAACGCCCCTCCCGTCGAGAAACCCCCAGGTCAGTGCCCCACCCGGCCCGATCGCTGCACCAGTGACAACCACCAGGCCATCATCGACGCCCATACCTGCCTCGTCGTCGCAGTCGGCACGCCCCTGCAGGGCAACCGCAACGACTCAAGGCGGAGGAGTCCGGGGCCAAGGACGCGGTCGGTGTCGGGCGCCGCCCGTCACGGCATAGGCTCAATATCGCGGGCGTAGCGGGCCGCATCGCCTTCGCAATCTGCTTGACCACCGGGTGATACTCCGGCAGGCCCAGGAGGCGATGCTGCAAGCGGCCCTCAATGCTGGGGCCGTGGCGGTGCGCACGATCACGGGTCCTAGCCGTAGCGGTTCAGCTCGGGCACCGAGCCGGACTCGCACAGCGTCTGGTCTCGGGGTCGCGTGCGCGTCAGGGCCCGCTCCACGCCAGATACAGCTGCGCCACCGTTCGATATGCCGCATTCGATGTCCTGGCGTAGGCCGCAAGTGCGGCCGGTGCGAGGACTTCGGCGACCGTCGCTATGGGCAGGCACAGCGCGCCGTCGAGGTCCAGCCACAGCAGTGCGGGGGCAGGCGTCGGCCCGCTGCGCTGTCCCTCGAACCCTGACGGCGGCTCTGCCGGAGCGGACAGCGCATCCAACGCCGTCGGTGTGCCGGGTGCGGTCAACTGAGCGTGGTACGCAAGGCTGGTCATGCATGCTGGGTGGTAGTCGATGCGTAGGGCTGCCATTGCGCGTGCCAGCTCGCCTTCCGCTCCCGGCGAGCCCGCTCGAGCGGCCAGCAGAGCCTTGTTGGCCAGCAGCCATGGATCTCCCGGGCTCTCGCCGAGCGCCGCCTGCAGGGCTCGGGCGGCCTCCTCCGGTTGGTTTGCGACGACGGCTTCGCCGGCTGCGGCCCAATGGTGCATTGCTCGTCTCCGCGCGTCGAGGAGGGATTCGGCGGCGGTGCGGACCTTGGAGGCGAGGTCGCGGTCGACGTCCTTTCTTTGACACGAGGTCAGTACTTCGATCGCCGCCTGCGGTTCCCCGCACGCCAGCAAGGCCGCGGCGGTCACCTCTGACATTTCTTCCTGATACGGGAAATGCCGCTTCATCTCCTGCTCGGCGTCGAGGGTGAGGAAGGGCATGCCGAGCTGGTAGGTGAGCTGCATCAGCCCCTTGTAGTAAGCACAATAGTTGGGCTCGATGGTCACAGCGCGGTAGTACCTGGCCAGCGCCTCGGCCCGCTCCCCTTGCGCTACGAGAATTTCCGAGGATTCGGCCAGAGCCTGAGTGTGGAACGGATTGATTCGAAGAATTTCGTCAAGGTGTGCCAGGGCAGCGTCCGCATCCTGGCGCTCCACGGCGGCGCGCGCCGCGTCGAATTCTTCTCGCGTCTGCGGCGCCGGGTCGTCGAAGCGAAGCAGCGCGATCGAGTCCTGCAGCTCGTACCAGCCGTTGTTCGCGTACATGATGATGTAGTCGGGCACGTGATCCGAGAAGTACTGCTTCAACTGTGCGTAACCCTGGCGGCGTTCGTCGATATACCGGTCCGCGAGGGCCTGGTCGCGGTACACCTTGATGACGTGGTACGCCAAGCCGCTGCGTAGGTTCACAAGACGGTGAACGACCTTTTCGGCTCCCTGGCCGACGAAGCCTGCGATCCGGTACGCGGTGCCGTTGACGATGACGCTCTTGCCCTCGAACTCGTCCGGGGAGTGACGATCGAGGTCCAGTGGTTCCGTCGCTTCGCGGGGGGTCACAGCACGACGGCCTGTCCGGCCGAACGGATTTTGAGGAAGAGAGGGCTGCCGATGAGCAACCCCGGCTCGTGATGGAGGCGGAGGAACACGGTGTCGAAGAGCAGACTTCCGCCGCCCTGAAGGAACCAGTGGTTTTCCGAGGTGATGACATACTTCTCGTCGACGGCTTCACTGAAGTAGCGCAGGGAGCAGTCAAGGCGAACGTCCGAGCGTGGAACCGAACCTGTCAGGCTGATGATGTCGACCGCCGGATCGTCCACTCGGCCGGGTGGCGGCGCGGAGGACCGGTGGAAGACTCCCGTATACGCGACGTACCGCGACTGCGGCACTGCCCCTTCGTCCTGAAGCCATCCGATGGAGCCACTCTCCACGAGCCCCGCCAGCACGTGCCGCAACTGCTGCATCAGTTCGACCCGTCGGGCGCTGCCGTGCGTCAACAGGTGTGGCCGACCGAAGGTGCCGCCCATACGGAAGAGTTCTCCCACAGACGCCGATCCGACCGTGGGCTCATCCCTCCGGACAGATGATCCCTCGTCCGCCCCGGCGCCTGCGGCATACAGCCGCTCGACCTTCGAACGCGATACGTAGCAGAAGTAGTCTGTCGGCGACGGTGCATAGGACGGCTGGGCCTGCGCCGCTGCCGGGTCTGCCCCGGCCGGTCCTTCCTGACCGTCGTTGTCAGCCGCGTCCCGTGCGGCCACCCACAGTCGCCGGAACTCCTCGCGGTCACCATTCAGGACCTCGATGACCAGTTCCAGTTGCCCCCAGCGGGGTAAGCGGTCTCCTCGCAGCACCGCGGCGACGGTGGTGTGGCTGATCGCGTTGTGCGTTTGATGCGCAATCAACCGCGTGGCGGGTTCACCGGCCTCCCGGTACACGCGCTTCAGACGATGTCGCAGTTCGCTGTGCGGATCCAATCCATCCCCCCGGCCGACGGAACGGCATCGGATGCATCGTACGCAAGAGGGCACAGCGATGCCCGCGGAACAAAGCCCCTCGGTTCAGCGCCTTTCCGGAGTGGTGTGTAAGCCGGCGTGCGGCTTTGTCAGCACCCGTCAACTGGGCTATTAGCCCGATGACGATGGATGAAGCACCCCGTCCGGCATCCCGCCGCGGGGCGTCCAAGGAGTCGCTATGCGCCATGTGTTCGATCTCGTCTGTCAAGGACTGCTCACGCAGCTCCCCACCGTCCTCGTCGTCGCTACCGCGACCTCCCTGCGTTCCTGGCTGAGACGGTGGGAACGCCTCGGCCGGACGGAAGGCGGCGAGGCCGGGGAACGACGACCCTTACCTCCGGAGTAATCAGCCCCACAGGCCTCTTGAACTTTGGAGACATGTGGGCCGTCCGCTGAACCGCTGCCCTGGTCATTAGTCGGCGCGGAGCCGATCAACGCCATGCGGGGGCGCCGAGCGCGCACGCGATACCCCCGGCCGCGGCCAGACCCATCTGAAGGGCTCCCGACAACTCCGGACCCGTCGTCACGACGACGTGCCGATGTCTGCCACGCACAGGGCCGCCTCCTCCAGCGCCCTGCCGGCCGCACCGTCGTGATGCCAGTCTCGCCATCAACCTGATCCTCGCACCCCGAAGGAGCTGTGGGCGTTGCGCTACCCCGACTCCAACGACCTGCACGTCCTCGAGCGCCGAGCAGGCGACCAGCATTGCAGCCTGCCTATCGACCACAGCGGGGCCACGGCCGCATGCGCATTCAGTCGTCGCGCCTCGCCGATGACCCCGCCGTCGTCGTCCCCGGCGAGCGCATGGACGACAGCCCCACTGGCGGGAGATGGAGCTCGGCGAGCCGCTCCACGTCGGCCCCGACCTGGGCATCACCCACGGTGGCCCTGCCGGGTCCTCCGGCCCACCAGCTCGCCCTGGACGACCTGTATCCCAACGCGGCCCACTTCCCAGAAAGCCGCCTGAAGCCAGCCGACCCACACCGAAGATCGCCAAAAACTTCACCAGACCAGAAGGGTGCCTGGGCGCGCCTCCAGCCGGCTTCTCAGCAGGCTTGCCGGGCCGTCGCGTTCCCGTCCGGGTCGTCGGCCGGGACGACGGGGGCATCGTGCTGGACGTCCTTGTGTGAGACGGCCAGGTAGCCCACGAAGCCGAGGATGGCCACCGTCCAGGACAGGGTGACCGGTCCCAGACCCAGCTCGAGCCCGCCCCGGTCGTGGCCGACCGCCATCCAGTCGGCGACGGAGGCACCGAGCGGGCGGGTGATGACGTATGCGGCCCAGAACGCCGCCACCGCGTTCAGGCTGCCCCAGCGATGCGCGACGGCCGGAACGGCGATCGCGGCGGCATACAGGACCGCGGAGCCCAGGTAGCCCAGGCCGATCGTGGCGGTGAGATCCCCAGCGGCGGTACCCAGCGCGAACGTGGCCAGCACAGCGGCCCAGTAGAACGTCTCGCGGGGCCGGGTGTGGATGCTGTGGATGGACAGGGTGCCTTCGCTGCGGAACCACAGGACGAAGACCGCGGCCAGCGCGACCAGGAAGAACGGCGTTGAGAGCGTATACGGCACGCCGAGACCAACGTGCAGGACGTCTGCGGCCATCGTCCCGAACACGCTGACCATGACAATCGCCGTCCAGTAGATCCACGCCACGTACCGCCGGACGACGAACTGAGCCGCCAAGGCGGCCGCCAGAGCGATCCCGCCCAGCCCCACAGCCGGGATCGGGCCGAGCAGGTGGGCCAGGTAATCCGAAGCCGTCTCCCCCATACCGGTCGTCAGCACCTTGATGATCCAGAAGTAGACGGTCACTTCCGGCACTTTGCTCGCCGCGTGACGGATGTGGCCGGTGGGCCGGTTGTGAGTGAGGTGATCAGTCGACATGACAGGCACGATGGCACGAGCCCCAGCCGCCGCCCCAGACCCCTTTGCCAGAGCTTTGGCGCCTGTGGAACCTGAATTTTCCAAGATCACACCGAGCCTGAACGCAACCTGAACAAGGCAGCCGAGAAGCTGGCCGGCGCCGTGCAAACGGTGCTATCGACAGGCCTCTGCGGCGCGTGCCCCGGCCCCCGACGATGCTGGACCGCAGGGACACCCGGCCGCTTCCCAGCGGAACATCCCCGGCACGGTAAACGAGCAGCCACCCCTCAGGAGCGGTGATTCCCCCTGTGCGGGTTGGTTTTATGCGGCGCTGCTCGCGCTGCGCTGGCTGATGGACGCGCTCGCCGATTAAAGGAGGGGTCCAGAACGTTGCCGTTCGCGCAGTGGTTGACGGTGTTGGCGAGCGAGGCTCCGCCGACGGGGACGACGGCCAGCAGTTCCTGGAAGCAGACTGTTGCCGCGCTGAAGTTCCAGTTGTTTTGGTGAGGCGCACGAGCGGGGGTCCTCTCGAAGATCACCGGCTGGTCGTGATCTTCGTAGCGGCCCCTGAAGCCGACGCGCCCGGGAGGCGGCGGTGGCTCCACCCGGGCGGTAAGTCAGATGGTCGCCTCCGGCACAGGGGGCAGGTGTCGACGAGCGAAGAAAATCGAACGACTGATTGAATTCAGTCATGCGACCGATTCCCGACGACCTTGCCCGGGCGGTTGGCGAGTGGCACGCCACCTACCGCCAGCTCGCGGCTCAGCCGCGCACCGTGCTGCGGAGACGACTCGTCCAGCTGTCGGGCGAGGTGCTCTTCCACCCCCAATGGCATGGCCAGCGCACGCCGGCCGCATCAGCGCTTTACGCAGGCGGTGATCGCGCCCGCGACGTCTCGGCCGCCTCCTGATCCTGCACGCCTGATCAAGCTCATGAGCAGTGCAGTTCCGGAGGTGCTGACGGCTCGGTCATGGCGCCCGCAGGATGGGCGAGAGCCGGTCGGGTGGACCTGGCCTTCGTCTGATCCGCCCGCCTTCTGGGTCATGTCGGCGGGGCGCTGGCGGCGGGCCGAGGTACGGGCCAGGCAGGACTGGTCAGACGGTCGCGTCATCTACCAGATGCTTGTGGATGCGGAAGGATCCGGCTCGAAGGGCCAGGCCAAAGCCAAGGGCGTGGTGTCGGGAGCGGCGGACACTCTTTCCGACGCCGTCCGCCAGGGACGTGGCGAAGACCGGCGGGCCGAGGCCGCGGGGGCTGTACGGTCCCGCCGCCGTCGTGAGGAGGAGGCTTGAGCCACGCGGCTGGTCAGTGCAGGATGCTGACGGCCCGGGCGATCACGAGGAGCGAGGTGAACAGGGCGGAGACGCTCTGGATGCTCATCAGGAGCTTTGCCCGGGTCGACAGCGGCATCGTGTCGGTCGGGCTGAACGCCGTGGAGTTCGTGACGGACACGTAGAGGTAGTCCACGAGGGTGGGGACCCAGTCCGACGTGCCGCTGGCGCCGTCGGCCACTTCCTGGATGGCGTCGTCGTTCTCGTCCTGCGAGAAACGGAAATCCGCCAGGGGCAGGGCCGAGCGGGGCGCCTGGGTGCGGCTGACCGGGCCGCCGCGGTCCAGCTCCCAGTAGGCCAGGCCGAAGACGATGATGTTGGTGAGCCACACCTGCAGCGCCGCCACCAGCAAGGACCGGCCGTCCTTCACCCCGGCATACACCAGCTCGTGGATCAGGATGACCAGCGCCACCAGATTGCTGACGGCGATGACCGCCACGAGCGTGAGGGAAAGCACCCGGAACGCCTTCGTCTGCCGGGTCAGACGCTTCGGGTTGATCGCGATCAGCGGAACGAGCAGCAGGCACTCCAGGGCGGGCAGCACGTAGCGCGGAGCGACCAGCAGCCGTTGCGGCAGGAGCAGGTACAGGGCGATCGCGGCGAGCGTCGCGACGACTGCAGGCAGCCGTACTTCGCCCCTGCGTTCGTGCCGGGGATGCCTGGTGCTCGCCTCCGCACGCGTACGTGCCATACCGACTGGTCCTTCCGGTCGCCGCCACTGACAGCGCCACGACGCCTGCGTCCTTCAGCGGTGCAGGCCACCGGGCACCTCCAGCGTCTACCCCGAGTACGGCTCTCCCCGGCCTGCCTGGTCGCGGCGCGCGGGGCCGGCGGGGGCGGTGTCAGCGTGGGAGGACAGCACGCGCCCGTCACGTGGGCAGGGCCGGCGGCGACCGCACAGCAGGAGGGATCATGATTCGGACTAAGGTCCGGTGGGGTTGACCCGCTCCCCGGGGCGGGCATGTCGGTCCGTTCCTGCCGCGCGGCGCGCACTGCCGCGAGTATGCACGGAAGGCCCTACCGCAGTGCGGCAGTTCGATCGCGCCACGCGTTGTTACCCCGAAAATTCCAGGCCACCGCGTCGATGATCACCCGATGGTCCCGCCATCGACCACCACGCGGCGCCTGTATCGCTCAAGCCACCCCTGGACTCCACATCGGATCAAACGACTACCTGATCCACAGGACACCTAGGCGCTGCGTGGCTTGCGGCTGCTTGCCTTCTTCGTCGCCGTCTTCTTCGCTGCGGTCTTCTTGGCGGCCGCTTTCTTCTCGACGGCCTTCTTCTTCGGCTTCGGCAGTTCGTGCACCTCGGCCTCGGCGCCGTGCTCGCCACGGGACTCGCGGGCCTTGTCCACCGAGGCATTCAGTGCGGCCATCCGGTCGAGTACCTGCGCCGGCTCCTCCGGCTCCGGCGCCTGGGGGAGCGGCTTGTTCTCCCGTTTCGCTTCGATGATCTGCACGATGGCATCGGTGCACTCGTCGTGTGTGTCGAGCGCCTCGAGGTCCTCGACGGTCATGGTGCCCATGAGGGCTCCTCGTCCGAGACCTGTACCGGCGGCGGGAGCAATTCGGCCGGGTTGCGGATCTCATCCGGCCAGCGCATCGCGAGAAGGACCAGGGCGTCGTCCCGGACCCGCAGCATGCCCAGGCGTACTCGGCCGCTCCAGGCGTACTCGGCGATGGTGACCTTCGCGGACCGTCCCGGGGCCTGGAGCAGGAGCTTGGAGGGCTTGGCGGCGACCTGGCCGCTGGCCTGCAGGTAGTAGCCGTCGCTGATCTGGATCGGGTCAATGTCCGCGGCCGAGACGAACACCACTATCTCGATCGCCTTCGCCAGTGCCGCACCCCGGGCCGGGTGCCCCCGGTTCGGGCGGCGTTCAGTGGGTGGTGTATCCGCCGTCGACGGGCAGGGCGACGCCAATCACGAAGCTGGCGCCGGGGCTGCACAGCCACAGGGCGGCGGCGGCGACTTCCTCGGCCTGGCCGAGGCGCCCGATGGGCTGCTCGCTCATGATCGCGGCCATGGCCTCGGCCTGCCCCTCGAGCATGTCGGCGACCATCGGGGTCTCGATCACGCCGGGACAGACGGCGTTGATGCGGATGCCCTTGGGCGCGTACTCGACCGCGGCGCTCTTGGTCAGGCCGATCACACCGTGCTTGGAGGCGTGGTAGGCGGCGCGCTCAGGCAGGCCGACCAGGCCGCCGAGGGAGGAGCAGTTGACGATGGCGCCGGAGCCCTGGGTGCGCATCTGGCGCAGCTCGTGCTTCTGGGCGGCCCACACGCCGCGCAGGTTGACGCCGTTGACGCGGTCGAAGTTCTCGGCCGTCTCGTCGGCGGCGCCCGAGGGCGGGACCTGGATGCCGGCGTTGTTGAAGGCCATGTCCAGGCGGCCGTAGGTGTCCACCGCGCTCTGGACCATGGCGGCGGCCTGGTCCTCGTCGGTGACGTCGCACACCACGCCGATGGCCTGGTGCCCGGCGTCGGTGAGTTCCTTCGCCGCAGTCTGCACGGCGACCTTGTTCACGTCAGCCAGCACGACGGCCGCACCGGCCTGGGCGAAGGCGCGGGCGGCGGCCAGTCCCATACCGGAGGCCGCGCCGGTGACCAGGGCGACCTGGCCTTCGAAGTTGTACTGCGGGTTCATGTTCAGGGGTCCAATCTGTGTAGCGGCCCCGGCGTTTGGGGCACCGCCTCGTGCAGGGGGTTCGTGTCAGCCGTGTTCTCGCCGCGGCGGATGTGCCCGATGGTTGGTCAGGGGCGCAGGAGGGTCTTGATGGCGCGGCGCTCGTCCATGGCCCGATAGCCCTCGGCGGCCTGGTCCAGGGGGAGTTCGAGGTCGAAGACCTTGCCCGGGTTGATCCGGCCGGTAAGGACGCGCTCGATGAGGTCGGGCAGGAATGCACGGACCGGAGCGGGGCCGCCGCGCAGGGCCACGTGGGAGAAGAACAGCTCCTCGCCGTCGATCTGCACACCGTGCGGGACGCCGACGAAGGCGACATTGCCGCCGGGGCGGGTGGAGTGCAGGGCCTGCTGCATGGACTCGGGGTTGCCCACACACTCCAGGACGGCGTCCGCGCCGATGCCGCCGGTCAGCTCCTTGACCCGGGCAGCGCCCTCGTCGCCGCGCTCGGCGACGATGTCCGTGGCGCCGAACTCGCGGGCCAGCTGCTGGCGGGGCGCGTGGCGGGACATGGCGATGATCCGCGTCGCCCCGAGTTCCTTGGCGGCGATGACCGCACACAGGCCGACCGCGCCGTCCCCGACCACCGCGACGGTGTCACCGGGCTTGACCTGGGCGGCGACGGCCGCGTACCAGCCGGTGCCCATCACGTCGGAGCAGGCCAGCAGGCTCGGGATGTGCTCCTCGGCCACCTCGCCGGGGACGTGGACGAGGGTGCCGTCGGCGAGCGGGACGCGGACGTACTCGGCCTGGCAGCCGCCGACGAACTCGCGGTGCAGGCAGTTGGTCTGGTAGCCGTTCTCGCAGTTGGGGCAGGTGTTGTCCGAGGCGAAGAACGAGCCGACCACGAGTTGGCCCGGCTTGATGCTCGTCACCTCGCTGCCGACCTCTTCGACGATGCCGACGTATTCGTGGCCGCCGGGCGTGGGCTCGGCGACCTCGTTGATGCCTCGGTAGTCCCACAGGTCCGAGCCGCACACACAGGTGGCGACGGTGCGGATCACCGCATCGGTGGGCTGCTGGAGGGCGGCCTTGGGCCGGTCTTCGACCCGCACGTCGCGGGGGGCGTGGAGAACAGTAGCGCGCATGATTCTTTCCGTAATCGCGAGAGTGGGAGTGCAGGGCGCCGGATGGTTTCCGGGCGGTGGAGGGGCGGCCGTCTGCTGGCCTGAAATCGATGAAACGGCAGGTCACGCGCGTATGGAAGGACCCGCTGTTACATGTACTGGCAGGGCACCCTTCACGCACCGCGATCGTCGTAGCCTCGAAGACATGGACAACCGAAGCGAGGTCCGCGAGTTCCTCACCAGCCGCCGCGCGAAGATCACCCCGCAGCAGGCGGGCCTGCCTGCCGCCGGACACCGGCGGGTCAAGGGGCTGCGCCGCGAAGAGGTCGCGATGCTCGCCGGGGTCAGCGCCGAGTACTACGCCCGTATGGAACGCGGAAACCTCTCTGGCACCTCCGAAGCTGTCCTGGACTCGCTGGCCCGTGCGCTGCAGCTCGACGAATCCGAGCGTGCCCACCTCATGGACCTGGCCCGCACCGCCAGCACCACCCGCCGGCCCGCACGCCGCCGCACGGCACAGCCCATCCGGCCCGCCCTGCAACAGCTCCTCGACGCGATGACCGACGCGCCCGCCTTCATCCGCAACGGCCGCCTCGACATCCTCGCCACCAACCGCCTCGGCAAGGCCCTGTACTGGCCGCTGTTCCAGGACCCCGCCCGGCCGGTCAATATGGCCCGCTACCAGTTCCTCAACCCCGGCGCCGAGCAGTACATGACCGAACTGGACCACCAAAGGGCCGCGGCCGCAGCCCTCCTGCGCACCGAGGCCGGACAAGACCCATACAACCGCGACCTCAGCGACCTGATCGGCGAACTCTCCACCCGCAGCGAAGACTTCCGTTCGTTGTGGGCCGCACACAACGTGCGCCTGCACCACACTGGCCTCAAACGCTTCCGCCACCCCGCCGTCGGCGATCTCACCCTCGCCTTCGAAGCCCTGCCCCTACCGACCGACCCCGGTCTGACCCTCACCGCTATGAGCGCCGAACCCGGCACCCCATCGGCTGACGGCCTCAAATTGCTATCCAGCTGGTCCGCCACACTCGACGGGAACCACCAACCGGACAACGAACCCACCAACGACCAAGGCGCCACACACCGGCCCTGAGCGTTCGCCCGGCAGCGCGTGAAGGTCTCCCGCTACTCGCTCCGTGATGCGCGAGCCTTCAGGCTTCCAGGCCGTACCTGGCGGTCAGAGGGCCGACGCGATCCAAGACGGCAAACTGCTCGCGTCCGGACTCTCCTTCCACTCATCGATGGTGGCCTCCCCCACACTCTCGGGGAAATGCCACGCGCCTGAGACGACGCCGCCACACCACGACATGAGATGGCCGAAGACACCCTGGTCAGGAGCCCGACTCATGCCACCAACCGTGAGATCCCACAGCACCCCTAGCCTAGGAACGTCCCGCCGCCGGCGCACCACACCGTGCGCCCCTCGGGGCATGGCGGAAGGGTGGCGTCATGGCCAGTGAGCGCCCAGTCGTGATCTACCCGCCCAATGAGTACGGTGGCCGCCGTGTCCCTCGAGCGCGTACTGGGCCCGCGACTGGACCACCCCGCCTTCACCTGGCTCCTCGAGCGATACGGATCCCCCAACGCTCTGCGGAAAGCCGGCCGCCGCAGACTCGTCGAGGTAATCCGTCCCAAGGCCCCGCGCATGGCCGCCCGGCTGATCGACGACCTCTTCGACGCCCTCGACGAACAGACCGTCGTGGTCCCGGGAACCGGCACCCTCGACGTGGTCATCCCGTCGCTGGCCGCCCGCTCGCTCGCCGCGGTCCACGAGCAGCGAAGGGCACTGGAAGACCAGATCAGCACCCTGCTGGAGGCCCACCCTCTTCACCCGGTCCTGACCTAATGGTGGTGCACGACGGTGACGGAGGGCCGGAGGACGTCTGGTCCTGACCCGGAGCTCGACTCCTACTTCATTGAGGCTGTGCGCAACCGGCCCTCCGTTTCCGGCGCGTCGTGGTCATCCGCTGGGTAGTGCGTCTTCCGAGCCGCCGGCAAGGAGACCTCTCATCGACACCAGAGCCACCTGCTCCGCATACAGAGCGAGGCCCCTGCCGACCGCTGGGGATGCGAACTGCCAATCGGATGCCGGACCTACGAGTCCTCCCATTAGGGCGCGGCGTTTTCCCTGCACTGGCTCCTGCACCATCTGCGTTCGAGGAGGGCCTGATTGAAGATCTTCTGCGGCATCGACTGGGCGGAGGACCACCACGACGTCGCCTTGGTCAATGAGCGAGGCGACCTGGTCGCCAAGCAACGGATCAGCGACGACCTTGCCGGGCTGGAGGCCCTGCAGCAACTTCTCGCCGAGGCCGGGGACGACGAGCCTGGGGATCCGATCCCCGTCGCGATCGAGACCTCCCGCGGTCTGCTGGTGGCCTGCCTGCGAGCCACCGGCCGCCCTGTTTATGCCATCAACCCCATGGCGGTCGCTCGCTATCGTGAGCGACGTTCGGTCGCGCGGGCCAAGTCGGACCACGCGGACGCCCTCGCCTTGGCGAACGTCCTGCGCACGGACGCGGACCATCACCGTCCCCTGCCAGCCGACTCCGAACTCATCCAGGCACTCGCTGTCCTGGCCCGGGCCCAGCAAGATGCGGTCTGGAACCGCCAGCAGCTGGCCAACCAACTCCGATCCTTGCTGCGCGAGTTCTTCCCGGCCGCCCTGGCCGCCTTCCAGGTCAAGAACGTAGGCCTGGCCCACCCGGAGGCCCGCGCTGTCCTCGCCGCAGCTCCCACTCCTGCCGCGGCTGCCGCGCTGAGCAAGGCCCGGCTCCGGTCTCTTCTGCGCAAGGCCGGCCGCCAGCGCCGCATCGAGCCCCGGGCCGAGCACCTCGTCGGTGTCCTGCGCCAGCCGCACATGCGTCAGCTCCCGCGCGTCGAGGAAGCCCTCGGCCACCAGGTCAGGGCACTCGTCCTGCAACTCGATGCCGCCGCCCAGGCGGCCGATGACCTCGCAGCCGCATGCGCCGAGAGGTTCACCGAACACGAGGACGCTGAGATCATCACCAGCTTTCCGGGCCTGGGTGAACTCACCGGAGCCCGCATCTTGGCCGAGATCGGCGACGACCGCTCCCGGTTCGCCGACGGCCGGGCGCTCAAGGCATACGCAGGCTCAGCGCCCATCACCAGAGCCTCCGGCAAAAGCTTGATCGTCCACCACCGCAAGGTGAAGAACCAGAGACTGGCCGCAGTCGGCTACGTCTGGTCCTTCGCCGCACTGTCCGGATCTTGCGGAGCTCGCGGCCACTACGACCGCCGCCGAAGTATCGGGGACCGGCATACAGCCGCCTTGCGCAACCTCTTCAACCGGCTCCTCGGCCAGCTCCACCACTGTCTCATCACACGCCAGAACTACGACGAGAACACGGCCTTTCCACCCCCACTACCAGTCCCGGCTTGACGCCATAGACCGATCGGATGTCTCGATGCCGGGAGTCGGGGTCAGGACCGCCGCCGTCCTGCTGGTCACCGTCGGCGACGGAAGCGGCTTCCCCACCGCAGCCCACCTCGCCTCCTACGCCGGCCTCGCCCCCACGACCAGCTCGTCGGGGACCTCGATCCACGGCGAACACGCACCACGAGGCGGAAACCGGCAGCTCAAACGTGCCATGTTCCTCTCCGCCTTCGCCTGCATGAACGCCGACCCGGCCTCCCGCACCTACTACGACCGGCAAAGAACCCGCGGCAAAACCCACAATGGTCCCGGCCTGGGCGAAGCGGCTGGCGGTGCCGGACTCCCACATCCCAGCCCGCTCGAAGATGGCGGTCGACCGGCTGATCGCACGGCGCGAGGTACACCTGCGGGAGAAGACGCTGTGGCGGATGCTCTACGAAACCGCCGGGCGGGCCGAGGAGATCCTCGGCGTGAACATCGAGGACCTGGACCTCGCCGCGCGCCGCTGCCCGGTCAAGGCGAAGGGCGCTCGGACCAAGGCCCGCCGCCGCGGCCAGGCGCGCGAGGACTACGTGCTGGAGCCCGTGTACTGGGACGCCGTCACCGCCCGGCTCCTGCCCCGTCTGCTGAAAGGCCGCACCCACGGCCCGGTATTCGTCACCCACCGCCGCCTGGGGCCGGGCAAAGTCGTCAGCCCCCGTGACGTTTGCCCGGACACCGGACTGGCCGGCTGGTCGTACGGGCAGGCCCGCGCTCTGCTCGATGAGCACACCGCCGTGCGCGGACCGGGCACGGGCTGGGACCTGCACGAGTTCCGTATCTCCGCCCTGACCCATCTCGGTGAACAGGGCGCCTCGCTGCTGATGCTGATGGCGAAGTCCCGGCACAAGAAGCCGGAGAACGTCCGCCGCTACTTCAAACCGTCGCCCGAGGCGATTGCCGAACTCACCAGCTTGCTCGTCCCCGGCGACGCCCGGCGCACTCGCGGGGACGTAGTCACGGTGTCGGGGAACTGTCAGTAGCAAGGCGTTACGGCTGCGTTCGGAGCACGACGGAACGAGCGGACCGGTTAGGGTCGCTGCCGTGGACCTTCAGCAGCGCATCTGTGACCGCGCAGGTGAGTTTCTGTTCTTCGCGGTGACGCCGCCCAGGCAGACGACCACCCCCGATCGGGCTCAGGAGATCGCCGACATCACCCGCAAGCGGCTCGACGGCCTGGAGCCCGACGGGCTCGTGCTCTACGACATCGACGACGAGAGCGACCGGAACCCGGCCGAGCGGCCGTTCCCGTTCACGCCGACGATGGACCCCGCGGAGTACCTCGCCCGGCACTTCGGAGAGCTCGACCTGCCGGTCGTGGTCTACCGGGCGGTCGGCAAGTACGACGAGAGCGACTTCCGAAGCTGGCTCACGGAGCAACCAGACCGGGTCC
>NZ_JBFAMH010000033.1:0-71959 GCF_040656475.1 Streptomyces sp. NPDC049915
CCGCGGCTGTCTTCGTGGCCCTGATGGCGTTCCTGAAGCTGTGACCGGTCGGACCGTGGGCGGCCGGCGGGGTGGCGGCCGCCCACGAGAGGGAACAGCAGCCGCAGGTGGCCGAACAGCGGCCCGGGCGGCGCGCACTGGGCTCGCGGGGCGTCGGCTTCGAGTAGCGCTCGGGCTGCTCGCCCTTCCTTGGGCCATCTACGCCCCGGGGTGGGTGGTGCCTAGGCTCGTCGTCTCCATGGCTGTTGGAGGCGGGCACATGTGCCCGGGTGAGCAGTGGTGGCAGCTTCACACGTGGAAGGAGCACCAGCACCCCCCGTTCGACAGAGAGACATGGGGGCATCGCTTCGTCCCGACCGACGAGCCGGTTGAGAGGGATGCCCAGGGAGAGGTCTTGATGCCGGACGAGTTGAAGGAGCGGGTTGGCAGAAACCGCACATGGACGCGGAGCTGTTACATGCCTCCTAGCTGAGAGAGGCAGACCGGCGACTACGCGCGCGAGCCCGGCCGTGTTTCTCGCGTACGTCATCGGCGGTCGCCGTACGTCTCTGTGATGACGTACGGTGACCGCCCGGAGCCGTCCCGACTTACAGAGTGCCGGAGCATCGTCGGAGTGGAGCCCGGTCCGGCTGGGGCTGTTCAGTCAGCAGTCTCGATCCGCTCTGGGGCGATGCCCAGGATGAGCTTCTCGAGCGCGTCCTGGGCATCGCCGAACGTAGCCAGCCAGGTCTCGACCAGGTAGATCTCACTGTTCTGGTCGATGCCGGGGAAGAATCTGCCCTCATCGAGTTCGCCGAGGGGGAAGATGGCGCGCCCGATGGTGTGACTCCAGTCGGCGAAGCGGTCTTCCTCGCCGATCAGGGTGTCCGGATCGAAGTTGAAGGGGGTCTTGGCGCAGGTGATCCCGGGGCCGCTGATCTGGACATCTAGGCCACCGAACTCCGCCAGGAAGGCTTTAGCGGCATCGTGCATGCGGACCAGGCCGGTCTTCTCGAGCGTCTTGCGCCAGTGGTCCGTCGAGAGGTGCCGTCCCGGCCGCCAGCCTGCTGAGCGCAGTGTCTCCTCGATCACGCCAGTTCCCCGTAGATACGTCGCCGCCGCATCGACCCATGCCTTGTCCACCGGCAGGTCTTCTGGCCAGCCGGGCCGCCAATCCGCCTGCCAGTGGGCGAAGTCGTCACGCAGGAACTGCGGGTCAGCTGGCTTGAGTCGCACTTGCTGTCGCTGATCGGCCCACCAGACCTCGAATTCGGCCTCGGTTCCTTTCCCTGGCCAGCGTTCTTCGACCGTCGGCAGAAGCAGAACATCGACGAACCCTCCGACCGGAAGACCGATGTCGACGAAGATCCCGATCGCACCCGGCCTCGGGACTGCCGTCACCGTCCCTCGGAACCTTTGCCCGAGCCGCAGGCCGCGACGGATTCGAATCCACTCTTCAGCGCTGACCACCCGGACATCCTGGCATCCCACTGGTGCGGGTGGCGGCCGCACAGTCGTGGTGGTGCGGCTGGGGGCCAGCGACGTTGAGGACGGGGTCTTCCCCTTCCGGGATTTCGAAGACGAAGACGACGCCGGAGGGGGTGGCCTGGATGGCGCACTGGTTGTCGAAGGTCAGGGACGTGTATGGCTGCCAGGCGCAACCGACGCGGCCTAGAGCTTCGATTACTTCGGCGTACTTGGGGTGGCCGGTGAACGCCCGCTTCTCGACCAGCCCCGCGGGGAGTTCAACGGTATCTCGCCAGGTCTGGAGGCAGATCAGGATGATCTTCTGGCAGCGGCAGACGCTCAGCTCAAGGTCGCCGTAGGCGAACAGACGCGGCCATGACCGGCGCTTCCCGATGACCACCTCAAAGGGCTCGCCGAGCGCCTCGGTAACCGCGCCCCAGGCGGCGCCGTTCGCGACCGGGCCCAGCTGCCCCGACCGGGCAAGTTCCGTCAGGACGTCGAGTAGCTCCATATGGTGGGAGCCTGCCATCTGCGGCGATGGGCTGTCGAACGGCTTTGGGCTGCCTCGGCCGCTGCGGGTGCCGAGCCCTCAGCGGACATGGAAACCGTGGGTCAGGGTGCACTGGGGAGGCAGGATTGGGCGGTGGTTGAACTGCTGTGGGACGACGTTAGATGGTTCTTCGACCCCGAGGTGATGGGGTCGCTGCCGGACGGGTGGGTGCCCAACGCCTCGGAGAGGGACTGGCAGGCGGTTCTCGACCTCGTGGTGGAGCGGGGCTGGGCGTTTCAGTACCGCGAGGGCGCGACAGCGCTGCCGCTGCCTCCGGCAAGGGCCGTGCTGTCGCGCTCGGCCGACGCCGAGCAGCCTCATCTGGAGGTTCGGCCGGTGCAAGACATGTTGGCGATCTTTCGGTTCTACGCAGCAGAGGAGATCGACTTCGACGTCGACCTGCGGGAGATTCAGGGGCAGCAGCCACTTGATGTCCTGTGCGGATTCCTCGCCGCGATCGGTCGCCGGTTGGGCAAGCCGGTGCTGATGGATGCCGAGGGCGGTGACGGGAGCCGTCCGGTCCTCGGGTACGACGTCGAGGCGGACCGCGTCGTAATGCTGGTCGAGCCGCCGGTCAGGTGACGGAGGATTGCACCGCGTCCAAGAGGCTGTTCCCGGAGCTGATCACCGCCGACCGCAGGTATCGCTAACGCGAACCGGAAGATCGCTAGTCGACTGCTAAAAATCGACCGACATTGCTAGCGCGGACCCGGAACCTACATGACCCGTAATCCCACGGTCCAACCACGCCGCGCCATGCCGTAGAGTCGGGCACACGACGCGGGGTGGAGCAGCTCGGTAGCTCGCTGGGCTCATAACCCAGAGGTCGCAGGTTCAAATCCTGTCCCCGCTACTGAACCCACGGGTCCCCGGTGCCAGCGCGCCGGGGACCCGTGCGTTTGTGGTCTGTGGTTGTAGCCTCGGGCGGCCTCGATTCTCGGCACCTTGGGCTGGCGGGGCTGTTGGCCGGTGTTCCTGGTAAGCCCTCCCAAGGAGGCAGGCCATACGCCTGGGGTTAGACCTCAGCCGAGGGCCGCCCGGTCTCCACCGGCGGCCCTCGGCCTTTCCAGCTTTGATCAGGGGCTTTCGACGGCTGCCGGGATCGATCGGGCAGCCGTCGTCTGCTTGTCGTGTGCGTGCTGGTCAGTCGCCGGCCTAGTGGGGGAGACCGTCGTCCAGGACGATGCGGATGGTCTCGCCTTGTCCGGTGACATCGGTGAGTTCGGCCGAGATGCGGTTGTAGGTGGTCATGGCCAGTGCCCAGTCGCCCTGCAGCGGGGTGGCGGTGGAGCGGGTGTTCCACAGCTCGATCAGCAGGGCGATGAGGGAGCGCCCGGACAGGACGGTCTGGACGCGGCCTTCCTTGATGTCCTCGACAGAGGGCGGGGTGCGGAAGTGGCTGTGGTCAACGGCCAGGGCGGCGAGCCACTCCCAGGTGTCGCGGTGCGCGATCAGTTCGGCGGAGGCCACACCGGCGGCCTTCAGCAGCAGGACACCGTGGGCGATCCGCGGGTCCTCCGCGCCGACGGGGGCCTGCGGCGTGGCAGCAGAGGGCTGCCCGGGGGAGGTGCCGGTGCCCTGGTAGGCGGCCTCGATGGCGTTCTTCAGTGCCAGGTCTTGGTCGTCGTTCCCGGTCTCAGGCTGCGGCCGGCGCTCGGTGCTCTCCATGGTTCCCCCCTGGGAGTCGGTGTCGGATGAGACGGGCGGATGAGTCTCGGCAGGGGCGGCGAAGCCGTAGCCGTCCTCGGCCTGGGGCGGCTGCGCAGTCTCCTCGGGATGCGCCTGCGTACCCTCGCCGGGCTCGTCGTCTGTTCCCTCGCGCGGCGCGAAGGGACGCAGGACGTCGACAAGGTCAAGGAGTTGCCGAAGCTCGCCCCGCGTCTCGTTCAGGTCGTTGATCATCCGGTCCTGGCGTCGGCGGACTTCCCGGTTCTCCTCACGCAATCCGGTGACGCCTGCCTGGAGCTGTTCCAGGATCTTCATGCGGCTCTGTGTGAGGTCGCCGTGCAGTGCTGTCAGCCCGACCGTCGGATCGTCGAGACGTTCAAGCTGTTTGTGTATCGCCTCCAGTTCGTGCATCGCGTCACCGAACGCGTCTTTCCACCCCATGTGACCCCCCTGGCCTCCCGAGCGGTGCGACCGCCCATTTCTCCCCATAACGACTTGGCGTGACGCGATGGTTTCCAGCCCTTCCCTGGTCAGAACCACCCTGGAAGCCAGTGAACGCACTTCGTACGTGATTTGTACGGTAAATGCACGCGATTGGTACGGTATCCGGGGTAGAGTGTGGGTCAGGAGGTGTTCCATGTCCGAGTTGTTCGATGCGGTCGACGCGCTGGTCGCGTCCCGCTCTGCGCTGCCGTCGGCGGAGGAGCGCAAGCGGCTGCGCACCGCGCACGGGCTGACGCTGGACGAAGTCGCCGCGGCGCTGAAGGTGCGGCGGGCCACGGTGTCCGGCTGGGAGTCGACGAAGAAGCCGACCGAGCCGCGCGGCCCGGAGCGTGAGGCGTACGCACGGCTGCTCAAGCAGCTCGCGGAGCTCTACCCCGCGCCGGAGGAGCCGGCCGTCCCGGCGCCCGCCACGTTCACCGGCGCCTTCGACCCGACGAAAGCCGGCACTCTCTCCAAAGACCGGGCCTCCGAGGCGCCGGCCATGACAGCAACCGAGAACCCCCAGACCTCTGCTCCTGCTCCCGTCGCTGCTCCGGACGCCGCAACCCGTCCGGCCCGCACCACCAGGCCGACGTCGACGTCACGCCGACCGGGCGCGAAGAAAGCGGCCCCGGCTGGCACCCCGGCGGGCGGCGTCGACCCGCGGTTCGAGAACGGGCCGCTGGCGGTCATCGACGTCGAAGACGGGCAGGTGCTGGCGTACTGCACCGGCGGCCTGGTCCTGGACGTCCCCGCCAAGAGCATCCCGGCCCTGGTGGACTGGACGCTGCGCGAAGCGAAGCTCGGGCAGCCGAAGCTGTCCGGGCCGGGCAAGGACGCCGACCCGCTGCTCGTGCTCACCGAGGCCGCCCTGGAACGCTACGGCCTCCCCGTCACGCTCACGGAGGAGGAAAAGCACGCCGGACGGATCCCGGAGGGCCACAAGGTCATCAAGCAGCTCGCGCGTGCGGAGTGGAAGCTGACCAAGCGCGGCTTCGGGCCGTGGGCGCGGATCTACCGCCCGGCCCGCGGCTCAGAGCGGGCCTGCGTGCAGTTGTGCATCCCGTCGTGGCACGCCCTGGACACCCGGCACTGGGGCGAGGCCGGGCAGCTCCCACCGGCCGAACTCGCCCGCGTCCTCGGCGTGTACGCGTCCCGAGTGATGACCCCGCGCGGCTCCACCGCCGTGACCGGCCTGGAGCTGATGACCGCCCTGCACCCGCCGACGCGGGCCTCCGAGCCGGACGCCGACGGCAAGCGACACTCCGAGCACAATCCCGGCTCGCTGGGCAAGGATCCAGTCGACCCGGCGCCGTGCGAGGCCCCCGACGGCCACCCGGTCCTCGCCGACCTGCCGCGCTTCCACGTCCGCGGCCCCGGCGAGAAGCTGTTCGAAGAGGCGTACGACTGGGCACGGCCTATGACCGATGCCGAGTGCACCCTGCGCCACCTGGTCGGCATCGACGTCAACATGGCCTTCGCCGCCGGCGCGAACGGTCTGAACGTCGGCCTCGGTGAGGCGACGCACGTCAAGGCCCCCGCGTTCGACCCGAAGCTGCCCGGCTCGTGGCTGGTCGACCTTTCCCACGTCGACCTGTCGAAGGTGAAGGTCGGCAAGGAGTGGGTGGAGCTGGACGGCAGCCTGCTGCCCTCCCCGTTCACGCCGAAGGGCGACCGCCCGGAGGGGCCGGCCTGGTACGCGACGCCCACCGTCGCCTACGCGGTGGAACTCGGCTACGAGGTGCGCCCGATCGAGGCGTGGGTCCGGTACGAGAACGGCCGCTACCTGGACGGCTGGTACCAGCGACTGCGGGACGCCTACCTCGCCACGATGGCCGACCTCGGTGTCTACGCGGACATGGAGCCGGCCGACTTCCTCGCCGCGATGGACGGCTACAAGGAGCGCGACCCGGAGCTGGCGATCGTCGTCTCGGCAATCAAGGCGACGGTCAAAGGCGGCCTGGGCAAGCTGCGCGAGCGCCCGCGGGGTGAGGGCTGGCGGCCGGGCGAGCCGTGGCGGGCCCTGTCCCGGCCGACGTGGCGGCCGGACATCCGCGCGGCGGTCATCTCCCGCACGCGGATCAACCTGCACCGCAAGATCGTCAAGCACGCGGCGCTCACCGGGCAGTACCCGGTCGCGATCCTCTCCGACTGCGTCGTCTACGCCGCCAACGGACCCTCACCGCTGGACTTCCTGCCCTACCGCGACGGCAAGCCGCTGCCCGGCGGCTTCAAACTCGGTCTCAACCCCGGCCTGGTCAAGCACGAGGGCACCCAGTCCGTGCTGTGGGGCGAAGAGGTCCGCGAGCGGTTCAACGCACCGGAGCTCAACCTCGCCCGGTACATCAAGGACGGCACCGTCACCGACGTCGACAACGGAGAGTAGGAGTAGGCGACGATGAGCCTGTTCGGGGACGGCCTGGAAGCCGCGGTGCAGAAGGCATTCACCCGCCCGGCGCCCAAGAGCGCGGGCGCGCAAATGCGGTACCTGGTCAAGCAGCTCAAGACCACCAAGGCGGTCGCCCAGATGCTGCGGATCTCCCAACGCACCGTCGAGCGCTACGTGAAGGACCAGATCAAAAAGCCCCGCCCCGACCTCGCCGCGCGCCTGGAGCGCGAGGTGAAGAAGCGGTGGCAGCCGCAGATCCGGGCCAAGGCCCGGCAGAAGGCGGCGACGACCGGCGGCATCGTCATCGACGCCCGCGCTCGCATGGGCTACACCGCACCGATCGGGTCGACGGACCAGGACCGCATCCGGCACCTGACCGTCGCCCTCCCGCCCGTCTACGCCGCCCGCCTCTTCGACGCCCACGAGGCCGGCGCCACCGACCAGCAGCTCCGGGAGATCGCGGCCGAAGCGCTCAAGGAGGTCTACTTCCAGGACGGCGGCCGCCGCGCCGGAAGCCTGGAAGAGGTCCGCTTCACGGACATCGAGCACCTCGAGTTCGACCTGTAGATCGCCCCGCAGCAAGGGCCCGAACCGCCTTCTTGTGACTGAGCATGTCAGTCGGCGTCGCCAGGCCTGGCCCCGATCTCAAGACTCCTTGAGCCCATGCTCGGCCGCCTGCTCGGGTGTGTAGAGATAGAGGCTCTGGCGAAACGCGTCAGCGAATGCCTCGAAGGCTTCCCCGTTCCGTGGCTGGACGGGTGGAGGGAACGGCAGTTCGCTGGAGCGGCGGGGCCATATCCGTGCGACGGAGAGACGGAACTCAGGCGCGTGCTGGATGACGACGTCCACGGCCGGGAAATAGACGTAGATGCACAGATGCCCGATCTTCATAGGGCAGAAGAACCCGACCGGCTGGGGAGAATCAGGAGTCGATACGCCTGTGAGGTCGATCCTCACGGTGTGACTGGTGACGGTGGGGTTCCGTGCGGGGCAGGATCCCAGCCAGACGCGCGTTCCACGAGGAATCGCCTGGTGAGTACGCATCCTCCGGAGCTGATGGGACGGCAGGAGGGGCTCCTGCTGTACCTGGTCGGCCATCATCGCAGTCTTTGTGGCCCAGAGCGCGATCTGGCGTTGCTGCTGGAGGGAGACGAGATCAAGGTCCTGCCGGATGATCAGTGGTTCGAGGACGTCCTTGGAGGATGTTTCAAGCTTCGACATCCAGCCGTTGTTGCACGGGGCGCAGACCTTCTTGACCGTGAAGTCCAGGCCCATGCTCTGTCTGGTCACGTCGTAGGCGCCCGCCCCATAGCGGGCCTGTTCAGTCTGCTGTCGCCCTGGCGGAAGGTACTGGTTCAGCCACTGAGGGAAGACATGTTCCTTGGTGACGGGGGAGCTACCGCAGAAGACGCAAGACATCAACAGATCGTAGCGAAGGGGGCCATAGGGCTCAGCACCGCCGACGGCTGCTACGCCACGGGGCCCACCTAGTGTCGCCTGCAGTGCTCAACCTGCTAACTGGGGCGCCTGAGCACACTTCTGGGCTCCGTCCCTTGTCGCTGTTCCTGGCTTTGCCGAGCCGGCGGATCAGGGACTGTCAGGCCCCGCTCCTAGGATGCGGCCGTGGACCGAGACTGGATGCGACAGCAGCTTGAAGAGTTTGCCGACCTGGCCCTGCGCTACAGGAACAGTCGAATGCCGGGCAAGTATGTGGGTGATCCGGCGCTGTATGAGCAGCTGCACCGCGCAGAGGCCACGGTCAAGCAGATCCTGCGGCTCCTGGACCCGCAGCTTGCCGAGAAGATCAACCTGGATCAGATGGCGGGCGATGTCATGGCCCGCAACGAGGTTCACCGGGGCCTGGGCATTTTGGCCGACATGGATGAATGGGCCGCCCGTCTCGTACCGGATGCCCCCACGCTGCCTGCCGACCAGTTCCACCCCTGGGTGTGGGAGCCGGCGGCCCCGCTGTGGGGCGCAGAGGCCCGGCAGGACGCCGTCCTGGCTGCTGCCCGCACCGTCAACCGCCGGCTCCAGCAGAAGCTGGGGCGTCACGACATCGGCGAGACGGACTTGTGCATGCAGGCCTTCGACATGAAGGACCCTGTGGCAGGGAAACCGCGCCTGCGGTTCGACGGCGACCGCAACACGCCTACGTGGCGTGCCCGCCAGGACGGCGCCAAGTACCTCGCGGCCGGCGCCTTCCTCGCCCTGCGCAACGTCGCCGCTCACGAGGATGCGGTGACCTGGACCGAACAGGAGGCGCTGGAGCACCTGGCGACCCTGAGCGTCCTGGCCCGCTGGATCGAGCAGTGCGTGGTGGAGCGCGCCACCTAGACCCAGATCTCGTGCTCGTTGCGGTAGTGCGGCCACGGCTGCCCGGCCTGACGGGCGGCGAGGACGTGCTTGATGCCCGCGGCCCACGTGCCTGGTTGCAGGAGCTCCATCAGATAGCGGTCCAGCTCGGAGCGGCGCATCTGCAGTATCCATCCCGGTGTCATCGTCAGACCGCCCGGCAGTGCCACCGACCGCAGGCGTTCCTGCTGGTGGATCTCCATGATGACCTCGCCCTGCTGGAGATCCACTTTGTCGGGCGGGCGGACCCAGCGGGCGTCAAGACCGGTGGCCTGGAGCAGGCGGGTCAGTACGGGACCGGAGGTCTCCACGGTCGCCACGGCGTAGTCGCCGATCAGACGGGCGCAGGCCACCGGATGCAGCGGGTAGTTCGCCCACGGCACCCGCAGCGGGTCGCGGGCCGTGCTGTCGAGACTAGTGGCGTGGATGTTGTGGTCCTCGCGTCCGACCGCGATCGCGGCCCGTTGCAGGGCGGTGTCGACTGTCTGCTGAAGACGTTCGTTGAACTGCTTGGAGGACAGTCCTTGCTGGGAACATCCGTACTGGTCGATGACGAACAGGGCCCGGCTACCAGGAACGTCGGTGGCGTAGATGCCCTCGTTCGCGGCCCGCTCGAGCGCATCGCACAGCACGTCCAGGTGCGTGCGCAGCGGCAGGTTCAGGTCGTAGAGGAGCTCTGAGGCGTTGTCCCCGGGCAGTGGTCCGCCTTCCAGCACCGCCGCGCGGGCCTGGTTGATCCGCCGTAGCTGAGCGCTCCTGGTGTTGTTCGGGTTGGTCTTGATCTCTTCCGTGCGGGGTGGGTGCTCACCGTCCCAGACCGTGATGTCGCCGATGCGCAGGCAGTTGGTCAGGTCGTGCAGGAGCGCGAAAGCACCGTCCTCCTTGAAGGCCCTCTCGACATGTTCGCGTTCCGCCTGCAGCCCTGCCTTGCCGTGCATCAGGCCGGGCGACTGGTTGCGGCACAGAGCGAGGATGAACGGGCGGTGGAAGCCGAAGACGCGCCAGGCCAGCGCGTCACCTACCGAGCGCAGCTGGCGGGCCAGCCGGTCGCACACGTCCTGCTCGAACCGCCAGGTCGCCACGTCGGCGAGGTCACGGCCCGACTGAGGCTCCGGCGCCTCCTGGTGCGGTCCCTTGCCGCTGCGCATCCGCTTGGCGGCACGCTTGAACCCCGCACGGTCCTTCTCGATCTCTAGCAGACGGTTGAGCAGGTCCCGTTGGAAATCGACCCTGGCCTGGACCGTCTCGCAGTCGCGGAGCTGCTGAATGAGCTGAGCCAGAACCGGCTGCATCGCCTGATGGCGAGGATGCACCATCATGTCGTCGGGGTCGTAGGCGTCGGCGTGCAACAAGCTCATCCCGCCAGTGTGACGATCACGAGGGTTCCCTGCCTCCGTTTCCGGACCGTCGAAGCCATGTTCGGACTCCTCGAGTACGGGATCGAGTTCTGCCGCCGCACTGCACAGCGAGCACAGCCGCGTGCCGGGGTGCTCCGCCGCGTCCAGCGCCTTCTCCAGGGTGAGCGGCGGCGCCCCAGTGGGTGCTTCCTCGCAGTCGACGGCGTGGATGATGCCCTGACCGGGACCGCGGCCGTCGGTCAGCTTCTGCAGGACCCCGGAAGGCCGGCGCGGCCCCAGCAGCTCGCGCACCGTCGACGGCTTCTCCAGGCGCTCGGTCGGAACGTCGTCGTACGAGACACCGTCCACCGGCCGCACGTGGTCAGGGGCGCGCACCCAGACCCGGTACTCGGCAGGTTCCACCGTGTCGCCGGGGCCGTTGCGGTAGGCCGAGAGCCCGACCTCGTACCTCCAGCCGTCGGGCGCCTGCCGCCGGGACCACAGGTGCGCGATGGCGGAGGACGTCGTCACGTGTCCCACCGTACGGACGGGCGTCGCGACAGCACCCCCACCTGCGCTGGTGCCTGGAATCTATCCACAAGTGATCCGTGATCCCTAGGAGGTATGAGCGAGCACGAGCAGCAGCGGCCGTCCCCGGGCCGGGGCAAGTTCCTGGAGGCCCTCACGAGGGCGAAGCGGAAGGTGTTCACCCCCCGTTATGTTTTGCGCGGTCCTGCAAGAGGACCGCTGGCCTCCGGGCCCGGCATGACTGTTCCCCCCTGTCGATCGGATGACCTGGGGGATGGTGTCACCGGGCCTGGGAGGCGCCGTTGGAGACGCTGAGACCTTCTTCCCGGCCGGGGTCAGCCCGTGCCCGCTGATCGACGAGATGTTCGATGCACTCGACGAGCAGACCGTCGTGGTCCCGGGCACCGGCACCCTCGACCTGGTGATCCCGTCCCTGGCCCGTTCGCTCGCGGCCGTCCACGAACAGCGACGAGCCCTGGAAGCGCAGATCGGACAGCTGCTGGAGGCTCACCCTCTTTCCGCGGTCCTGACCTCGATTCCAGGGGTCACGGTCAGGACCGCCGCCACCTTGCTGGTCACCGTCGGCGACGGCACCAGCTTCCCTACCGCTGCCCACCTGGCCTCTTACGCCGGCCTCGCCCCGACGACCAAGTCATCGGGGACCTCGATCCACGGCGAACACGCGCCACGGGGAGGCAACCGGCAACTGAAACGCGCGATGTTCCTGTCGGCGTTCGCCGCGCTGCACGATCCCGCCTCCCGCACCTACTACGACAAATGCCGGGCCCGAGGGAAGACCCACACCCAGGCACTTCTCCGCCTGGCCCGCCAACGGATCAACGTGCTGTTCGCGATCCTCCGCGACGGCACCTTCTACGAACCCAGAACCCCACGCCTCGCTTGACGAAAGACATAGAGGCCCCCCGCGGCGGGCGACCGGCGATGAGCCGAAGAAGGGTCCGAAGCGGGCCCGATAAAACGAGGGGAGAACAGACATGGCGACACCTTCCATGCCGGGGGATCCGTTCGCGGAAGCGGCAGCTGAGGCGCTACAGACCCTCCGCGATGGCATTTCGACTGATGGCGACCATCGCTGACGCGATCCGGCGCCATCACCAGCGCCAGATGAAGGGGAGCGAGCAGCCCCTTCCTCCGGAGGCCGAGGCGACCCGCGAGGCGGGCAAAAGGGTGCAGGATCAGCTCCCGCCGCATCTGGCGGCGGCGCTGATGCAGGGGGCGGACTGGCCGCAGATGGCGCAGCAGCTGCTGGCCCTGCAGCAGGCGGGCGTCGACCTGTCTGTCGTCCTCCCGCAGATGGGTGAAGTGGCGGCCACTGTGCACGAGGCGGAGCTGGCCAAGGCCGCTCAGAGTCGGCAGGCGGAGTGGGAGCCGGTGCTGCGAGAGACGCTGTCGGCGGGACCGGTCCGGGAGGCGATCCTGACCTCTCCCCAGTGGCCGCAGATCGCTGAGACGCTCACCAAGCTGGATGAGCGGGGGGGCGATGTGCGGCAGTTGCTGGCCGCTGTCGCACCTCCGGCCGTGCGCGTGGAAGAGGCCGTACTGACATCGCTGGCGGCGTCGTCGGCCACGAGCAGCCGGGAGGCGCTGCGGACCTACGGGCCGCTGACGGTCGGCCTGGACATCCCGAGGGATCTGGACCTTTCGAGTCGTGAGCGCGCGATGAGGCAGCTGGCGATCTCACCGCAAGAGCACCAGCGGTACGTGCGCTGGGTGCAGGAAGCTCTGCCGTCCCACGGCCGCGAGGCAAGCCTGATCCTGAACTCCAAGCACTGGCCACTGCTGGCCGCCCGCATGGCCAAGATGGAGAGCGAAGGAAAGCCGGTCCAGGCCCACCTGAGCAGGCTGGTCAACGAGCCCTGGAGTCAGCGACCAGCGAGCGGGCTCGCGGACCGCTTGGTGGGGTCGGTGAACGACGTGCTGCAGCGCCCGGCGGGCGAGGCATCGATGACGAGACCGCCGGTGGTGGCGGCGGCCCGCGCGCAGTCGGCGACCGTGGGCCCTACGCAGGCGGCGGCGAAGAACACAGCATCGGCTGAGACCGGCGTCGCCGCACACCGGCAGACCGGAACCGCGTCGACGCGTGGACGCACCCGGTAGCCGAAAGGGACGAAGTAGCGCACCATCCGTGTGCCGCAGCCCTGTGGCTCTGCGGCACACAGCGTTTCTGGCTAGTGCAGCGCGCAACTCAGCCGGCCCAGCGGCAGAGGTCATCGGATGAGGGATCGCAGGACCGGGATGCTTGCCCCCGTGGCTGTGAGGCCTGCGATCACTGCTGCGGCCAGCGGCACATGCGTGAACAGCGTCAAAACGCCGATGCAGCCTCCGATGGCAGCGGCCGTCAGCAGCACAACGGCCGTGTGGAGGGTGAGGAACGGCGCCTCAGAGGGTTGAGTGCGGTGGTCCTGGTTGTTGTCAGTCGTCATGCCTCGACGGTGCGCTCAGGTTGAGCTGAATCCCGAGCAGAGTGAACAGTCTCGGTGCTACCCGTAAGTCGGTAAAGGCGGCCGAAACGTCGACGTTTTCGGTAGCGTTCAGGGTTGTTCGGTGGACTTCGGCGGCGTTCAGTGCTGTTCCGTCACATGACCCGCGCACATGAGTCGTCGGTGGCGTGGTGAGTGGAAGAGGGTTTTCTTGCAAACGGGTGCTTCTGGGTCCACCTATGAGGAGACGCTGCAGGCGCAGGGCCTGGCTCTGAGGAGACTGAGGGCGCAGCGCGGCAATCCCTCCTACAACCGGATCGCCAAGAGGGCAGTCGAGATCTTCGGCGCGGAGGCCGCCTTGCCTCCGGCGACTCAGAGCGCCGCGTTCAATGGGCGGTTTGTGGGGATTGACCGCTTGATGTGGCTTGTCCGCACGCTTCTGTCCTGGAACGAGTTCGGCGAGGAGTGTCTTCCGCCCGATCTCCGTGCTCCTGCCCTGCAGCCGTGGCGAGACCGCTGGAGCTATCTGGCGGAAGTGCGCAAGGGGCGAAAGGAGGAGCAGGCCAGTCCCGGCACACGACGGGACAGCGCTCTAGAAGCGTTGCGGGACCGTGCTGGGTTCGACATCGACCACCCAGATCTCCTCAGCGAAAGAGCCGATGAGATTTCCAAGATCATGGCGCAGCTCTACCTCGTCGACAACAGCATCCACGCGCTGCTGGACCGTGTGGACTTTCCGCGAACTCACCGGCAGACGTTGGAGCGCGCTCTCGCGGCTCACGCCTGGAACCGGGTTCTGCGCTTGATTCACTTGGGGGCCGTGACGTGGGGTCCGGCTGTACTGGTTTTCGCGGCTCTCGAGGACTATCCCGGCAACAGGGAGCTGCAGCTCCTTGCTCGGGAGGCCCGCTCGCAGGCCGATCGCTGGAGCGGGCCTGGATGAGTTCAGGGGCGGGTGGCGCCGTAGTAGTCGCCGTCGGGCATGGCGCTGGTGAGGGGGGCGACTTCGACGTGGCGGCCGGTGCGGGGTGCGTGCAGGACGTTGCCGTCGCCGGCGTAGATGGCGACGTGGCGGAGCCGCCGTGGGACCAGAACAGCAGGTCGCCTGGCTTGAGGTCCTGGCGGGAGACGGCTCGGTCGCTGGTGGCGCCGTACTGGGCGGCCGCCGTGCGCGGCAGCTTCATTTTGGGCCAGAACGCGTACTGGACGAGGCTGCTGCAGTCGAAGCCGACGGTGGAGGAGGCGGGGCAGGTGCCGTTCTGGTAGCCGTTGAGGCCGTCGCAGAAGCCGGTGCTCGGGTCCAGTGGTCCGCCGCCTCCGTAGGAGTAGGGGGTGCCCATCCGGGTGGCCGCCTTGCGCAGGGCGTCGGGTCCGGTGCCGGTGCCGGAGACTTCCAGCAGGCCGGGACCTTGGAAGCGGGCGGCGCCGGCGGTGAACACGGCGTCGGCGAGGGCGGCGACGACCGCCGCCGACGAGCCGGTCGGGGCGGAGAGTGTCCTCGACAGCGAACGACTCGCGCAAGAACTCCGGGCTCCAGGCGACCTCGATACGGTCGCCGACGGGTGCGAACTCGTGGAGGATCGCCGACGCGGGGTGCGGTGCCGACCGGAACGGTCGACTTCACCGCGACGACGGCCGGGTCCGAAGGGAGCCGTGAGCATGCCCGAGGCGACGGCGGGACGAAGCGTTGCCGTTTCGCTAAGCGCCAGACGATAGCCGACCCGCGGCCTGCTCCCATGGCTGAGGCTCGACCACGTCGCCCCCGTCGATGGCGTCCTCCTCAAACCAGCCCGTCCCCGCGAGCCATGTCTCCAGCCACGCTGCGAGGCTGGCGGAGTCGAGGAACCAACACTCATCCCACGATCCGCCGCTATACGGGTTCGGCTCGAAGAGCAGAACCTGACCGTCCTCACTGAGACAATCAACGCCTGCATACATGCCACAGCCAAAGGTCAGGAACGCACTCTTCGGTCTGCATTGTGTGAGGTACCAGGCGCTACCCGAAGCTGAGGATCAAGCCGCTCTGGATGCTGCGATCGAAGGCCTCGCCCACATCCCCTTCCTCGAGACTGGCCGTCCTCCTGCAGCACCGCGGCGACCACCTGGCCAACTGGAGCCCCGACGCACTGCCCGCGCTCACCCAGGAGGACCGCACCCCGCTGCCGCCCACCGAAGGCATCCACTGGGTGCTCCAGCAGCCGGCGGTCCTCGAACGGAACCGGTGTTTCATGACCATCGAGTCCCGACTGCGCAAGGCCGACTGCGCCCTGGACGCCCGCACCCCGGCGATCTGGATCAGCAACGGCACCAGGCGCGACGGTCACAAGCGGCGCAACGCCCCGAAGGTCGGCTGGTGCTGGAGGGGCAACCACCACACATGGCTGGGCTTCGCCTCCGCCACGGACCGCAAGGACCAGTAGCGCTCCTGCTTATGTGGCTGTTCGCCTCCCGCCCGGATCTGCATCACGGCAAGTCGGTTCAGACGGCGAGCACCATACGCGCGCCAGCGGGACGAGTGACGGCGGTCAGCCCGGTCGAGCAGACATGGATCGAAGAGAAGGAATGCGCGTGGCTCAGTCGCTTCAGTCGCTGGGAGTCCTTACCAGGTCGATTCCTGTCCAATCACCCTGCTACGTGCACATTTTCGATGTCTGACGGTGATGCACCTCATCGTGTGGGCGGGCGGCAGCGACTGAACGGCCAGCGACCGGGGGAGTTTCGGTCGCTGGTTTGGAAAGGACTAAAAGCGCAGGTCAGAGGGGGTGTGATCGGCCATCGAAGGTTCATCAGCGACCGAAGCGACTGAAGTTCGGGTATATGAGACCGTTCCTGTGTGTGCGTGTGTGTCATATATAGAAGCCTTGAGTCGCTTCAGTCGCTGTTCCGTCGCTCCTACCTGGCTTGACCTGCGCATTTGCTCGAGTCATCGGGACAGCGACTGACGGGCTCCGGTCGCTGCCTTGCAGGTTCAGTCGCTGCTCGCCCATCACCTACCGCACTGCCGACACGGAGTTACTCCTTAGTGGCATGTGCTCACCTTTCCCACCGGTTCCGTTCGCTAGGCTGTGTCCATCGTTGAGTCGCTTCAGTCGCTGATAGGGGGTGCATGTGTCTGCTGACCTGGGGCTTTCCCCCAGCGACTCACGCCGGCCCGCCTCGAAGTCTTCAGTCGCTGAGCTCTCTCTCGCCACAGCCCGCTGGTGCGCTCGCCAGGGCTGGCCTGTCCACCCCCTCGCCCCAGGCCAGAAAACACCCGCCGCGAACTGCCGGGACTGCCGAGCTCACCCTCACCCGCCAGCCGGCTGCGCCTGTTTGCCCGCAGGCCGCTGGTGTCACGGCTTCTACGCCGCCACCCTCGACCAGGACCTCATCCAGCAGTGGTGGGGGGCGCACCCTCAGATGGGGATCGGTGTCTCCTGCGGTCCAGCAGGCCTGGTTGTCATCGACATTGATGCGCACCCCGCCGAGCCGCCAGCCCGTGACCGCATCCTGCCCGGCATCCCGATCGGTGACCATGTCGACCTCACTGGCTTGGCCAGTGGGTTCCACACTCTTGCCGTCTTGGCTGCCCTGCGAGGCCAGCGCAACCCCGCAGAAGATAAGGCCACCATGCGGGTACGCACGCCCTCCGGCGGACTGCACGTCTGGTACCGAGTCACCGGCAGCCGCCGCTGGCTGTCCTCCGTCGGCTCCGGCACGGGCCGCGCACTGGCCTGGCAGGTCGACATCCGCGCCCACGGCAGTTACATCATCGCTCCCGGAACCACCACCCACAGCGGTACCTACACCCCCATCGGGGACAGCCGTGAGCCAGCGCCCCTGCCAGAGTGGCTCGCCCAGGAACTCGAGCGCACCGGCCACCTCCCGGCCCAGACCGTTCCGGCGCCCCGTCAGGTCCCGCCCCGAGCACAGCAGGCAGTCCTCTCCGCAGGCGGCGGCCGCGGCCGCACCTCGCAGACCCTCGCCGCGGTCCTCGCTCCTGTCGAGGCCTGTGGCCAGGTCGCCGAAGGCGCTGGTTTCTCCGACGTCCTCAACCGCGCCGCCTACACCATCGGCGGGCTCATCGCGGCCGGCCGCCTCCCACAGGACGAAGCCGAGCAGGCCTTGAGGGACGCCGCGGCTGCAGCCCGCCCGGGCCAGGACCGTCGCATCGACCAGATCATCCGCAGCGGGCTCACCGCCGGCCTCAAAAACCCCCTGCACGCGAGCGGGAGGCGCCCGTGACCTCGCCTTCGCCCAACCCTGACATGCTCTTCGAGTTCGACCCCGAAGCCGTCGCCGCCCAGATCCGTGCCCAAGGATCGTCCCTGCCCCTGCCGCCCCAGGGCCACCCCGAACGAGCCGCGGCGTCAGGAGAGGCCACCGCCCACGGCCTGCTCCCCGACACCCTCACCGACCGCGGCAACGCCAAGCTGTTCGTCAAGCTGTACTCCCGTGACTACCGGCATGTGCCCGGGATCGGCTGGTATCGGTGGGACATCACCCGCTGGCAGATCGACGAGGACGACACCGTCCTGTGGGCGGCCGGCGACCTCGCCGAGAACATCGCCACCCACGACCCCCGAGGCGTGTTCACCACCACCGCACTGCAAAAGCACCGCCGTCGCGCCCTGTCGACCACCGGCATGAACGCCATGCTCGCTCAGGCCAAATCCGCCCCGGGCATGGTCCTCAACGCATCCCGCCTGGACGCCGACCCCTACGCCCTGTGCACTCCCGACGGCATCGTCGACCTGCGGACCGGAGTGACCAGAGCCCCGGACCCGAACAAGGACTTCCACTCCCGCTCTACCACCGTCGGCCCCAAAGCCGCGCCCACCCCACGCTGGCAGCGCTTCCTCACCGACACCTTCGGCGACGACACCGAAGGCCGGGAGATGATCGCCTACCTGCAACTGCTGCTCGGCTACTCCGTCACCGGCGACGTCGGCGCCCAGGTCCTGCCGTTCCTGTTCGGCTCGGGCAAGAACGGCAAGTCCGTCCTGCTGGACGTGCTGATGAAACTCCTGGGCGACTACGCAGACGCCGCCCCGCCCGGCTTCCTCATGGCCAAGCCCTACGAAGGCCACCCCACCGACCTCGCCGAACTCCACGGACGCCGTGTCATCGTCTGCTCCGAGGTCAAGCCCGGCGACAAGTTCGACGAAGCCCGCGTCAAGCACCTCACCGGCGGCGACCGCATCAAAGCCCGCCGCATGCGGCAGGACTTCTTCAGCTTCCAGCCCACCCACAAGCTCTGGCTCCTGGGCAACCACCGTCCCGAGGTCGGCACCGGCGGCTTCGCCTTCTGGCGCCGCATGCGCCTGATCCCCTTCGAGCGCGTCGTCCCCGACCATCGCAAGATCGACAACCTCGCGGACATCCTCGTCACCGAGGAAGGCCCCGGCATCCTCGGCTGGCTCATCGACGGAGCGCGCCGCTACCTCGCCGGCAACCGCGACCTCACCGGACCCGAACGCGTCCGCATCGCCACCACCGCATACGCCGAAACCGAAGACCACACCGGCCGCTTCTACGAAGAATGCTGCATCTTGGCCTCCGAACTGCGCGCCGAGCAGACTGCCCTCTACGCCGCCTACAAGACCTGGTGCCAGAATGAAGGAGCACCGGCGATGTCATCCCGGGCGTTCGCGGCCCGGACCCGGGAACTCGTAGGCCTGGCCTCGCCCAAGGAGATGATCCTGTCCAACCAGCGCAAGCACTACCCGGGCATCGGACTGCTCACCGACGAGGAAAGGGAAGCCGGCTGATGAGCTCCCTGATCACCGAGGACGAGATCAGCCACGAGACCGACATCGTGTGGCTGGAGGACATCGACACCCTGGACTACGTCCGCCAGAGCCTGGACCGCCTGCCCACCCGCAAGGGCAAGCCCGCTTACCACCGCGATGGCCGCATGGTCGGCTACGCCATCCTCGGCACCACCGCAAAGCCCTCCCGCGCCTCCGGAACCTTCCGCCGCCGCGTCTTCTGGCTCCTGCCCCACGACCGCGACAGCCAGCCCCAAGGGCTTTATGCCAAGAGCGCACCCGCAGAAGCCGTCGACCCCCGTACCCTCGAACCGTGTCTCAAAGGCGTCAAGACAGAGCGGTCCGAAGGCGGCCCGCTCTCACCCGCCATACACGAACACCGCACCTCCGCGTGATCAGTACCTTCTGCAGCCGCCTTTGTCAGGATCTCGGGGAACGCGGTAAACAGTCCCGGACCGCGGTTCGGATGGATGCTTTCCAGGACCTGACGGTCACGGCTGCGGGAGTGCTTCGAGGGCAAGTGCGCTGCGACGGGCCCAGAGCGTGTGGTATTCGCAAACCCTCGACATGACCCGGCACCAGAACAGGTCGAGAGCAATTGCAATTTTTGTGGATCAGCGCGGGCAGCCTCAAGTGGCTCGCAGCCACTTATCGAGGACTGTGAAGTCTTCGTTGGTGAGGCCGCGGGACGACGCGATGCGGTGGAGGAGGGCCGGGGTGGGGTGGTGGGTGGACACCCAGTCCTGATCGGCGTCGGTGATCTCGTCGTCTACCCAGACGAACGGGCGTCCGTCCGCCCATGCCGCCAGGGTTCGGGTTTTCCAGTGGAGCCCGTACCACTGGTCCTCACGTTCCGGAGCGTTGGAGGGTTCCGGCCAGTGCACGACCGGCAGGGGCGGCAGGCCGAGCCGCGGTGCGATGTCGGTGTTCTTTTCCTCCTCCCAGGTGGTGGCCCAGACCAGCTCGCACGGCAGTGCCGCGAGGCGAGGCCCGATGCGCGGGTCGAGCCGCGGCAGGTGCGAATCTGTCGCGGTGTCTGACGACTTGCGCTGAGGGCCGTCGCCGAACGGCAGGAGAGGGCCGTCGCCGAACGGCAGGAGAGGCCCGTCCACGTCCAGGAACAGCAGCGGGCGTTCCTCGCGCGCACTCATGCCGCTCCCTTCTGCTCACGCTCGACCAGCACGCCGCGTCCCAAGGCCGCGGCCGAGCTGGCGGCGCTGCGGGTAACCTTGGTCCGCAGCCTTCCCGTGCTGAAGGCCGACTTACACGACGCGCTAGCTGAGCAGGAGTTGGACACCGGCCAGAATACGTGCAGGCTAGCGCGGTTTTGAGGGGCCGCCGTCTCAAGCCGCACGAGACTGCTGCGCCTCGTCAGAAAAAGCGATCCGGATGCGCTGCGCTGCCTGGTCAAGCGAGTCGAGACAGCTGGTCTTGTTCGGCCCAAGGACGACCCAGTGGGCAAGTCTGTCTTCTACGCCCGCGAGAGGCAGTGGCTGAATCTGTGAGCCTGGCTGCTGAGTGAGTACGCAACGCTCCACTAGCGGGTCGTTCGTGGGTTGTCGGACTTGCAGTAGTTCGATGCGTCCGCCGCGATCGGCGTAGGCGAAGTGGATGGCCGCCGCGCGATGCAATGTGGGTGCCAGGGTCGGTGTCTTGCCGGTAGCGATCTCCGCGGCTACCTGGGGCAGGTCAATGCCTGTGGCCTTCTTGACCAGGAGGGGGATGAGGTCATCTGGCAGATGGGCTGCGACCTCGGTGACTCTCGGGCCCCGAGGGGTGAGTCTCATGGTTATGTGGACGACGCCATGAGTGATGCGCAAGGCGCGGACGGCACGCGCGACAATGTGCCTGAGCACGGGGTTGTGAAGCAGTGGGTCGTGAGCATGCACCATGTGGCGCACCGGTGGGCGGGCCGGAGGCGGTCCGAGCAGGGTATGGGTGATCGCGGCGATCCGAATGTCGTCGTTCAGGACAACAGTCTCTGCAGACACACGAGGCTCCTCCGTGTCCTGCTCTATGAAGACGCCCCCATCCCAGCCCTGTTCAGAGCGTGCCAGGGACGCAAGGGAAATCCGCTCGAATGCGGATGGCACCTCGCTGCGGCTGCGCACCTGGACGGGCTGGAAGCTTGTCCCCGTCCTCGGCCTGAAGGTGACTGGGTAGCCGAGTCTGTCACTCTGGTAGGCGGCCATCTCTGGATCGTCGGCCTGCGACCATCGAGACACAGGGACGTGATGTCGTTCGAGGAGTCGTCGTAGAACCACCCGGTCCGTGCTGGCCACGAGCGTCTCACTGGGGGCGGCGGGAAGGCTGAGCAGCCGGGCGACGCCGGAAGCAGCCCCCAGATACTGGCTTTGGAAGGTGAGGACTCCGCTCAGATCATGGCGTGCCACGTGATTTCGGATTGCGCGAGCCACCTGCGACAGGTCAGTCGGGTCGCCTTCTATGTGCCCCGCTAGGTGCGGCCGCATCCATGAAGGTGCTGACGTGTCGAGCAAGAGGAGCGGTTGCGCGGAGGCAATTCGCGTCAGAGTGAACTCGCTGTAGGGGGCCGGCCCGGGGGAGCCGAATACGAGTATGGGACGGGGCATGGCCGTATCTCCGCTGGCGTAGCTGGTCAGAGAGCACCCCGGGGGGAACCGGAATGCGCTGTTCACGGTGTTTGGTTGGTGCTGTCCCGTCGGTTTCCTCCCGTCTCAAGGCGTTGGAGGGCCCCGAGTTGGAGCGGTTTGTTGATGCCGTCAAACGGCCGGCGGTGCCGTCCCCACCGAGGCACCGCCGGCCGTGCCAAGGTCCCGAGGCATTCCCCGAGAGGGGGACTCGGGGCAGCGTCGGATCCTCGGCCGGCTCCGTCCGGCTTTGGGAAGTCCGGGCGGAGGTTGTGCGGGCAGGGCCCGTGTGTGAAGAGCTGTCAGTCGACGCGATGCAGGAGCACCGCGTCGACACGGGCCAACCCGGGCAAGGCTGTTTTGGTAATCGGGTAGAACGTCTGTGCTGCCCTGGGATACTGCTACGGCTGATCACCGCGTGTCAACGATGGTTTTCGGAAAGTTAACGATCGTTGGGTGTGTGGGCATCGGCACGTAAAGTGGCATGTGCACAACTGCCGTTGGCCCCCGACCTTCCTGGAGCACAAGGGTGGAAGCAGCCCCACCGCTGTCTCAGACGCTGCAGCGTCTCCGCACACTCATCCAAGAGCAGGGACTCGACCAGTCCGTGCTGATTGACCCGGAGAAGCTCGCCGAGCAGACGGCACTGCCAGAAGCAACGGTCCTTGCCCTACTGCACGGAGGGGCGACGCCGCCCGCCGATAGCGTCAACGACCGTGTCCGAAGCCGCATCAGGACACTTGCGCAGGCCTACATCAAGGGCAGCGGTGGTCGGATGTCCGAACTCGCCTCTCGCATCTCCGAGAGCCTCGGGGTCTCCGAAGTCTGGGCGCGCCTGGTGTGTGATGGCAAGAAGATGCCCAGCGTCGAACTCCTCCATGGCCTGGTGCAGTTCTTCAACGTCGAAGGAGGCGAGGCCTTCTTCACGGAGCCGGCCGACCAGGCCCTCAACCGTGCTCTGCTTCCCATAGTGGACAAGCTGCAGTGCGCCGAGGGCGGCGATCCGCTGCTGGCGCTGATGGACCGTTACGGAGTACGGGCGACGGACTTGCGCATGCATGGCTCCTTTACCCGCGAGCAGCTGGAGCGCCTCCTCGAAGGGATCCTCCGCTCCGTCGTGCCTCCCAGGGAAGGCCGCGACCAGTGACGTCCAAGGCCATGAAGTCCCTGCTGGCCACGCTGGGCCGCGAGGCCGCCCGGACCATTCGGCGCCCTGCCGAACCGCAGGAGGTGATGGAGGGGTTCTGCCGTGCCATGACCGCCCGTACCAAGCGGCCGATCCAGCTGATTTTCCGACCCTTCCCGCCCGATATCCCAGTCTCCGGCATGCGGCTCGACTGCGGCGACCATTCCATCATCGTGGTCGAGGAACACATGGTCCCGGAGGCACAGCTGGTCATCCTCGGGCACGAGCTGTGGCACGAGGAGCAGCACGACTGTGGCCATCATGTGGCCGGAATGCCGGCTGCGGCCCGAGCCTTGACCGCTGACCAAGCGCCCGAAGCCGTCCATCGGGCGGTGCAAGAGATCCTTGCTTCCCAGGAAGTCCCCCGTGGCGCCCTCGTAACCGTTGCCGCCCGGGCTGCCGCCGCGGACGATCACGAAGTGGATGCGGAAACCTTCGGCCTCCTCTTCGGCCGAGAGGCCCGCACCTGGATGAAAGGCCGCTACGCGGAAGGCCCCCTCACCCAGTCCACCGTCGAGGGACGCATCAACGTGTCCCTCATCAACCGCGGCCGCCGCATACTGTCATGACTTTATCCTTTTCCTTCCACGTCTCCTACGCGGTCCCCACCGTCCTGCTCGCAGTCGCGCTGCTGTTAAAGCTACCCACCTTCCTGCGCGCCTGGCGTGACCCGGAAGTGCTGGCCACCACCCTCCTGCTGTTCTGGGCCACTTCAGCCCTGGTGGTGATCATCCCCGTCAACATCGAGCGCCTCAACAGACTCACCGGTGTCCCCAACATCGCCGCGCCGTGGGCGTATTCGTTCCTCACAGCATCCTGCGCCACCGGCCTGACCATGATCATGAGGTGGAGGGAAGAGCCCTCCCCACGAAGGCGCCGCAGGATCCGGCGCATCTACTGGATCTACGCCGGCATCATCGCCGCGCTGTGGGTGACATTCATCCTGGCAGACGCGCCTCACGAGCGTATCTACGACCTGGACACCTACTACGCCAACACACCCTGGATGCGTGAGCACATCCTGCTCTACCTTGGCGCGCACGTGGCCTCCTGCCTCACCGCCGTCTACATGCTGTGGAAGTGGTTCCACGAGGTGGAGAACCCATGGCTGAAGACGGGAGTCGTCCTTCTCCAGATCGGCTTCGCCAGCGGCCTGGTGTTCGACGCGGCGAAACTGACCGCGATCACGGCCCGCTGGGGCGGCGCCGACTGGGACTGGCTCAGCACCAAGGCCGCACCCCCCTTCGCGCTGACGGAGGCGGCCCTGATGGCCGCCGGCTTCATCATTCCGCAGGCCGGCCCCGCAATGAAGCGCCTGGCTCGCGACCAGAGCGAATACCTGCGGCTGCGACCACTTCACCGCGCCTTGCGTGTATTCGAACCGGCCGCCGCGTCCACCCGCTTCGGCCTCTGGATCCCTCTCGACCTTCGCCTCCTGCAGCGCCAGCAACGCATCCACGACGCACTGCGACTGCTCGCTCCCTACCTCGACACCGAGTTGTACTGCAAGGCATATACACAGGCAGCGCACAGCCAGACCGAGGCCAAGGCCCGAGCGATCGCCGGCGCGGTCGCCGTCCGCGACGCCATCACCGGCTACAACACCGGCAGAGCACGCCACAACCACCAGCTGCCGCAGATCAGCAACCACATCACCGAACATCTCAGCGCCATCTCAACTGCGTTCTACCGCCCTGGCGCCCTCGACCGTATCCGCCAGCGGGTAACCACGACAGAAAGCTCGAACACCCATGCCTGACAGCAGCACCACCCGCCGGCCCACAGCAGTCGTGATAGGCGCCAGCGCAGCCGGACTGTTCACCGCAGCCATGCTCACAGAATTCGCCGACGTCACCATCATCGAGCGTGACCGTCTCCCCGACGGCCCAGGGCCCCGCCGCGGCGTCCCCCAAACGCGCCACGCCCACCTGGTGTGGAGCGGAGGCGTCAACGCCTTCAACGAACTCCTGCCAGGTTTCACCGATGCGGCCGTCGCCCAGGGCGCCCGCCTCGTCCGCATCATGGGCGACATGATCTCGCGAGCACCCAACGAGGTCTGGTTCCGCCGTTTCCTGTCAACCCACCATCGCAACCTCGTGTGCTCCCGTGACCTGCTCGACTTCGTTCTACGGGAACGCGTGCTCAACCACGAACGCGTCACCCTCCGCCAGACAACCACCGCACTGGGCCTGGAAGGCGACGCCACACATGTCACCGGCGTGCACGCACGCGAAGCAGATCAGGACTTCGTCCTTCCAGCAGACCTTGTGGTAGACGCCTCCGGACGCGGCTCCCACGCAGCCCAGTGGCTTGCCGGCCTTGGCTTGCCCAAGGTCACCGAACGAGAAGTGAACGCCGGCGTCACCTACGCCACCCGCCTGTTCAAAGCCCCGACCGGGGCTGGCGACAACTTCCCACTCGTCAACGTGCAGGCTAATCCCGCCAAGGCCCCCGGCCAAGGCGGGATCATCCTCCCCATCGAGAACAACCAATGGCTTGTCACCCTGGCCGGTACCCGCGGGGGCGAACCCACCACCGATCCGGCCGCCTTCGTGCCCTTCGCGCTCGGCTTCGGCGATCCCATCATCGGCCGGCTGCTGCATAAGGCCGAGCCCATCAGCGACGTCATCACCACCCGAAGCACCGCCAACCGTCGCCGCTACTTCGAGAAGATGAAGCGCTGGCCCGATGGCTTCCTAGTGATGGGCGACGCTATCGCCGCATACAACCCCGTCTACGGTCACGGCCTCACCGTCGCCGCCCAAGGCGCCATTGCCGTCCGCGACGTTCTGCGCTCCAAGGACGTCACCGCACGCGGCACAGCGCTTCACCTGCAACGCGCCGCAGGTCGGCCCGTCGCCGCAGCTTGGGACCTTGCCGTCGGCCAAGACGCCTTCTACCCCGGCGCTTCGCAAACCCCGCCCACCCCCCTGGAGCGGTTCCTGGCCCGTTTCGTCGACAAGGCAGTGGAAACTGGCGCGCGCAACCCGCGCGCCATGGGCGCACTGCTGGACGTGATGAGCATGGAAAAGCCGGCCACCCGCCTCTTCTCCCGGGACATGCTCATCCCCATGCTGTTTGGGCCACAAAAGTCCCACCTGCAGGGACCCCCACTTCGAGAAGACGAACGCGCCGTCATCCAGCCTTAACTAGCTAGCAGTGCCGCAGACCACGGGCCGCACTCGGCGACGACCTCTCACAGCAGCGGACTGGGCACCACTACCGCCTGGGCGGCCGCTTCACCGTCCGAGTCCACACCGGCGAAGGCCGCGACGCCCGCCACGATGTGTTCCAGGACCGCCGCAACTACGACTGGAACAACGACCGCGACACCGCCACCCTGCGCAGCGACTACGGCAGCTTCGTCGACGACTACTCCTGGGGCCACCGCCGCGACGGCGGACACCACCACTGACCCACGCGCGGCATGAACTGACGTACAGTCAGGCGTCAGTACAGTGGGGCCACCCCTCGTCGGCGGGGGTGGCCCCCACCCGTGTGGCGCCTCTTATCACGGGCGCAGGGCCGCCGTGGGGGCATTCGCCCAGTGCTGCCCTCAGGCTCTACCGCCTGCTCCGGCACCGGAGGAGAGCGAATATGAGGGTGAGGGTGAGTATGAATGCGCGGCTCGATGCTGGCAGGAGCCGCGCAGCAAACTTATCGGCCCTCCTCCGTACCGTCCAGGGGCGCGTCACGAAAGCATGGTAGGGCTCGCCACGGCGCCCTGATCCCAAGGGCCAGGCCACCAAGACTGCTGCTAGGCCGCTCACCACCTCTAGATCGATTACGGGACAGCCTGAAAGCGTGTTGCAGAATGCCGTGATTTTGCAGGTCAGAGCCCGACTACAGGTCTGTTGATCAAGCAGCCAGGGCGAGGTTGTGCATGTGTGCGACGGCTTGCACCGCGTGGGGGAGGCCGTCGCCGCGTTGTCGGCAATCACGAAGGACCTTGTAGTGCTTCAACCGGCCGATCGCATGCTCGCCCGCGCACGGACCCCGCGATGCTCCGCGTTGTCGGCTTCCTCGCCCGCCAGCAGGGGCCGACCGGGTCGTTTGCGGTGCGGGACGAGCAGGCCGGTGTTGATGTAGGCGCCGTCGCCAAGCACCGTGACACCCTGGCACTGCTCCGGCAGCCCGGAGTTGGGCCAGACATGGGCGTCGGCCTTGTTGCCCGGAGCCGGACGGGCTGCGGTCACCATTAGGCGTGTGTCGGCGTCGATGATGACCTGCACTTTCGCCGAGAACCGGTAGTTGCGGCTCGAGGCGCCGACCGTGCGGTCACGGACCTGGACCAGCGTGCCGCCCACGATCCCCAGCCCGGTCCGCAGCATCGACGGGACGAGAGACCGGCCCGAGCGACGAATCCGCGCTGGGCGGATGCAGGGAAGGTCTGTCCGTCAGGACTCCCCCTCCTCGGCGAAGCGCTGAAGGACCTGTCGGCCGAGCGCTTCGACGGTCGGCGCCCGGAACAGGTCGACGAGGCTGATTGCGATCCCGGTCAGCGCCTCGATGCGGTTGGTGACGCGCGTGGCGAGCAGCGAATGACCGCCCAGATCGAAGAAGTTGTCCCGGACTCCGACGCGGCGCACCCCGAGGATCTCCGTCCAGACCTCGGCGATGGCCTGCTCCACCTCGTTGCGCGGCGCCATGAAGTCGTCGCCCGGCTTATCCGCGTCCATATCCGGGGCAGGCAGGGCGCGACGGTCGACTTTGCCGTTGGGGGTCAGCGGCAGGGCGTCCAGGACTGCGATGACGCCCGGCACCATGTACCCGGGCAGGGTACGGCGGCAGTGCTCGCGCAGCGCCCCGGCCTCGACGCTGTGTCCGGGGGCCGGGACGCAGTAGGCGACGAGCCGTCTATCCCCTGGTGTGTCCTCCCGTACGGCGGCCACAGCGGACGCCACTTCGGCGTGCGCGACCAGTGTGGACTCCACCTCGCCCAGTTCGACGCGCTGGCCGCGCAGCTTCACCTGGGTGTCGATGCGCCCCAGGATCTCCAGGCCGCCGTTAGGAAACTGCCGTACGAGATCCCCGGAACGGTACATCCGCTCCCCCTTGGCGAACGGGTGGGGTACGAATCGCTCGGCCGTGAGCGCGGGCCGGTTGCCGTAACCGCGGGTAACCCCTACGCCCCCGATCCACAACTCACCCGGCACGCCGACCGGTACAAGCCCTCCGGCCCGGTCCATGACGCAGACCTGGGTGTTGGCCACGGGCTTGCCGATGAGGACAGGGCCCGGCCGGTCGAGCACATACGTCGTCGCAGTGATGGTGGTCTCGGTGGGCGCGTAGGTAGTGTGGATGGGCACATCGGTGACGGCGAACCAGTTGGCCACGGAACCCGGCGAGATGTGTTCGCCGGACAGGATGAGCAGCCGCAGCCACTCACCCGTGCCCGCGTCGGCCAGGAGGGGGATGACCTGCTCCCACAGTGCGATGGGCAGCTCAGCGACGGTCACACGCGCCGTGTGTAGGGTGGCGAGGACGTCCTGAGGGCTCCAGTGAGGGGCGTCACGCAGCACGAGGCTGCCGCCACACATCAATGCTGGGAAGATCTGCTCGGCGGCCGCGTCGAAGCTCGCGGAGGCGAACTGCAGCACGCGATCGCGCTCCGTCAAGCCGTATTGGCGCCGCATCTCCTGCAGGCGGTTGCTCAGCGAACGGTGGGTGAGCTGTACTCCCTTGGGCCGTCCGGTGGAGCCGGAGGTGTACAGCACGTAGGCGAGGTCGTCGGGTGTGGTCCGGGGCGCGGGATCGGTGTCCGGCAAACCCGTTGCCTCGCCGTCCTTGCCGACGAGGACCGTGGTGACGCCGTCGGGAAGCCGTCCCAGCTGCCGTTCCTGGGTGACGACCAGAGCTGCTCCGGCGTCCTCCAGCATGAACCGCAGCCGCTCGGCCGGATAGTCCGGGTCGAGTGGTAGATGGACTCCGCCCGCCTTGAGGACGCCGAGCAAGGACCAGATGAGCTCGGCGCCCCGCCCCACACACACGCCGACGGGCGTGCCGACGGTGACTCCGAGCCTCATCAGTCGGTGTGCGAGGGTGTTGGCGAGGGCGTTCACGTGCCCGTAGGTCAGGCTCTGGGCGCCGCAGCGCACGGCGACGGCGTCGGGAGTGCGCCTGACCTGGGCCTCCACCAGTTGGTGCAAGAGTTGGGAGTCGTCGTAGAAGCGCGTCGTGTCGTTGAACGGGCCGACGATGGAGCGCCGTTCCTCGGCGGTGAGCAGGTCGAGCTCCTGGACCCGGCGCTCCGGGCGTTCCCGCACATCGGTAAGCAGGACGGACAAGTGCGCGGCTAATCGCTGGAGTTCGGTCGCGTCGAACGTCCCCGCGCGGCCCTGCAGCGTCCAGTGCATCTCCTGTGCATCCCAGGAACAACCGAGCCGCAGTTTTTGCGGAGCCGCTTCGGGCGCGAGCGGATGAGGGACGGTCGCCTCGTAGGTGACGGAGCAAGCTCCGGCGTCGTGCGTCACTCGGCTGGCCTGTTCGATCAGCTGCCGGAACGTGGTGTCCTCGTCCGTGCGGCAGCGCAGCGGCCCGGACGCCGCGTCGACCTGCACCTCCTCGTGGCCGCTCCATCGCAGCAGCAGGGCCCAGAAGGCTGCGAGGGGCACTGCGGCCGGGGCGTGGCCCTCGCGCTGCGCCACCAGCCGCAGACCGCGAGCAGTGGCGAGGGGCAGACGGACGGTCGCCGATGTGCTCCATGCGTCGGTGGCGGGTGGTGCTGTGGCGGTGCCGGCGTGCGTCGTGTGCTCACTGCTCATCGAGTGATCCTCCAAGTGATCCCGCTGCTCAGCCACGCGCTGTCTCCAGCGGCGTGGTGATCCCCTTGACCGACGCGACCACGGTGCGCAGGCGGCGCGCCAGCATCGCGTAGAAGAGGCCGAGTGGGAACTCGTCGGGAAGTACGTCGTCGACGAGGTTCCGGGGCGGTTCCGTGAGGTCCAGGGCGCGACCACCCTGGGCCCAGGCCGAGGCGGGGTGGGGGGAGAGATAGGTGCACACGAGGTCGTACGCGGCCGCCCAGTGCACGACCTTCGGGCGGTTGACTCCGGACCGATAGAGCGACTCCAGTTCGCCGAGCAGCATGTCCAGCACGGTCGGCACGCGCTCCCAGTTGATGGTCAGCACGTTGTCCCACCAGTCGACCGCCTGATGTCGGTGCAGGTAGGCGAACAGCAACTGACCGCACAGCGCGTCATAGTTGCCGTCACGCTCACCGGTGACGGGAAAACGAAGCAACCGGTCGAGGACGAGCGCGAACTGGGCGTCACGCGCCTGCGGCACACCGTCCCGTTCCAGGTGACGGGCGTCGCGATGGGCCCGTAGCTCGCAGCGGAGTTCCTCCAGGGCGTAAATCCACTGAGGGCAGCGCTGCCGGACCAGGAAGGGATCGAAGGGGAGTGAACCCTTGTTGTGGCTTCGGTCGTGCAGGGTGTCCCACAACGCGAAGGCATGCATGCAGCGTTCGTGGTCCGTGAGCAGTTCCCGGGCGTCCTGCGGAAGCTCGAGTCGCAGGGTCTTGGCTGCGGCGGACACCACGGTGGCGAACCGGGCGGCCTCGCGGTCGCAGAACAGCGCACCCCAGTCGTACGAAGGTGGAGCGGAACGCACCGACACGGACTCCGGGAACAGTACGGCGGTGTGCGAGTCGAAGCCGTCGGTGAAGTCCTCGAAGGCCAGTGGTACCACGAGCGGGTTGTCGTAGCCGGCGCGCTCTACGTCCGCCAGCCACTGGGGCCAGACCACCCGCACGGCCAAGGCTTCCAAGAAGGACCCAGGATCGCCGTTCATCAGGCGCGTGGCGAACACCACGACATGGGGCAGGCCGTCCGTGCGCTGTGCGGCGGGCCGGAAGGCGGCCAGGGAGTCGAGGAAGTCGGGCACCCCGAATCCGTCGTCGGCCCAGCGGCGCAGGTCCTTCGCCACCGCGTGCAGATACAGCGCGTCGTGCGGCAGCAGCCCGGCCAGGTCCTGCACCGCGGCCACAGCGTCGTCGAGCAGGCGCCCGATGCGCTCTCGGTCGGGCCGGCCCTCGAAGTCAACCGAGCCGTCCGCGCATTGAAAGGCTCGCAGCTCTCCGACGGAATGCTTGAGAGACAGCCACGGCTCGGCTGTGGCCAGAGCCGGTACCTGCGCCGTCCCGGTGCTGCCGAGACCGGGACCGGTGGGGACGGTGGACGTCACGGGCGGGCCTCCTAGCAGGTGAAGACTCGTTCCGGCCCATGGTCGGCGCCCGCGTATCCTCGGCCCATCGGCCGCCAATCCGCCGGCTATCTCAGTGGCCGCAGGGCCCTGCGAGCAGCGCGTCTCCCAGGGCGGTCCGCCGGTAGACGACGGCGCGGCCCGTGCGGGTGCCCTCCACCACACCGGACCTGCGAAGCACGGCCAGGTGGTCCCCGACTGCGCCCAGGCTCATGCCCAGGGCCCGGGTGAGTTGGGTGGTGGTGACGGGACCGTCCATCGCGAGGAGGATCAGGGCCCGGGACCGGCCGAGCAGTGGCATCAGATGCGCAGCGGCCGGATGGGGTGCGGGAGCCGCCGGCCACAGTGCGGCGGCCCCGTCGGCCGGATAGACCACGGCGTTGCGCCAGGGCTCGTCCAGGCAGACCCACAGCGCGTCGAACACGTTGGGCAGGTAGAGGATGCCGCCCGCGCGCAGAACCTGGCGCTCGTCCGGCATGCCGCAGACCTCGATCACGGCCCCGGCCGGCCCGGTCCGCCACCGGAGCGTAGGTGCCAACTCGCCGAGCACCCCGTCCCAGCCCTCGGCGATCAGCCGGTCGGCACGGTGGGCGAGGTCACGCTGGAGGACGGCGCGCATCCGGTCCCAATCCGGGGCTACAAACTCCTCCCAGGCTAGGGCCAGGGCGCCCGCGAAGCGGCCCACGGGGTCGGGGGAGTCGAGGACGCGGGCGACCCCGGCGGGCAGTGCGCGCCCCTCGAAGACCCGCGCCACCTCCTGCCGGGCCCGCTCCGCGGGAGTCCGGCGCACCGCGGCCAGGTCCTGAGGAAACGTCGACGTGCTGCCCGTGGGCGGCGGCGCGATGAAGTCCGGGTTGTAGCCGCGGGCGTGCAGGACGGACATCACCGTCGCTACGTCCGGCTCGGCCTCGCACAGCGCACGCAGGCGCTCCCGGTGGCGGTCCGCCCACGGGCGCGCCGTCCAGGACGTGACCCGGCCGGACAGGACCAGCAGGGCCGCCACGACCTGGGTAATCGGAGAGATCGCGAAACGACTGGTTCCGAGGTCCCCCGTCCGCACCTCGATCCGCAACGTCACCCCGTCGGCCTTTCGTTCATGGACGAAACCCTAGGGGACTCCGGCCGCCCCGGCCATGGTGCTGTCCCCGGGGTCGCCCGGAGCCGCCGCCCTCATTGCCTGTCCCAGGAGACACGACATGCTGATCAACGACGACACCAGGCCGCCGCGCTACCGGGACGTCTTCCGTGTACGGGACTTCCGGGCACTGTGGGTGGGGCACGCGCTGCTCAACCTAGGCGAGGTGATGAAGGCCCTCGCCCTGGCGACGGTCGTCTACAGCCGCAGCGGCTCGCCGCTGCTATCCGGCATCGCCTATGTGGCGGGACTGCTGCCGCAGGCCCTGGGCAGCGCCGCCCTGCTCTCGCTCGCGGACCGGCTGCCGCCTCGGTGGACCATGGTCGGCTGGGACCTGGCCCGCGCGGCCGGAGCGGCGGTCCTGGCGCTCGATGTGCTGCCGGTGCCTGGGGTCCTGGCTCTGACCATGCTCTACGGCCTGCTCGACCCGGTGCCCGCCGCGATGAAGACGGCCCTGCTCCCGGAACTCCTTGGTGCCCGTTTGTTCGTGCAGGCCCAGTCCCTGATGAACGTCACCGTCGGCGCCGCGCAGATCACCGGCTTTGCCGTCGGCGGCGGTCTGCTCGCCCTGCTTGGGCCCATGGGCACCCTCTGGGTGGTCTGCGGCGGTGCCCTGCTGTCCGCCGCGGTACTCCGCATCGGCCTGCGCGTCCGGCCCCCTCGGGGGGAGGAGCCGGGCGCCGTCACCCCCGGCCGGGCATTCGCCACCACCTGGGCGGTCAACCGGGCACTGTGGGCGGACGTCCGGGTGCGCCGCCTGCTGCTGGCCCTCTGCCTGCCGGCCTGCTGGATCGTCGGCGCGGAGGCACTGATGGTCTCCTACGCCGACGAGATCGGCAGCTCCCAGGCGGTCGGAGCACTGCTCACCGCCGCGGCGGTCGGCATGCTCATCGGTGACGTCATGGTCGGCCGGTTCGCCACCCGGCGTCAGCGCGCCCGCTGGACGCTGCCGCTGGCCGTCCTGTTGGGTTTCCCGTATCTGCTGTTCGCCGCGCAGCCCGGCGTCGTCGTCGCCGCCGCTCTGGCTGCGCTGGCCGGCGCCGGGTTCGGCTACAGCCTGTGCCTGCAGGGGCCGTTCGTGAGCACGGTGCCCGTCGCCACGCGTGGCCAGGCCTTCGGGCTGGCGACCTCGGGCCTGATGTCCTGCCAGGGGGTCGCCACCGGCCTGACCGGGCTGGTCGCCGAGCTGACGCGGCCATCGGTGGGCATCACTGTGGCGGCGGCGGCCTCCCTGCTCTGCACGGCACTGCTGTACCGGGTGCTCAAGTCGCAGCCCTAACGAGGGCGTCGGCGCGGTCCAGCTCCTCCCGGTCGCCGAGGTACTCCCATCGCAGCAGCGACAGCGGCACATTTCCGTTGCGCCATAGATGGTTGTGGAAGCGCCGCAGGTCGAAGCGGTCCCCGAACGCGCGGCGGACGTCCGCCAGAAGGGCCAGCACCTGCGTCTTGCCGACCTGGTAGGAAAGACCCTGACCGGGCATCAGAGCGAAGAAGACGGCCTCATGGTGCGCGGTCGCGCGGTCCAGCGGGACTTCGCGGACCAGCGACTCCGCCGCCTCGGGTACGGTCAGGTCACCCACCGCGAGGCCGATGTCGACCCCCACCCGGGCGCTGCGCAGACGCATAAAGTTGTGCACGGTGCGACGGGAGACGGGACTGTCGTCGAAGAGGCCCGCCAGCAGCACCAGTTCCTCGTGGTAGAAGGCGATGCCCTCGTTGACGGCGGAGTCGTGGAAGTGACGGCGGACCGGATCGGGATGGCGCCAGGACATCGCCAACTGATGGTGATGCACGCCCTCGTGGATGATGCCGAGCCGGGGATCCTGCGCGTTGGCCCGGTCGAAGTAGGGGAGATCCGGACCGGGAGGCGGCACATAGCTGACCGCGTCCTCGGTGAGCCGGGCCGGGCCGGTCAGGTCGTCGGTGATGCCGAGCCAGCACAGTTCCGCGAGATAGTCCGGCATCGGGGCGGTGCGGTAACGGGGCAGGTCGGCAGGCAAGTCGAGCAGGGCCCGATCGCGGTAGAAGGCCCGCATCTGCTTCTCCGCGTCCGCGTGCCGGGCGCACTGCGTCGCCGTGTCCGGGGGAAGCGCGGGCTCAGCGGCCGGGGAGCCGTGGCGCCTCCCGGCCAGATCCGCCATCGTCGCGCGGTCGTCCTCGCGTCGGCCGAGCGCGCGCACCTCGGCCACGGTCCACGGCAGCAGGGCGACCTCGGCCAGATAGCGCTGGAAGGCGTGTTCGCCCACGGGTTGGTGGGGCGGCAGGCCGTTGACCCGCCTGCGCCAGCGCTCCCGGAAGGCGCCCAGGGCATGCGCGGCCGAGTCGGCGGCCGACAGCAGCTGCGGGGCCGTCCGGGGGAGGTGCGCGGCCAGATCCCGGGCGGCCCGCGTCAAGCGCGTCTCGATCTCCTCCAGCTCCCGGACGGTGAGAGCGGCGAACTCCGCCTCGGCCAGGTCCCGGGTGTTGCGCTCGGCCCAGCCCAGCACCCTGGGCACGTCGCGCAGATGCCGGAGCACGGCCTCCGCCCGGACCGGGCCGAACGGCGGCGGGGGCAGCAGCAGGTCGTACACGGCGCCGAGTGCCTGATCCACGTAGAAGCCGGGATGACGCTGCCACAGCCGCAGGGTCTCCAGTTCCCAGCCGGCGCGGGCGACGGCCGAGGCGATCAACCGGTGGTCCACCCTCACCGGCACCGGCGCCGAGCCGGGGGTGCGGATCGCCACGGCCTTGCGGAACTCGGCCAGCATGCGCAGGTGTCCGGCCACGCCCTCCGCGCTCCAGTCCGGAGTCCAGCCGGCCGGCCTCGCTAGCCGCGGGATGTCGTCCCGGGAGTGCGGACGCTGGGCGGCGCGCCAGGCCCAGAACTCCCGTGCGAGGTGGGCGACGGCCCGGCCCGCGGGATGATCAGCGACTGTCATGGTGGGCGATCACCGCTTCAAGGAGCACCTGGGCGCCCTGCGTCAGCAGCCGGTCGTCCGTGTGCTCGTGCGGGGAGTGACTCACGCCCCTGGTGCTGGGCACGAACACCATGGCGGTCGGGACGTGCGCGCTCAGGACGCCGGCGTCGTGGCCCGCGTAACTGTAGAGCGATCCCGCGGGCCGTCCGGTACTGCGGCACACCTTCTCCAGCAGAGTGCGTATGCCCTCGTCGAAGGCGACCACGGGTTTGTGCGAGAGCATCCAGTGCTCGATCGTGCAGCCGTCCTCGGCGGCGACAGCCCGCGCATGCTGCAGGACCAGGTCGGCGCAGCGCGTGAGGACGTCCTCGTCAGGAGAACGCAGTTCGAGCACCAACTGGGCCGCTCCCGGTATGACGTTGGGGGCTCCCGGGTCGAGCGTGAGCGAGCCGATGTTCCCCACCAGCGTGTCGCTGACCGACCGCATCAGGTCGTGAGCGCCGGCCGTGGCGCGCGCCAGGACCCGCCCGGCGTCCCTGCGTAGCGAGAAGGGTGTGGTGCCCGCGTGATTGGCTTCGCCCACCACCCGGATGAGATGGCGGTCCACGCCGACGATGCCGTCCACCACGCACAGTTCCTGGCCCGCCAGTTCCATGCGCGGCCCCTGCTCGATGTGCAGTTCCACGAAGGCGGACAGGTCGGCCAGGTGCGGGCCGGCGCACAGCGCGGTGGATCCGACCATGCCACCCGAGGACTCCGGCTGGGCGCCCTCCTCGTCCCAGAAGCTTACGATCTCCAGGGAGTCGGCGGCAGGATGTCCCTGTTCGTGCAGGGTGGTCAGCGCCTCCAGAGCGGCCATCACCCCGTAGGCCCCGTCCAGTCGGCCACCGGCGGGAACGGTGTCCGTGTGTGACCCAACCAGCAGCCGGCCACCGCGGACATTGGGGGTGTGGCCGAAGACGTTGCCGGTCTCGTCGGTCCAGGAGACGAGGCCGCGGGCGCGCAGTTGCCCGGCTAGCCAGGCGCGGGCGCGCAGGTCCTCGACGGAGCCCGCCACACGGTCGACGCCGCCGTCGGGGCGACCGCCGAAGGCTGCCAGACGCTCCAGCGTCTCCAGGAGGCGAGCGCCGGAGATCCTCGGTGTCATCAAGGTGTCCCAACCTTTCTGAACGGCCTGTGGCCGGAGAGCTGCGGGATACGTCAGTACCGGGCCGTGGCCGTACGACGGCCGTAGAGCACGTCCGCGACGACGCCGACCTGTGATGCGTGGAGCATCGTCATGTGGTCCCCAGGTGTCTCGTGCACGCTGAGGGAGCCGCGCACCAGCCGCCGCCAGTCAGCCAGGTAGCGCGAGTAGGAGACGCCCGAGGCTTGGGAGGGCGTACGGGTGTCGGCAGTCATGCACTCGGGCGTCACCAGGAGTTTCACGTCGCCGTCGTAGGGTTTGGGATGGTGCGCCACGAACGCCTCTAGCAGCAGGGCCGCGTTGCGGAGCACGTCGGCGGAGTCCTCCTCCCTGGCTTCCTCCGGCAGGTCCGACTCGGTGAGTACGCGGCGCAGTTCGGCGCGGAGCGGGCCGGTGTCGTCGTTCTGGGCGCCGGCTCTCCCTATGGCGTCGACGAGGGCGGCGGCCTGGCGGTTGGTGCGGGCGATGGAGGTGAGCACACGGACGGTGTGCGGATCGGGCAGGGTGGGCTCCAGCAGGATTAGCGGCTCGACCCGTTCTCCGGCGGCGCGCAGCCTGGTGGCCATCTCCAGCACGAGCATCCCGCTATAGGACCAGCCGAGCAGCCGGTACGGTCCGTGGGGCCGGGCGGCCCGGAGCTCCTTGAGGTAGGACTCGGCCAAGGCCGTCACCGTGCCGGGCGGGTTCGCCGAGCGGTGCAGATCCAGGGCGTGGAAGGCCAACAGGCCCTCGTCCGGGTGCATGACGTCCGCCAGGGTGGTGTACCAGTGGACGCTGCCGCCGCTGGGATGGACACAGAAAAGCGGGACGCCGCCGGTGCCCGGCCGCAGCGTCACCAGTGGCGAGGCCGCGGCCCGGTCCTTCTCGGCGGCGAATCCGGTGGGGAGTTGGGCGAGGGCGGCGATGGTGGGACGGGCGAACAGGTCCTGCATCCCGATGCGGAGGTCCAGTTCGCGGCGCAGCTGGGCTACGGCGTGCAGGGCGATGAGCGAAGAGGCTCCCAGGGCGAAGAGGTTGTCGTCGGCTCCGATCGACTGCACGCGCAGCAGGTCCCGCCAGACGGCGGCCACCGCTTCCTCGCGCGGCCCGGTGGGAGGCCGGGAGGCGATGCGTGCCGTGGGCTCTGGGGCGGGCAGCGCCTTGCGGTCGGTCTTGCCGTGTGGTGTCAGGGGGATGGCGGTCACGGACAGGTGGTGGGCCGGGCGCATATGGTCGGGCAGCAGACGGCTCAGGTGGGCGCGCAGGTTCGCCCGCCAGTCCTCGGCGTGGCCGTCCCGCAGCACCACCCAGGCGGCCAGTTCCGGGCCGTGCGCAGTGGGCACGGCCGCCACATGGGCGTCGATCACGTCCGGGTGTCGGGTCGCCGCGTGCTCGATCTCGCCGGGCTCGATGCGGAAGCCGCGGATCTTGATCTGATCGTCGGCCCGCCCCAGGAAGTCGACGTCACCGTCCGGCAGGAGACGGCCGAGGTCGCCGGTCGCGTACAGACGGGCACCCGGCACCCGGGAGAACGGGTCGGGCCGGAACCGTGCGGCCGTCTGCGCGGGCATGTTGCGGTAGCCGCGCGCCAGGCAGCCGCCGCCGATGTGGACCTCGCCAACGACGCCGACCGGCACGGGCCGCATCCGGTCGTCCAGGACATGCATGGTCGTGTTGGCGATCGGCTTGCCGATCGGCAGCAGGCTCGTCCCCTCCCGCTCCTCGTCGCAGGGTAGGGCGGTGTAGAGGGAGTTGGCGACGGTCGCCTCGGTCGGCCCGTACTCGTTGAGCACCACCGACTGCCGGTCCAGCTTCCGCCAGGCACGTAGCGTACGGGCCGGGAACGCTTCCGCTCCCACCACCATTACGCCCGCCAGTGTCCCGGCCTGCTCCGGAGTCAACTGCTCGGCGAGCAGGTTGAGGTGGGACGGGGTGAGCTTGAGGAAGGAGTACGGTCCGTGCGCGGCGAGTGCCGTCCCGAGGTCGGCCAGGTCGAGGCTCTCAGGAAGCACGTGCAGGGGCTGCCCGAGGACGAGCGGGGTGAGGATGTTCGGCACGACCGCGTCGAAGGCGACGGAGGCGAAGAGGGCCGCGCCGCCGGTGGGGAGCAGGGCGTAGCGGTCCACGCACGACTGTACGAAGTTGGCCAGCGGCCCGTGCTCAACCATGACGCCCTTGGGGCGTCCGGTCGATCCGGAGGTGTAGATGACGTAGGCCAGAGTGGCCGGACCGATCGGCGGCTGGGACGTCCGCGTCGAGGGCTCGGGTACGGCGTCGTCCCGGTCCAGTGTGTCCAGGCATACTACCTCGGCGGCCAGGTCTGTGAAACGGTCGGCGAACGCGCGCTGGGTCAGGACCACCCGTGCCCCGGTGTCCTGCAGTACGTAGGCTGCCCGCTCGGCCGGGTGGGCCGGCTCCAGCGGGACGTAGGCTGCGCCGGCCTTCCAGGTACCGAGGAAGGCCGCGACGAGTTGGGGCCCGCGCTCCAGGCACACCGCGACCCGGTCCTCGGTGCCCGTCCCCGAGCGGCGCAGCACGTGAGCGATCCGTTCGGCGAGGGCGTCGAGTTCGGCGTACGACAGTGTCCGTCCCGCGCTGACCACGGCGGGGGAGTCGGGGCAGGCCCCGGCGCGCTGCTCGAAGCGGGTGAGCACGTCGTCGGCGGGCGGTATGTGTGGGCCCCGGCCCATGTCGACCACCCTGCGGATCTCCTCCTCGGGGAGGACGGCCAGCCGCTCCACGGGTCGTTCGGCGTGGGCCATGGCCTGGGCGAGGACGTGGTCGAGGGACTGCTGCCAGCGCTCGGCGGTCTTTCGGGTGAACAGGTCCTTGCGGTACCCCAGCGACAGTTCCAGCCGGTTGGGGCGCTGGCGTACCGACAGGGACACGTCGAACTTGGCGGTGTCGGTCGGTACGTCGATCTCGTCGACGCGGACACCGGGCAGCGCGAGTTCCTGCCGGTCGGTGTTGTCCATCTCGCACCACACCTGGAACACCGGCGTGCGGCCGGCGTCCCGCTCCGGCGCCAGCGCCTCGACGACCTTCTCGAAGGGCACGTCCTGATGTTCATAGGCGTCGAGCAGCCCCTCCTGGACGCGTTCCAGCAGACCCGCGAAGGTCACCTCGCCGGACAGGTCGGTGCGCAGCACGACGGTGTCGAAGAAAAGGCCGATCAGGTCCTCCGTCTCGGTGCGGTCCCGCCCCGCCACGGGGAGCCCGACAGCGATGTCCCGGCTGCCCGCATAGCGCGACAGGACGGTCGTGAACGCTGCCACGAGTACCGTGAACAGGGTGGTCCGGCGGGCACGGGCGAAGGCCGTCAGCGCTTCGTACCGCCGGCCCCGCCACACCGCGTCGACGGTGCCGCCGCGCCAGTCCCGCTGCCTGGCTCGCGGCAGATCCGCGGGCAGCTCCAGCGGCTCCACGCCGGCGAGCCGCTTCCTCCACCAGGCCAGGGACTCGCCGAGGGCGCCGCTGTCGATCCGCTCTCGCCGCCGTGCGGCATCGTCGCCGAAGTGTTCGGCGAGCGGTTTGAAACGTGGGGACCTGCCCGCAGACAGCGCGGCGTAGGCCGCGCTCCATTCGTTCACTAGGATGCCCATGGACCATCCGTCTGTAATCAGATGATGGAGCGTGAGGACCACCGCGAGGTCGTCGTCGGCGAGGCGGATCTCAAGACAGCGCAGCAGCGGGGCCGAGGCGAGGCCGAAGGGGATCAGCGCTTCCGCGCGGACCGCCTCCAGGAGGGCCTCCTCGCGCGCGTCGGCCGGCAGCGCCCGCACGTCGTCGGTGCGCCAGGGCACGGCGACGTCCGGCTCCACCAGCTGAACGGCGCCGTCATCGGTCAAGGGGAAACGGGTCCGCAGCGGTTCGTGCCGTGCGGTCACCGCCTCCAGCGCCCGGCGCAGCAGCGTGGTGTCCAGCGTGCCACGCAGCCGCCAGGCGAGGGTGACGTTGAACTCCGGTGAGCCCTCGTTGACCATCGACAGCAGCCACAGCCGTGTCTGGGCGGGGGAGAGGGGGTACGTGCGGGCGCCCCGAGGGGGCACGGTCCGCTGAGCCGATCCGTCCATGACGCGTCTTCCTTGTCGGTAGGGCAACTGGGTCTGACCGGGTGTCACCGCAGCAGCAGCGTCCAGTGGTCTGGGTCCGCGGTCTGGCCCCGCTGGAGACGGAAGAGATGGCGGCGCGCACTGATCACGGTGGGACCGGGCTGCCCGTCGCCCACCGGCCAGCTCACGTCGCCCAGTCCGATCCGCCCCACCGGCTGCACCAGTGCGGGGCCGCCGCACACGAAGGCCTCCACGACCCGTCCCTGTCGGCTGAGCCGGTACCACTGCGCCGCCGATAGGCTGCGCTCGCTCACCCGCAGTCCCCAGCGCGGGGCGAGGGCGGTGACGCTGGCCCGGGCGAGCGCCGACACGTCGTCCGCCGGGGTGGGGGCGAGCACCAGGCGCCGGCCGACGCTGTCGACCCAGCACAGATGCAGCCCACCGCGGGCCCCCGGATCCCAGCGCAGGTGCAGGGGCAGGAAACCCATCCCGAACGCGGAGGGCAGGAGATACGCCCGGAGCCGGAAGACCCAGTGGTCGTGACCGCCCTCGACCATCAGGTCCGGGCGCAGATAGACGCCGGACTCCGGTCCGCGCAGCAGCGGTCGGCAGCGGTGCGCCAGGTGCGCGACCGCTTCGAGGAACTGCGCCGGAGGGAAGTCGGGGAACCCGCGGTGGCGGACGGCGCGGGCGAAGCGGTCGGCGAAGAAGTCGGCCCGCAGCGCCGCAAGCGCCCCGTCGGGCCGCAGACACACATGCACCCCGGCTTCGGGCCGGAACGCGGTGGCGATGTGGTGGTCATCGCGGCAGGGCGACGGCTCGTGGCGCCAGCCGGCCCCAGCCCGCATGCCGAGGCGGACGACACCGCACGGGGGCGCCCCGGTCGGGCTGCGGTACGAGCGCCGCGGTACGGCGACACCAGGCTTGCCCACCTCCGCCGACCTCCACCTCGTCCGTCCGGTCGGTCTGTTCCTCGGGCCGAGTGTCGGGGCTGCGCTATCGCCCGCGTATCGCACGACGATCCTGTGGCTTTCGAGGACGCGGGTGAGCGGGCGTGATAGCCCTTCGATAGGGCGTCGAAACCAGCGGGGCGGACGCTGGGGCGCCCCCTCCTTCCGCCTGACTGGAGCAGCCAGTGACCGATCCCGCAGAGTTGTTCGTGGTCCCGCTGGCACGCCCTCACGCCCTCCGACGCCTCGTCTGCATGCCGCACGCCGGGAGCGGGGCCGGCTACTACCGGCGGTGGAGCCGGCTCCTGGACGAGTCCGTCGAACTGTGGATCGCACAGTACCCGGGCCGTGAGAACCGCTTCGACGAGCCGATGATCAGCAGCATGGACGTCCTCGCAGCCGAGTTCGCGGATGGCGTTGCGCGGACGGAGGTACCGGGACGCGACACCGCGCTGTTCGGACACAGCATGGGTGCGGCCGCCGCCTACGAGGTGGCGCGCATCATGGAGGGCCGCGGCATGGATCCGGCGCATGTGTTCGTCTCCGGGCGTCCGGCGCCGAGCGCCGACCCGGTGGTCCCCGCCCGCCTCATGAGCGACGAGGAGATCGTCGCTGAGGGGGAGCGGCACGGTGGGGCGGCCCAGGAGATCTTTGACGACCCCGATCTGCGCGCCCTCGTCCTCCCCGTGCTGCGCAACGACTACTTACTCATCGACTCGTATCGCTCACCTGACGGGCCGGTACTGCGGGCGGGCGTGACCGCGCTGGTGGGGGACCGGGATCTGCGGGTGCCGGTGGACGCGGTGCGCCGTTGGCGCGACCACACACGGGGCGCCTTCCATATGACGGTGCTGGAGGGGGATCACTTCTTCCTGCGGCCACGTGAGCACGAGGTGATGGACGTGCTGCACCGGGGGCTCGGCGCGGCCGTGGCGCCGTAGCCCGAGCGGTTGCGCGGCCGGCGTCACCGCCCGGCGCTGAGACACATCAGTCCGTACGCGTATCCCTCGGCGAGCGCCTGGCACGACGCGCCGACGGCGTCGCCCGCTGCGCCGACCGTCACCCAGTCGATGTCATCCGCGCGGAAGGTCGCCAGGACCCGGGTGAGCGCGCCGGCCGGCTCGGCGCCGATGGACGGCCGGACGGTGACGGCCCGCCAATCCACCAGCGTGACGCGCGCCGCCAGAGCCGGGTGGATCCGCTCCAGCGCGGTACGCAGCGCCCGGTCCAGGGCGTCCACGGCACTGGACCCCTCCGCGGTGCTGATGGTCCGCTCGCCCTTGGCCCACACCTTGACGGTGACCTCGCTCAGGACGCTGCCGTCGGCACGCTGGTCCACCAGGGACCGCCACGCCTCGACCGTGAAGGGGCGGGTCTCCTCGGTCGCCTCGGGCGCGGTCACCTCACGCAGCAGCAACTCCAGGGAGGCGTCGGCGAACGCGAAGCACCGGCCCCGAGCTTGTTCCTCCCGCACCCGGAGCAGCGCGCGGTCGGGCAGCGTGCCGTCCTGGCCGAGGTCGATGCCGAGCTCGTGGGCCTTGAGGGCGAGCGCGGCGGGCCCGGCGAACTCGTCGACGACCGTACGTCCGCCGTTGCCGACGCGTTCGGGCGCGATGTGCCGGTAGAGCTCGGGAGAGGCCTCGGCGACCGGGGGATGCAGCTCGACGCGGCGGGCGAAGACCGAGGCCCCGACGTACGGCTGGTGGTCGGCGGGCGGCAGACGGACGGTCCTGGCGACGGCACGGGACACCGCAGTCATCCGGCCGAGCGAGCCCTCGGGCAGCACGGTCCGGCCCAGTTTCAGCTCCAGCGCGGCCACGACCGGGAACAGGTCCGCGCAGCCCGCCCGTTCGCCGTAGCCGTTGGCGGTGCACTCCAAATGCGTGGCGCCGGCCTCGACGGCGGCCAGGGTGCAGGCCACCGCGCAGCCGCTGTCGTCGTGGGCCCGGATGCCGAGGCGGGCGCCGGTCCGCGCCCGGACGTCCCCGACCACGGCGCCCGTCGGAGCGGGGAGGGTGCCGCCGTTGGTGTCGCACAGCACGACCACTTCCGCTCCGGCCGTGTGCGCCGTGGCCGCCACCTCCCTCGCGTACCCCGGGTCCGCTCGGTGGCCGTCGAAGAAGTGCTCGCAGGCCACGAAGACCCTGCGGCCGTGGGCACACAGATGTGCGACGGTTTCGCGGAGCGCCGCCACGTTCTCGTCCGGTGTGGTGCGCAGTGCGAGCGGGATCTGGCGGATGTCGGCGGTGACCGCCACGCTGACGACAGGTGCGCCGCAGTCTAGTACGGCCTTCAGCAGCAGGTCGTCACCGGCGCCGCGGTCGGCCGAGCGCGGGGAGCAGTGCGCGACGAGCCGGGCGTGCCGTAGGACGGGTTCGGTGGCACAGCGGGCGAAGAACTCGGTGTCGCGCGCGCTGACCCCGGGACGGCCGCCGTCGATGAACCCCACCCCGAAGCCGTCCAGCTGCCGGGCGAGGGCCAGCTTGTCCGCGACGGTCAGTTCGATGTCCGGGTGCAGCGCGCCCAGGCGGGGTGTGGCGTCGAGGAGGTGGAAGCCCTCGGTCGTCTCAGGGGAGTCAGGCTCCATCGGCCGCCATCTCCCGCAGCGCCTCGGCGATGCGGTGCACGCCCTCGGCGATCACGGGCTCCTCACCGCTGAGGCTAATGCGGAAGCAGCGGCGCCCGTGCCCGTCCAGCGCGGGGTCGGACGCGTCGGTGAAGAAGTGACGGCCGGGCACCGCGAACACCCGCTTGTCCTTGAGCCTGCGATACAGCTCCAGGTCGTCGAACCAGTCGTGGTCCACCCACACCCAGCAGAACATCCCACCGGTGCCGGAGTGCAGCCGCCACTGCAGGTCCTCCGGCAGGTACTCGTGAAGCATCTTCTCCGCGAACCGGCGCTTGTTCTGGTAGTACGGCCCGATGACGGTGGCCGTGACGTGATCCAGCCGCCCCGTGGCCAGGGCACGGGCGACCATCGCCTGGGACAACTGGGGGGCGTGAAGTACTGAGTTGGCGAGGAATCCGGTCAGCGCGGAGATGTGGTGCGGAGCGCCGACGGCGAACCCGATGCGTTCCCCGGGCAGTCCGGCCTTGGAGACCGTGAAGCTGTTGATCACTTGGGGGTGCGGGGCCGGCTCGCTGCGCACATCGGCGATGCGTGGGAACGGGGCTCCGTAGGCGTGATCGATCAGCAAGGGCACGTCGAGCTCCGTCGCCACCTCCGTCAAGGCGTCCAGTTCGGCGCGCTCCACCGGCCGCCCGGTGGGGTTGCCGGGGCTGGAGACCAGCAGCATGCCCATGTCCCGCCGGCGGCGCAGCGCGTCGAGGTCCATGGCGTAGCGGAAGCGGTGCCCCTCCTCCCTGCGCACCAGCGGCGCCAAGCCCTCGACACCGCCCTCGTGCAGACACAGCCCCTGGTAGCCCGTGTAGTCGGGGACTAGGGGCAGCAGCAGGCGGCGGTCGCCGCCGCGGCCGGGGCCGGTGAACAGGGCGGCGGCCGCGAAGCACAGCATCTGGCTGCCCGGGCCGACGACGACGTTCTCCGGGCCGATGTCCCAGCCGTGGCCGGTACGGAAGTACTCCACCACGGCGTCGACCAGCACCCGGCTGCCCCGGGAGGGCCCGTATACGGCGCTGCTCCGCTCGAAGTCCTCGGCCAGGGCCTGCCCCGCCAGCTCCCGCCACAGGGCCGTGACCTCGGGGATGGCGGCCGGATTGCCGACGCTGAGGTTCAGCCACGGCCCCGCCGAGGTGTCGGCGCCGCTGAGGGCGACGTCCTCCATGATGCTGCGCAGTCCGGATGCCCCGGCCATCTTCGTACCGCAATGCGAGAGGTGCATGAGAGTGGTGCCTCCTACTCGGCGGGCTTGCGGTCGATGGCCTCGGCCAGGCGGGCAATGGTCTGATGAGCCATCACATGTCGGGAGGTCACGTCGATGCCCGCCTCGTGCAGCCGGTTGGTGATCCGCACGACCTGGAGCGAATGGCCGCCGAGGTCGAAGAAGTTGTCGTGGATGCCGACACGTTCCACCCCCAGCACCTGGCACCAGACGTCCGCCATGACGCGTTCCACGTCGTCCCGGGGCGGGGTGTAGTCGTCGGCCTCGGCGGCCTCTGGCGGCGGCAGTCGGCGGCGGTCCACCTTCCCGTTGGGTGTCAGCGGCACGCTCTCCAGCGTGACGAACCAGGTCGGCACCATGTACGACGGCAGGCTGCGGCGGCAGTGCTCGCGCAGCTTCGGCCCGGTGCCGTTGCTGTCCGATACTGGCACCACGTACGCGACCAGATGCGGCTCCCCGCCCACGGTCCGCAGTACGACCACTGCTGAGGCGACTTCCTCGTGGGCCACCACGACCGACTCGATCTCACCCAGCTCGATACGCAGCCCGCGCAGCTTCACCTGGTCGTCCAGCCGCCCCAGGAACTCCAGGCGCCCGTCGGGCAGCCAGCGGACCAGGTCGCCCGTGCGGTAGGCCCGGGCCTCCGGATCGTCCGAGAAGGGATGCCGGACGAAACGCCGTGCCGTCAGCTCCGGCCGGTTCCAGTAGCCGCGCCCGACGGCGGGACCGGCGATCCATAGCTCCCCGGGCAGCCCGACGGGTGTCAGTCGGCCCGTCCGGTCCATCACGTACGCCTCGGTGTTGTCGATGGGGCGGCCGATCGGCATGGTGGGCCGGGGCTCCTCCGAGGCACGCACCGCGTGGCACACGGCGTATACGGTGGTCTCGGTCGGCCCGTAGCAGTTGACGAGCCGGCCGGGTGCCCACGGCCCGCTCATGACCGCGTCCGCCACCGAGCGCTCCACCGCCTCCCCGCCGTACAGCACGGTCTTCAACCCGTCCAGCAGATCGGGGCGTTCGGTGAGGTGGCGGTTGAACAGGGGCGCGGTCAGCCACAGGGTGGTGATGCCGAGCGCGCGCACGGTGTCGGCGAGCCTACCGCTGTCGACCAGCGCGTCCTTGGGCACGACGGCCAGCGTGGCGCCCGAGGTGAGCGCGCCCCAGCACTCGTAGGTGTAGACGTCGAAGCAGAAGTTGCTGGTCTGGCCGACCACGTCCGCCGTGGTCACCTCGGCGAAGGCGGTGGAGTCGACCAGCCGGCAGATCGACCGGTGCTCGATCATGACGCCCTTGGGCTCGCCGGTGGAGCCCGACGTGTAGAGGATGTACGCGAGGTCGTCCGGCCCCACCTCGGAGGCGGGTACCTCCCCGGCGTCGCACTCCCGGTCGGCCGAGTCGAGGAGCACGGCCGGTACGCCGCCCAACTGCTCAAGGCGGGCGCGGTGGCGTTCGTGGGTCAGCAGGAGGCTCGCGTCGGTGTCCCGCAGCATGAACGCCAGCCGCTCGTCGGGATAGTCGGGATCCATCGGTACGTAGACCCCGCCCGCCTTGCAGATCCCGAGCAGCGCCACCACGGTGTCCAGGCCGCGTTCGGCGCAGACCGCCACCCGATCCTGGAGGCGGACCCCGCGCGTGTACAGCAAGGCCGCGAGCCGGTCAGCGCGCTCGTCCAGCTGCTCGTAGGTGAGGCGTGCGGTGCCGTCCATCACCGCGACGGCTTCGGGTGTCCTCGCGGCCCGCTCCTCCACCAGCCGGTGCACTGGCACGTCGTCGCGGTAGGGCACGCGGGTGTCGGTGAAGGCCCCGAGGACGAGGTCGCGGTCCTGGGGGGACAGCAGATCGAGTTCGCCGATCCGCTGCCCCGAGTCCGCGGCCATGGCGCGCAGGGCCAGCACGAGGTGGTCGGCCATACGTCGGGCGGTCGCGGGCTCGAAGAGTTCGGCAGAGTAGACAAGTTCACCGCTGAACGCGCCGTCGACGGTCTCCGTAAGCGCGCACGAGAAGTCGAACTTGGAACGGGCGCCGTCGAGAGTGAAGGGCTTCACCCGGAAGTCCGGCAGCGGCCACTGCTCATGCTCGGAGGACGTCTCCAGCATGAACACGACCTGGAAGAGCGGATTGCGGCTAAGGTCCCGCTCCGGCGCCAGCTCCTCCACTAGCCGTTCGAAGGGCAGATCCTGGTGCGCGTACGCCCCCAGACAGGTCGTGCGGACCCGCTCCAGCAGCTCGGCCACGGTGGGGTTGCCGCTCAGATCGGTGCGCAGCACCAGTGCGTTGACGAAGAATCCGATCAGGTTCTCGATCTCGGCCCGGTTGCGGCCGGCGATCGGGGAGCCGACCGTCACCTCCGACTGACCGCTCCAGCGGGCCAGCACCACCTGGAACGCGGCCAGCCCCACCATGAACAGCGACACGTCGTGCCGGGACGCCAACTCCCGCAGCGCGGCTGTCACCTCGGCCGGGACCGAGAACCGTACCTCGCCTCCTGCGCCGGAGCGGATCTCCGGACGCGGCCGGTCCCTGGGCAGCTCCAGCGGCTCCAGCCCGTCCAGGTTCTCCCGCCAATAACCGAGCTGGCGCTCCAACACGGGCCCGGTCAGGCGTTGGAGCTGATCGACGGCGAAGTCGGCGTACTGCATGGGAAGTTCTGGCAGCGCGGCCGCAGACGGCATGCCTGACGCAACGGCGTACAGCGCGCCCAGGTCACGCAGCAGCACCTCGACCGACCAGCCGTCGGAGACGATGTGGTGCAGGGCGAGCAGCAGTATGTGCTCCTCGTCCGCGGTGCGGGCGAGCGCCACGCGCATCAGCTGTCCCGACGTCAGCGTGAAAGGGGTGTCCGCCTGCCGGGCCGCCAGCGCTTGCACCTGAGCGTCGCGTTCGGTGTCGGGAACCTGGCGCAGGTCCGCCGTGTCGATGCGCACCGGCCAGGGGTCCTCGACAATCTGCACGGGCTCACCGTCCGGGCTGGAGGCGAAACGGGTGCGCAGCGTGTGGTGGCGGCGCACCAGCGCGGACAGGGCCTGCTCCAGCGCCCTCACGTCCAGCGTCCCGCGCAGCCGGTAGGCCACCGGGAGGATGTAGTCGACGCCCTCCTGGTCCAGCTGATCCAGGAACCACAGCCGGCGCTGGGCGAAGGAGAGCGGTGCCTGCCGCAGCCCGCCGCCCGCCGCTGCGGCCGTGTCCGCCCTTACGGCCCGCATGCGGGCGATCAGACGGTCTTCCACGGTGTTGTCGTTCGTTGCGGGGTTCACTCGGGGCTCCCTTCGGCGGGGGTGGCGCGGCGTTCCGTCTCCGGTGCGAGGTCGTCGAGCGCGCCGAGGAACGCGTCGGCGATCCGCCTGACGGACGCGGGGGTGAACAGGGCCGCGGCGTACTGGATCTCCGCGCTGAGGCCGTCGTCGGGGCCGCGGCGCACGATCATCTCCAGGTCCTGGCTGGTGGTGAGGCTCTGGGCGAGACGGGCCGTGACGGTCAGACCGGCGGGTGCGGGCAGTGGCTCGGTGTCCTCGACGAAGTTGAACACGACGTCGACGACAGGGGAGCGGGACAGATCGCGTGACGGACGCAGTTCCCGCACCAGGCGGTCGAACGGCAGCTCCTGGTGGGCGAAGGCGTCCAGCACGGTCCGCCGCACCCGGGCGAGTAGCTCGCCGGGGGAGGGCGCGCCGGAGGCGTCCGCGCGGATGACCACGAGATCGACGAAGGACCCGGCCATCGTCGCGGTCTGGGGGTGCGCGCGTCCCGAGACTGGTGTGCCGAGCACGAGGTCGTCCTGTCCGGAGAACTCGGCGAGCACCGAGACGAAGGCGGTCAGCAGCACCGTGTACGGGGTGGCCGCGCTCCGCCGGGCCGCGTCGGTCAGCCGCGGCCAAACCCCCTCCGGCAGTGCGAAGTGCAGGGTGTCGCCCTCGGGTTGCCAGACCTCGGGCCGCGGACGGTCGGTGGGTAGGTCCAGGGGTTTCCAGCCGTTCATGACCTGCAGCCAGTGCGTCACCAGCGGGGCCAGGAACTCCTCGTCGCGGTACCGGAGTTGCCAGCGGGCGAAGTCGGCGTACTGGGGGACGCGGGCGGGCACGCCGGCCGGGGTGCCGTGCGCCGCGTAGAGCTCGAGCAGTTCGCGCTGCAGGATGCTCAGCGATCTGCCGTCACCGCCAATGTGATGGAAGGTCAGGAGAAGGAGGTGATCCTCGGCGGCTAGCCGTACGAGCCGCACCCGCAGCGGGTGCTGCCGCGCCAGGTCGAAGGGGGTGTCGCGTTCCGCGGCGGCGATGTCGCCGAGGAGCCGCTCCCGGTCCTCGCCGCCCAGGTGCGACAGGTCCTCCCGTGTGACGGGGACGCTGCCGGGCGGATCGACCCGCGGTACGGGCTCACCCCGTTCGAGGGGATAGCGGGTGCGCAGGATGTCGTGGCGGGCGCTAAGCGCGTCCAGCGCACACCGCAGTGCATCCGGGTCGAGATCGCCGCACAGCCGTAGCGTCAGCGGGAGCAGGAACTCGGTGTCGCCGGGGTGCATCCGGTCCAGGAACAGCAGCCGCTGCTGGGCGAACGACAGCGGGTCGGGCCCCTCGTGGTCATCGCCGTCGAGCGGCAGGAGAGTGCCGGGTCCGGCGTCCCGCGCCGTCTGCCGCCGTTCCATGGTAGCGGCCAGACCGGCCACGGTCGGTGCGGCCAGCAGGTCCCGCAGGTGAAAGCCGGTGTCCAGGGCGCGGTTGAGGCTCGTCACCAGCCGGGCGGCCAGCAGGGAGTGGCCGCCCAGCATGAAGAAGTCGTCGTGCGCCCCGACGTCGGTGACTCCCAGAGCCTCCGCCCACACCTGGGCGATCTCGCGTTCGACGGGAGTCCGCGGCGCGACCCGCTCCGCCACGGCGCCGGAGTGCGGGGGCATGGGCAGTGCCGCCCGGTGCACCTTGCCGCTGGAGGTCAGCGGCAGCTCGGCCAGCGTGACGTAGCGTGTGGGCACCGCGAAGACGGGCAGCCGCTCAGTGAGATAGCGGCGGAGCTGCCCCGCGTTCGGTTCCCCCGCGTCGCGCTCAGGGACGACGTACGCGGTCAGCACCGGCTCGCCCGGCAGCGGCTCGCGTACGGCCACCGCTGCGCTGCGCACTGCCGGATGCCGGTGCAGTAGCACCTCGATCTCGCCGGGCTCGATGCGGACGCCTCGTAGCTTGATCTGGTCGTCCACCCGGCCGCGGTGCTCCAGCACTCCTCGGTGCAGCCAGCGCCCCAGGTCGCCCGTGCGGTACATACGCCCGCCGGGGACGGTACCGAAGGGGTCCGGGAGGAAGCGCTCCGCCGTCTGCCGGGGCAGGCCCAGATAGCCGTGGGCGATGCCGTCGCTCGCGATATAGAGCTCCCCCGGCACGCCCACCGGCAGCTCCCGTCCGTGCTCGTCCAGCACGTAGACGCGTTTGTTGCCCACGGGCCGCCCGATCGGCGGGGGCAGGATCGCGGCCTCGTCCTCCGGCTCCGGGACGGGCAGCGCGGTCGCGGCGTGCGTCTCCGACGGCCCGTACTGGTTGTGCAGGTGGAATGTGCCGTGCCGCAGCACCCACAGCACGTCGTCCGTCAGCCGCAGCTGCTCCCCGGCCGTGGTGACCTCCCGCAACCCGGCGGGCACGTGCCCGCGCCGACGGGCCTCGGCGGCGAAGCCGGCGAACAGGGTGGGCGTGCAGATCACTTGCTCGGCGCCGGTGTCCGAGAGCCAGTCGAACAGCGCCTCCGGGTCGCGCCGGGCCGCCTCCGGGGCCAGGAGCACCGTGCCGCCGGAGGCCAGTGGGATGAAGATCTCCTGGAAGTGGACGTCGAACCCGATCGAGGCCAGCTGCGCCGTACGCACCCCGCCCAACTGGTCCCGCAGCTGCCACTGGGTCAGGTCGACCAACGCCCGGTGGGGCAGACACACGCCCTTGGGGGTGCCTGTCGAGCCGGAGGTGTGGATGACGTAGGCGGTGTCGTCCGGCACCACCACCGGCAGGGCGGGCGCTGGGCCCGGCGCCGAGGCGAGGGCGTCGACGCGCAGCTGCTCGGGGCCGCCGTCCGGCAGGAGTCCGGCGGTGGCGTGGGTGGTGAGCACCAGCGGCGGCCGGGCCTCGTCGAGGATCGCGGTCAGCCTGCCGGGCGGATACCCGGGGTCCAGGGGAAGATAGGCCGCACCGGCGGTCAGCACGGCGAGCAGGGCGACGGGCAGGGCCAGGTCGCGCTCCGCGTAGACGCCCACCACGTCGCCGGGGCCGATTCCGCGCCGGACCAGCTCACTGGCTAGGGCGTCGGCGTCCGCCCCCAGCCCGCCGTAGGTCAGGGTGCGGTCCCCGCACCGTACAGCGACCCGGTCCGCGGCTGTACGGACCTGCTGGCGTACCAGTCCGTGCACGGTGTCGGCAGCGGGCGGCGGCATCGCCGTGCTGTTCCAGCCGTCCGTCGCCGTGCGGTCCACACCGGCGGCGAGCGCGGCCGAGAGGTCGGCCTCCGCGCCCGCCGCGCAGACGTACGTGATCAGCCCGGTGTACTGGCGGAGCACGCCCTCGACGGTCTCCCGGTCGTACAGGTCGGTGGTGTACTCGATCGCGAGCCCGAGGCGGCCGTCCTCCTCGTCGCGGACGGTGACCGCGAGGTCATAGCGCGACCCGCCGCCGTCGATGTGCACGGGCTCGGTGCGCGTCCCGGCCAGCCGCAGGCGACCCACCTCCTGCCCTTCCAGCGTGAACAGGACCTGGAACACCGGGTTGTGACCGAGGCTGCGCTCAGGGCGCAGTGCCTCCACCACGCGTTCGAACGGTATGTCCTGGTGCTCTAGGGCCTCGTAGACGACGTCCTTGACCCGCGCGGACAGCGCGGCGAACGTCGGTGCTCCGGCGAGATCCGCGCGCAGCGCGAGCGTGTTCGCGAACAGTCCGACGACCTGCTGGGACTCGACGTGCGAGCGCCCCGCGGAGGGGGTGCCGACGACCACGTCGGAGCTGTTGGCGTACCGCCCGAGCAGGGTTAGGAACACCGTCAGCAGTCCGGTGTACGGGGTGACGTGGCCGGACCTGCACAACCGGAGGAACGCCCGGCCGGTCTGTGCCTCCACCTCGGCGGTCGCGAGCGCGCCGCGCGCGGACTGCACGGCGGGCCGGGGTCGGTCTTCGGGCACGGTGCACAGCTCGGGAAGTCCGGCCAGCTGCTCAGTCCAGTGGCTGAGTTGCGCGGCGGTGGCCGGGGACTCGTGCACGGCCCGCTGCAGGGCGACGGCCCGCGCGTAGCGGGCGGCGGGCGGCCTCGGCGGCGACCCGTCGACCAGGGCGGCGGTGTAGGCGGTGTCCAGGTCGTCGAGGAACAGGCCCAGAGACCAGCCGTCGAATACCAGGTGGTGCCAGCAGAACAGGATCAGCGCCTCCCGCCCTGCGGTCCGCGCCACCACGACGCGCAGCAGGGGGTCGTGCCCCAGGTCGAAGGGGGCGCGGGCCGCCTCCTCCAAAAGCCGGTCCGCCTCCGGGCGAGCGAGGCCGCCGGGCAGCACGGTCACCGGGATGCGTACCGTGTCGTCGATGCGCTGGACCGGCGGAGCGCCGGGCGGCGGCACGGGGAAGCGGCAGCGCAGGGCGTCATGGCGGGCGGCGACGGTCTGAACGGCGTCGTCGAGGGCGTCGGTGTCCAGCGGTCCGGTGACCCGGTAGGCGACGGACGTGGCGTAGGACGATCCACCGGTGCGTACCGATTCGGCGAACAGGACCCGCTGCTGGGCCGACGTCAGAGGAAGGTCACCGGCGCTCCCTTCCTCCGGCGCGGCGGTTTCGTCGGTGACGCGGGAGGCCTGTTCGAGCAGGCTCGCCTGCGCGGCCAGGGTCGGGTGCCGCAGCAGTTCTCCGACGCTGATGTCGCGGCCGAGGGTGGTGCGGACGCGGGCGCTCAGCGCGACAGCGGCAAGCGAGTGACCACCCAGGTCCAGGAAGTCGTCGTGGCGCCCGACGCCGGACACCCCGAGCACCGCGGACCAGGCGTCCGCGAGGAAGCGTTCGGTCTCTGTGGCGGGCGCCTGCAAGCCGCCGGCGCCGTCGTCGCCACCGTGGCCGGGTTCGGGCAGCCGCGCCCGGTCGACCTTTCCGTTCGGGGTGAGAGGGAACGTCTCCACCGTAACGAACTGGGAGGGCAGCATGTACGACGGCAGGGTACGGGCCAGTGCGGCACGCAGCTCCCCCGCCGACGGCACGGCCGATCCCCCGGGAACGACGTACATCACCAGGCGCACGCCCCCCGCCGGGTCGGGCCAGGGATGGGCGACGGCCATGCGGACGCCCGGCACCGCGACGGCCGCCGCTTCGATCTCGCCCAGTTCGACACGATGGCCACGGATCTTGACCTGGTGATCGGTCCGGCCGGCGATCTCCAGGCTGCCGTCCGGCCGGAACCGACCGAGGTCACCGGTGCGGTACAGACGGGCGCCGGCGTCGTACGGATCCGGCAGGAACCGTTCCGCGGTCAGCGCGGGCTGGCCGTGGTAGCCGGCGGCCAGTCCGGCCCCGCCGATGAACACCTCCCCGAGCTGTCCGGCGGGCACGGGACGCAGGGCCTCGTCCAGGACGTGGAACGTGGTGCGGGCCACCGGCCACCACCGCGCGACGGTCCCGGTGCCGTCCAGCAGGGCCGTGCTGGACCAGATGGTGGTCTCCGTGGGTCCGTACAGGTCCCAGGCGCGCCCGCCGCAGTCGCCGAACCAGCATGCCAGGTCGGGGGGAAGAGGCTCGCCCCCGCACAACAGGGTGAAGTCGTCCGGCGGTCGCCAGCCGTCGCTCCGTAGCATCCGCCAGGTCGCCGGGGTGGCCTGCAGAGCACTTGCCCGGGTCGACTGGATCAGCCCGGCCAGCGCGCGCGGGTCGCGGCTCTCTTCGGGGGTGGCGATGACGACATGACCGCCCAGGGTCAGAGGCAGGAACAACTCCAGGGCCGCGATGTCGAAGGCGACCGTGGTGACCGCCACCAGCGTGGCCCCGTCCGGGAGACCGGGCCGCTGTGCCATGGAGCACAGGAAGTTGGCGAGGGCGCCGTGGGTGACGGTGACGCCCTTGGGGCGGCCGGTGGAACCGGAGGTGTAGATGGTGTAGACGGCGTCGCCGTCCACCAGAAGGACGGGACGCGGGGCGCCGGGGCCGCCTGCGCCCTCGGCGACGCCGGTGTCCGTGAGGACCAGGGTCGCCGCACTGTCGTCGAGGATGTGGGCGCGCCGCTCCTCGGGATGCGCGGGGTCCAGCGGCACGTAGGCGGCCCCGGCACGCACCACCCCGAGCAGGGCGACGAGCAGGCCCGTGCTTCGGTCCATGCACACCGCGACCCGGCTGCCCGGTCCGATCCCCTGGTCCTGCAACCGCCGAGCCAGACGGGCGGACGCCGCGTCCAGCTGCCGGTAGGTCATCGTCTCGGTACCGCAGGTCACGGCGGTCCGATCACCGTGTCCGCGCACTGCCCTCGCGAACAGCTGGTCCAGACGCTGCGCCACGTTCGTCTCCTGGTCCGTCGGTCCTGGGGATCTGCTTCAGTGGCCGACGGTCCGCCGCGCCTCGCGCACCGAGCGGGGGCGCATGTCGGTCCACACCCGTTCGATGTGCTGGAGGCAGTCCTCGCGGGAGCCGACCGTGCCTTCCTCGTGCCAGCCCAGCGGCAGGTCGCGGTCGGTCCACCAGATCGAGTACTGCTCCTCGTCATTCAGGACGACGCGGTAGGTGTCGCTCATGTCTCCTCCTCGAGTGGGGGCGTCGGGTGTCACACGATCCGCACGTTGTACGCGCGCAGCCAGGCGTCGGTCTCCAGCAGTGGGGTGAGCAGGTGCGCGGTGTTGGCCCAGGCGACAGAGACGCCCGCGCCCTCGGCGAACTTGCGCACCCGGTCGGCGTCGAGCAGCTCCCGCAGCGGCGAGTCGGAGTCGTCCAGCAGCCGCAGCACCCCGGCGACGACCCGCTCGGTGTAGTCGGGCGCATGGGTCGCGGGGTAGGCGCTCTTGCGGCGGTTGAGCAGGCCCGGCGGGAGCAGGTCGGCGACGGCCGCACGCAGCAGGCTCTTCTCCCGGCCGTCGGCGCACTTCATGGACCACGGCACGTTCCACAGGTACTCCACCAGCCGGTGGTCGCAGAACGGGACCCGGACCTCCAGACCCACGGCCATGCTCATCCGGTCCGTGCGGTCCAGCAGGAGATGCAGTGGGCCCTGCAGGCTCAGGTACAGCACCTCGCGCATCCGTGCCTGGAGGCCGCTCTCGCCCTCCAGACGGGGGACCCGAGCCAGCAGAGCGGCGTAGCCGTCGCGCTCCTGTTCCTCGGGGCGGACCCGTTCCAGGACGTCGGGGGCCAGGCACTCGACCAGGCGGGGACCCTCGCCCAGCCAGGGGTAGGTGTCCGCGCCGACCAGGGACGGGGTGTGGAACCAGGGGTAGCCGCCGAAGACCTCGTCGGCGCCCTCCCCGGACAGGGCGACGGTGGAGGTCCGGCGGACCGCGGAGAACAGTTGGAGCATTGAGGAGTCGAACTGGCCCAGGCTCGGCAGGTCGCGGGCCCGCAGCGCCTCGGCCGTGCCGGCGGCGACGGCCGCGGAGTCCAGCACCACCTCGGTGTGCCGGGTGCCCAGATGCCGGGCGGCCTCGCGGGCATAGGGCGCGTCGCGGTCGGGACGCAGGGCCGTGGAGTGGAAGTGTCGATCCGCCTCGGAGAAGTCCACCGCGAACGTGGTGAGCGGGCGGCCGGTCCGGGCGGCGGCCAGCGCGCTCAGTGCGCTGGAGTCCAGTCCGCCCGACAGCAGCGAGCAGAGCGGCACGTCGGCCACCAGCTGCCGCAGCACGATGTCCTCCAGCAGGCCGCGGACGGTCGCGACGGTGGTGTCCCAGTCGTCGGTGTGCGGTCGGCTGACCAGACGCCAGTACGGGAACTCGTAAGTGCCGGAGCGGTCGGCGACCAGGGTGGAGGCCGGGGAGACCTCGCGCAGTCCGCGCAGCACGGAGCCGCCCGGCTCCTTCAGCCGGGGGTTGAGCACCACCGGCAGCCGTTCGGCCTCCAGGACCGGGCTGAAGAGAGGGTGGGCGAGTATCGCCTTGGGCTCCGAGCCGAACAGCAGCCCGCCCGGGTAGGCGTGCACATATAGCGGTTTGACGCCGAGCCGGTCGCGGACCAGGGTCAGGGTCTCCCGGTCGCCGTCCCAAACCGCGAAGGCGAAGATGCCGTTGAGGCGCTCGGCGCAGTCGGCCCCCCACTCCAGGTACGCACGCAGCACCACCTCGGTGTCGCAGCGGGTAGCGAAGAGGTGTCCCCGAGCGGTGAGCCGGGCGCGAAGTTCGGGGGTGTTGTAGATCTCGCCGTTGTAGATCAGGACGACCGGCTCACCGTCCGGTGAGCGCCGGGCCGTCATGGGCTGCGCCCCGCCCTGCGGGTCCATCACCGCGAGCCTGCGGTGGCCGAGCGCCACGTGCGGTGCGGTCCACGTCCCGCAGCCGTCGGGGCCCCGGGACGCCAAGGACGCCGTCATCCGGTCCAGGGTGGGTGTCTGCGCGCGTAGGTCCCGCCGGAAGTCGAGCCAGCCGGTGATGCCGCACATCCTGGTCTACCGCTCCTCGGTGAGGTGGCGCTCGGCGATGTCGTGGAGCACTGTCGGATCTCCTCGGTAGGGGCCGTCCGGCGTGGGGAAGGGGAGGACCAGGTCGGTGAAGCCGAGCCGGGTGTAGCGCTCGACCGCGGCGGCGAAGCAGTCCGCGGAGGACAGGACGGGGTGCTCGCGCCCGGTGTCGACCACCATGCGGCGAATGGTGCCGGGGTCGCGTCCGAGGCCGCTGCAGGCCCGGTCCAGGGTCCGGATCTGCTTCGCCAGGGCCGCGTCGTCGATGTGCGGCGCCCGGTGGGGGAAGGGGGCGGCCCCGTTGGTCACCCAGATGTCGGCGTGCCGGGCCGCGACCGCGATGCCCCGAGGACCCGTGGCCGCGACGGCGATTGGGGCACGTGGGTGCTGGATGCAGCCGGGGACGACTCGAGCGTCCTCGACGTCGTAGAACTCGCCGTGATGGGTGCTTCGTTGTCCCCGCAGGAGCCGGTCCACGATCTCGGTGAACTCGGCGAAGCGGCGCATCCGGCCTGGTGGGTCCGGCGGTTTTCCCAGGGCGGACGCGTCGATGCCGGCCGTGCCGGCGCCCAGCCCAAGGACCATACGGCCCCCGGACAGGTCGTCCAGGGTCATGAACTCCTGGGCGAGCGGGACGGGATGACGGAAGTTGGGCCCCGTGACCAAGGGGCCGAGCCGGATGCGGCGGGTGTGCAGAGCGGCTGCGGTGAGCGTCGGCACGGCCGCGTACCAGGGCTGCCCGACGCGTTCGCGCCAGGTGAGGTGGTCGTAGGTCCAGGCGTGGTCGAAGCCGAGTTCGTCCGCCAGACGCCACTGCTTGGCGGCCTGGTCCCAGGGCATGTCGGGCAGGATGACGAGGCCGGTCCTCATCGCGTCTCCCGGAGCGTGCGGCGAGCGCCGACGGGGCGGGCGCCGTGCAGGAAAACGTCGAGGTCGATGTCCCGGGCGGCCGTGACGTTGGGGCACTGCCAGGGCAGCGACCGGCGCGGGGGCCGCTCGGCGTCGTGGAAGTACAAGGCCTGCCAGCGGCCGGGCGCGGCCGGGTCCTCGGCCAGCACCGGGTTGGCGACCAGGAAGTTCCGTACGGCGGGGGTATCGCGGCGCACCGACAGCCACAGCCGCTTGTCGCGGAAGTGGGTGCGCGGCAGTTCCACCCGGGGGTGGAACTTGCGTTTGAACTGGAAGATACCCTTGCTGACGAACGGCTCGCATCCTGACAGGTCGAGCCTGCGCACGCCGTGCCGGCTGGCCCAGTCGATCAGCGCGGGATAGAGGGCGGCGAGCGCGCCGTGCGCGTAGTGCTCCTGTGCGCCGTCCAGCACCCCGGCCAGGCGCAGGGTGAGGGTGTCGGGTGCCGGGCCGTACCGGCACAGCATGCCCGCGACGCGGCGGTCGCCCTCGCGCAGGAACAGCAGCATGCCCCGACGCAGCAGACAGGCGCGTGCCATGTCCTTGTCCATGGACCGAGTGGACGCGCCGTGCCGCAGGCGCATGGTGGGCAGGTGGATCGCGTCGTAGAAGTGGTCGAAGTCGGCGTCCGACATGGATGTCTCTACACTCCAGTCACGGAGTCGGAACTGCCGCTCGGTGCGCTGGCGTTCCTTGCGGGAGATCCGGCGCCGCATCTCCGTGGCGTCGGCCACGACCGGCACCACCAGGTGCAGACGGAACGGAAGCAGCAGCGAACGATCGTCGGGCAGCCGCGCGGCCCGCCGGGCGGTGGTGCCCACCGCCAGCAGGTCGCAGTCGGCCGGCCCCGCGCCCCGCTCCAGCCGGTCCCACCCGACGCTGCTGTGCCAGCGGCGGATCGCGGCGGCGTTCCCGCCACGGCGTTCCTCCAGGAACGGCAGCACGTGGCGGAGTCCGTCGTCGATGCCCGCGTAGCCCAGGACGAGCGGGTGGCCGGGCAGTTCGGATACCACCTGGGGAAAGCGTCTGGGCAGGTCCCCGTCCCACCAGAGCCGCAGTCGGGTCAGCCCGGGGTGCTCGCTGTTGGTCCAGGCGTACCGGGCATGGAGCGTCATCGGGTCGCGCTGCATGGTCCCTCCCTTCGCGGACATACGGGTCGACGCACGGAAACGACGGGAGGATCAGGAGGCGGTGACGTCACTGCGCAGCAGGTCGGGAGCGCCGAAGGTGTCCGAGGGGTCGCCGCCTGTGCCGGTGATCCGATTGCGGTCGTCCACGAAGACCACCCGCGGTTCCAGGTCCTTGCACTCGGCGTCCGGTACGACGCCGTAGGCGATGATGATGACGAGATCGCCCTCGGCGACCAGCCGGGCGGCGGCGCCGTTCACGCCGATGACCCCGCTGCCGTACTCGCCCGGGATGACGTAGGTCTCCAGCCGGGAGCCGTTGTTGATGTCCACGATGTGCACCAGTTCGCCGGGCAGCAGCCCAGCGGCTTCCATCAACTCCTCATCGATGGTCAGCGAGCCCACGTAGTGCAGATCGCACTGGGTCACGATGGCGCGGTGGATCTTGGACTTGAGCATGGTTCGGAACACGGCCTACTCCCAAGAGGTGCGCCGGATGGACGGGTTGGTTCACGCCACGGCGGTGTGAAGGATCTTCAGGATGTCTTCTTCGCCGACGGCGAAGCGGATGCCGTCGGGGGCCGCGGGCGGCAGGGTGTCGTCGCAGTAGCTGCCCGAGGCGTGCACGACGACGTCCGTCTCCCTCGGGATAAGTCCTCGCTCGTCGCCGACGAGGAGACCGGTGAGGGCCATGACGAGTGACCACTCCCGCAAGTCCTCGGGGGAGGCAGGCAGCTCCGCGCCGAGGGGCGCGGCGAGCGCCCGTACCCGGCTCCACCGCTCCAGGCACTCGCGCTGGGACACCACGACCCCGTCCCCCCCGTGCTTGCGGATGAGCGGGTCGATCTCGGCGCAGGTGACCGGGGCACGCGTGTAGAAGGTGGGGTCGATGAGGTCCGTGGGGGAATCGGTGACGGCAGGGAAGCGCGGATCGTCGGATTGCCGCCACAGGTCGTCCGCCACGTCATGGGTGTAGCGAGGCAGGGAAGAGCCGGACAGGCTCAGCACCATGTCGGGCGTGGATAGATGCTGCACCAGGAAGAAGCCGGGGTGGGCGGACGGTGCCTTGAGGTCGGGGGCGACGCCCTCGGACAGCAGCCGATAGCCGAGGCTGTAGCCCAGCAGGCCGTACGCGCTGGAGACGGCGTGGGCGTGCCAGCGCGGGACGCCGGTGTCGTGCTGGGCGGTGAACTCCGCCTCGACACAGGCGCGGACGACGTCCGCCATCCGGTAGTTGTCGAGATCCAGCGTATACCACACGCGCCAGGTGTCCTTCGCGGACGGATAGGCGAGGTAGGTGTCCACGACGTTGCGTGCTAGGTCCTTGACCTGGGCCGGCCGGTCGACCTGCGCGAGCACGGCGGGGTTTGCCGCGCGCAGTTCCGCGGTCGCCGCCAGCGGACTGTCGCGGAGCTTGTGCAGGGAGTCGGCCGGGGCGACGGTCATCACCCGCAGCCGGTCGGGTCCCGCGATCCCAGTCGCGTACGCCCGGGCGACCGCGTCGCGCAGGGCGGTACCTTTGTTGCCGGACGTGGGGGTCACGATGATGACGTTCTCCCCGGTCTCCCGGATGTGCTGCACGGCCCGCCCAACCATGCTGAGCGAGGCGAAGGTCTTCGTCGTCCGGGTGCCGGGATTGCGCATCAGGTTTAGCGCAGTCACCCGGCGTCCGCCGACGGGCTCCAGTTCGTGCACCGAGACGTCGGAGGCGGCGTAGAACTTGCGTAGCGCGTCGTCCGGTTCCGGTGCCTGGAGCGGCAGTTCGGTGTCCTTCAGGCGGGTGCGGCGCGCGCTGAGGGCCTCCGCCGCCGCGCGGACGACCCGGTGGTAGCGCGTGAGTGTGGCGGGGACGACGGTCGGCGTTGGCTCTGTGGCGGGATGGAACGGCAAGAGTCGCCCTCGTTTCTTGGGAAGTGGCCTGCGGCTGCGGCGGGGGGGAAAGGGAAGGGGCTCGGGTCACCGGCCCCCGCCGCCAGCCATCTTCTCCAGCGCATCGAAGGCGGTGACCGGATCGGTGGTGATCTCGAACGGGACGACCAACGGGCCACGTGTGAAGCCGCGTTCTTGCACGGCCGTCACGGCATGCAGCAGCGGTGTCCAGAACGCGTCCACATTGAGCAGGACCAGGGGCCGGGGGCGCTGACCGAGGTAGTTCAGGGACATCACCTCAATGACCTCGTCGAGGGTGCCGTAGCCGCCGGGGAGCGCCAGGAAGGCGTCGGCCCGGGCGAACATCTCCCTCTTGCGCGCGAACATGTCCTCGGTGACGAGCAGTTCCTGCTCGGGTGCCGCGTCGTCACGCTCCAGTTCACGCAGGAACCGGGGAATGATCCCCGTGATGGGGGCGCCGTGCGCCTTCGCCGCGCGGGCCACCGCACCCATGACGCCGACCCCGCCAGCGCCGTACACCAGGCGGTGGCCGCGGGTGCCGAGCAGGGCGCCGACGGTCTCGGCGCACTCCGTCACCCGTGGCGAGGTGCCGGACCGGGAACCGCAGAAGACGGCCACCGAAAGACTGGTTCCGTCCTCGGTCCTGACCTGCGACAGGTCGCCCGTCATCGATCGCCTCCAGCCACCGGAACGCGGCCCGAACGGCCGCGCTTCGCGGCGGCGTCCGGGTGTCGCAACACGACGGGGCACCATGCTGGGCACGGTGCTATCCGCCGCCTATTGCTGGACGATCGGACCCCTATCCGAGGCCGGGCGCGCTCGCCTGTGAGCCGCCGATAGTGTGCGGATGGGCGACGGAAAGGATCACGTTCCTACGATGCGCCGCACGAGAAAGCCCCCGCCGACCGGCGGGGCGACGACGCACCCGGAGGCATCGCCATGAACAGGTTGTCGCTCAGCACGACGCGGATGTGCCCCGTCCCGGCGGCCGCGGCCCCGCTCGGCTCCCCGGATGACACGCCTTGGGGGCCGGCGGTGCTCGGTACGTGAGTGCCCGGCGGGACACGCGGCCAGGCCGGTGTCAGCGGTCGGGCGCCAACAGGCGCTGGGTCCTGTTCTCCGCCTCCTTGTCGCTGTACTGCTGGAACACGGGGAGCGCCTGCTCGAGCAGGGCCACGGCACGCTGCCGGCGTTCTTGCCGCAGATAGACCTCGGCCAAGCTCAGTCTGGACAGCGCCGTGTCGTGGGCGTTGCCCGTGGCCATGGCGAGTGCCAGGGCGCACTGGAAGCAGCGTTCCGCCTGCGTCAGGTTGCCCAGTGCCAGCTGAGCGCTGCCGAGCCCGCGCTGTACGTATCCCTCGCCTACCTGGTCGGCTTGCTCGCGCACGATGGGCAGCGCAGTGAAGAAGCGGCTGGTGGCCTGCTCGGGGAGTCCCTCCCGCAGGTCGAGCGAGCCCAGCCGGAACAGCGCCTGGGAACGCACGCGCTGATTGCCGACCTCGTCGCAGACCCGCAGCGCATCGGTGAGGAGTCGGCGTGCGGTGGCCGGGTCGCCCGACGCCGCGTGGATCTCTGCCATGGTGCACGACACGTGCGCCTGGCCGATGGGGTCCCCGGCGGCTTGGAACAGCTCCGCCGACCGCCCGTACATCTCCAGCGCCTCGTCGAAATCGGCCTGGATATGCAGGCACAGGGCGAGGTTGCGGAGCGTCAGCGCCGTCCCGCCGCTGTCCCGCAGGCCCTCGAAGATCGGCAGCGCCTTCTCCAGTTGGGGCCGGGCCCGGTCGATGCGCCGCTGCGAGATGTACAGCGACCCCATCGAGCAGCGCAGCGCCGCCTCGCCCCGGACATTCCCGGTGCGCATGACCGCATCCAGTGCCGTCTCGTGAGTCTCCCTCCAGTCGTCGTGGTAGAGACGGGCCTCGAACAGGGTGACCATCTTGATGGCGAGCTCCCAGCAGAGCTCGTCGAAACCCTGCGCCGCCGCGTGCCTGATGGCGGCCAGCAGCCCGGAGCGCTCGACGTCCATCCAGTGCAGGGGGTCGGCCAGCACATGGCGGACCAGCGCCGGAGGCAGCTCCCGGCGTGGCGATTCCCCCTGAACGAGCGTGAAGTCCCCACCGTAGAGCCGCCCGTGAGCCTGCTCGGCCAGGGACAGCCAGGCTTCCACGACACGGCGGACGACTTCTCGGCGGCGCTCGGGCGCGAGCTCGTCGGCGGTCTCGCGCAGGAAGAGCCGGGTGAGGGTATGGAAGCGGTAGTGGGGGTCGTTGGTCGGCCCGACGTCCACGGGCAGCAGCAGTTGGCATGCGGCGGCCTCGTCCATCAGGTCCAGTGCCTCTCTCGGGCCGACGCCGATGGCCACCCCCGCCATCCACCCCGGTATGGACTCCATGTCGAAGAGGCTGAGCAGGCTGAGGAGGTTGCGCAGCTGCTTGGGCAGACCACGGTAGGCGGAGGCGATGCTGCTGCGCACGGACTGGCTGCCGTGGACGAGTTCGTCCAGGCTGCGCTGGTCGTCGTCGACGCGCTGCGCCATGGTGGAGATCGTTCGGTTCGGCGTCGCGGCCAGGCGTGCCCCGATGATGCTCAGGGCGAGCGGCAGGCCATCGACGCTGCGGACCAGGGACGTCGCGGCGGCCGGTTCGGAGCCGACCCGGTTGTCCCCGACGATCTGCTCCAGCAGGTCGACGGCGTCCCGCACAGTGAGGACGTCCAGGCGGACCTTCTGCAGCATGGGGACGCCGGTATGAGGGGTACGGCTGGTCACGATGACCGCGCAATCCCGTCCGCCGGGCAGCAGGGGCTGGATCTGGTCCTCGTCGGCGGCGTCATCGAGGATGAGCAGCATCCGGCGCCCGGCGACACAGCTGCGGAACATCGCGGCGCGCTCGTCGACCTCATCCGGGATGGCGGGCGGCGGTACGCCCAGGACGCGGAGGAAGTGATCCAGCACTCGGGCCGGCGGGACCGGGGTGGGCTGGCTGCCGTGCAGGTCGTAGTAGAGCTGTCCGTCGGGGAAGTGATCCCGCATCAGCCCGTACGCTACGTGGAGGGCCAGGGAGGTCTTGCCGACGCCGCCCTGGCCGAACAGGTTGACGGCGCGGATGGCCCGGTGCTTGGCGGAGGGGATACCGGTCAGTGCCGCGCTGAGCTCTTTGACCTGCTGCTCCCGGCCGGTGAAGCAAGGGGGCTGCGGCGGCAGCTGGCGTGGGACGATCTGCTTGGTCGGGGTGATGGTGGTCCCGAACGCCAGGTTCGGCGCGTCGTTGAGGATCTCCTTCTCCAGGCGGCGTAACTCCTCGGAGGGTTCGAGGCCGAGCTCCCGGACCATGTGCTCGCGTCCCTCGCGGTACACCTGGAGGGCGTCGCTGCGCTGCCCCACCCCGTGCAGGGCCAGCATGAGCTGGCCGCGCAGTTTTTCGCGCAGGGGGTTCTCGGAGACGTGCGCCACGAGTTCGGGCAGCAGTGTGCGTTCGCGTCCTTGGAGGAGTTCCAGGTCGAAGCATTCCTCCATGGCCGTGAGGCGTTCTTCATTGAGCAGGACCGCCTTTCTTCGGAACGCGTCGCTGTCGAGTCCGCTGAGGGCCGGTCCGCGCCAAAGGGAGAGCGCGGCGCGGTAGTTCTGTACGGACTGAGCGATGTCACCGGAATCGCAGGAGGCCCGAGCATCTGCTACAAGCCTGGCGAACTCGTCGACGTCCCGTAGGCCCGGGTCAAGCATGAGAGAGTAGCCGAAGTGATGCGTTTTTAGAGCGTCTCGCATTCCCACATCGGCCAGCGCCCTACGCACTGCAGAAATACAGATCTGTATCTGGCTTCGCACGGTGGCGGGAGGGTTCTCCGGCCATATCACGTCGACGATGTCCTCGATGCTCACGATTTCCCTGACGCGGCAGGTTAGGGCAGCCAGCAACAGGATATGCCGACGAGCGTTAAGGCGTAATACCACTGGTCCGCGTGTTACTTCGAAGCGCCCGAGGAGCTGGAACTGTGTTTGTTCGCTATCTCTCCATTGTGCGTTCACAGCACCTCCACTGATAGCGTCATTTGCCGTTGCCCAGAAAAAGGCAGGGTCTCCGTCCTGGAGGTTTCCTTGCTGCCTTGGAGTTTTGCAACGTCGCTGTAGATATCAGATTGAAAAAGGATTCACAGAATGACGATCGATATTGCCTGTGGGGTGTCAAATCGCTGACCGGTACACCTCTGGAGGCCATGTACGTCTACCTTCCCCGGAAAGTCATCAACTCCCGCTCGTTGCTAGAGCAGCACCGAGTGCCTCCATGCTGATGCAGGAATTCTCGCCTGGCTCGCGTCCGAGGGAATCAGCGCATAGCGAGAGTGTCGCCAAGGTACGGTCTTCCTGTCAGTGCGGTGTCGACGGACACCATCGGGTTGGGAGGCAGGTCGAACGGGTGCGGATGGTATAGCTGAGCTTTCAGGGCGATGATGGAACCATGTGACGATAAACGATCGATAAATGAAGGTATCATGAGCGTTTTCGGCCTCCCGGATCCCTCTGTGACCAGCGGAACCCTGACTGCCTAGGGGGCCAAGGCGGTGAGGCCGGTGGGTGCACGACACATGCGTGGACGCCCTCAACCCCAGAGAATGACGCCCGCCAGGAGGCGAGGCCCGGGATCCCCGATCGCCTCGCAACCCACGTCCTGCTCTCGCCGAACACGCGGCGGTACGCCTGTCCTGCGGGACGCCGGCGTCCTCGCCGCCTGCCTGGCGGGCGCGATAGGCGGCCAGGGCGCACAGCTCCTGCCGCTCTAGGGCGTCGGTCTCCGTCATGGACGCCACAATACGGAACCGGCTCGACACCGCGCCCGCTCCCGTCGCGTCGGTTACTGGGCAAGCCCCGGTGAGGCCCTGCCGCCGGCGCTTGCGTTCCCACTGCCGAAGCCACTTCCGTGACCGGCAGCCGCGCACCCGGCATTTCCCCTGTCCGACGGTGCGTCCGACCCTCGTGCATCCAGGTGAGAGAGAAGACCGCGGGACGATTGTGCATACGGCTAGGTCACTTCCTGCCGTACTTGCGGTGGTAATCGTCGTCGTTGTCGTAGTTCCCATCGTAGTAGCTGTCGTTGTCGCGTCCGTCGCGAGGCCAGCCACCGGTGGTGTTCGGGCTGATGCCGGGCTCGGGGCTGTACGCGGAGGCGGAGGAGCCGAGAGATGATACGGGCGGCGACGGGGTGAAGCTGTCCTCTGGCTCGGTGGCCGAAGCGGTGTACGACTCAGAAAGCCCCCGGCCGGACCGAGAACTGCCAGATCGGCGTCTTCGCCGCCTACGCCCTCCGCCCGCGGCCGGGCCTTGGTCGACCGCGAGCTCTACCTCCCGAAGCCCTGGACCGAGGACCGGGAACGCTGCCGCACCGCAAGGGTCCCCGACGAGCGGGAGTTCGCCACCAAGGGCGAACTGGCCCGGCACATGGTGCTGCGGACCGTCGCCTCGCCGCTGCCCATTACCTGGGTCACCGCGGATTCCGCCTACGGAAGATCTCATGCGGCGACGGCGCGAAGGGGCCTCGCGTCTACCACTGGGCAGCGGTGCGGCTGCCGGCCGTCGCCGAGTTCGACTATCAGGGCGAGGTCCCTCATCGGATGCGGTGGGCACTGGCCCGGCGCAGCATCAGCAAGCCCGACGAGATCGCCTACTACCTCGCCTACACACCCCTTCAGATCACCGTCCAGGACCTGGTGCGGGTCGCCGGGGCACGCTGGGCGATCGAGGAATGCTTCCAGGCCGCGAAGAACGAATGCGGCCTAGACCATTACGAAGTCCGCCGCTACGTGGGCTGGTATCGGCACATCACTCTAATTCCTGTTTAGGGACGGTCTCGTCGAGAGCAGTTGATCGGCGCCGTTCGAAGAGTCGGTGACCAGGCGGGTCGATCTGATGCCTTACGTCTACCAGGGGCGGCAAGCCCTCCTACGAGACGGGCGAAGATTGGTGCCATCTGGTCACCACCTCGATCAACCGTGGTGTGCTGCGTGGGCACCGGGTGGACATCTCACGTCGACCAGGCACTCGCAGGCCTTCTTACGAGACCGGTGACGGCCGGTGTCCTCGGAGCACACCACGGTCCGGTTGTTGACGTGCGTGGGCGCCGGACGGACGGCTTACATCACCACGTCCTTTGAGGACTCTGGCCAGACGGTCCGCCGGCCGGCGCCTTCGTCCGTCAACACTTGCCGCTTGATCACTCGTTGGAGTTGGTGGCGCGAGCCCGTCGCACGGTGACCTCTTGAAACGCCCGGGCCGTGAGAGCCCCCGCACAGACCGAGGCCCGTGGGATGCGCTGGTGCCACGAACAGCTACTGAGGTGGCGGACCAGCCTGCTGGCTGAGTCCTGGAATTAGGTCGCTGCGTGGCCCGCACGTGCTCGTGACCAGTACAGACGCACAATGGGGAGGGAACACTTTGATCTACTGCGGTACCGACTGGGCGGAAAAGACCCATGACGTCGTCCTGGTCGATGACAGCGGCCAGCTGGTCGCGAAACGGCACATCACCGACGACGCAGACGGCTACCGCATCCTGCTGGAGCTGCTGACCGAACACGGTGACACGCAGGAGACACCGATCCCGGTGGCGATCGAGACTTCCCGCGGCCTGCTGGTAGCCGTGCTGCGGACCGGGAAGCGGAAGGTCTACGCGATCAACCCCATGGCCGCAGCCCGCTACCGTGACCGGCACTCCGTGTCGCGCAAGAAGTCCGACCCGGGCGACGCCCTGGTCCTCGCGAACATCCTGCGCACTGACATGCACGTGCACCGGCCGCTGCCCGACGACAGTGACCTCGCACGATCACTCGCGGTGCTCGCCCGCGCTCAACAGGACGCCACATGGAACCGGCAGCAGGTCTCCAATCAGCTCCGCTCTCTGCTGCGCGAGTACTACCCGGCCGCGCTGGCCGCCTTTGAGCCCTGGCGCAACGGCCTCTGCCGCCGGGAAGCGCGGGAGGTCCTGAAGGTGGCTCCCACACCCAGCAGGGCAGCACGGCTTACACGCACGCAGCTGCAAGCGGCGCTCAGGCGGGCCGGCCGTGAACGGAGCATCGCTGCTGAGGCAGGACGGATGCAGGAGGTCTTCCGGGCCACCTGGGCGCATCAATCGCCGCTGGTCGAGGAAGCCCTCGGCAAGCAAATGCTCGCTCTGCTGGTCCAGCTGGAGGCCGCCTGCACGGCGGCCGACGACCTGGCCGAGGCGGTCGAAGAGGCTTTCCCTCAGCACCCGGACGCTGAGATCATCCTCAGCTTTCCCGGCCTCGGCGTTCAGCTCGGCGCCCGGGTGCTCGCAGAGATCGGGGACGACCGCAACCGGTTCACCGACGCCCGCGGACTGAAGGCATACGCCGGCTCCTCGCCCGTCACCAGAGCATCAGGCAAGAAGTCGAGCGTCTCCCGACGCTGGGTGAAGAACGACCGGCTCAACCACGCCGGCTACCTCTGGGCTTTCGCCGCCATCACCCGCTCACCTGGCGCCAAGACACACTACCGACGGCGACGCGACCACGGAGACTGGCATGCCTCCGCGCAGAGGAACCTCTTCAACCGCATGATCGGACAGCTCTACCACTGTCTCCAGCAGCACGAGCTGTTCGATGAACAGACCGCGTTTCGTTCCACTCCCGCCAAAGCTCTGGAGGCGGCGTGACCAGGCTGCACGGCATGAATAGGCTTCCGCGCATGGCCAATCAGTCTCTTCCTTACGACCGGTTCCTTGGTGAGTTTCAGGAACTGGCACATGGTCGCCCTGACGGCCCTGCACTTCGCGACTCGGTCCGCGACCACGCCGCCCTGGACGAGGAGAAGCTGGTGCACTATCTCCGTTCAGGAACTGCCCTTGCCGTCACCGGATCACCAGTCCATGACGCGGTGAGCAACGAATTCATCGGCGCGCTGGAGCTGCACACTGACGGCGAGTGGTTCTGGTATTCAGACCTCGCTCACTACGTCGAGCGCTACCACGTTCCGCTGGACGAGACCTTCATCGACCACGCACGCGCACACCACTGGACTCCACCCAAGCTCTCTGCGGAAGACCTCATCCGGATCGGAGACACTCTGGACGCGTTCGATGCTGAAAACGCTTGAAGACGGACGGCTTGACGAGTTAGGCGCCTGAGGTGTCTGGCCATGCTCGCGCACGCCTTCCTGGCCGCCACGGCACACCGGCCTTGGGAAAAAGGGGCGGAACAGGTGGGACAGCCGGGGCCATCGAACTCACAGTGGCGGAGGTTCGGCGACTCCTGGCAGCTTGTCGTGCCCTTCACCCGCCGTTCCGAGCGACGGCGGGCCCTACCGAGCAGAAGCCCGTCCCCGGCAAGCCGAAGAAGGGATGATGGGTCCCATGACGAAGCCGCGCCTCTCCGAGGAAGAACACGCCGAGATCGGCAAGCAATTGGCCCGGATGCAGCGGGAGCTGGCCCGCGTGGGCACCAAGCTCGCCAACTCGTATCCGCGATCGGGGCCGGAGGCCCAACCCATGCGGCGAATCACTGCGACGGAGGAGGCGCTGCGGGAAGCCCGCTACGCCCTGGAGAACGCCCTGTTCCGCGACCACCCGAACGCGGGTGTCGAGGTGTACTTCCCTCAGGACTGAGCGCGTTCGAGGCCCCGCTGTCAGACCCCGGCCGTACAGTCGGAGACCAGTGCCCCACCGGGAAGTCCGCCGCCGGTGGGGCACTCGTGTCACCATGCCCGGACACACCGCACAGTCCAGGGGGGACACATGCGCACCATCACCATCACGCTCGCCACCGCTGCCGCGCTCCTCGCTCTGGCCGGCTGCTCCTCGTCCGACGATGCCGGGCCCGCCACCGACAGCGGCACCCCGTCCGCCGAGCCCACCGTGTCCGTGCCGGCCGAGCACCGGGACGACGACCTGGAGGCCGCCGTCGGCGTCTACACCGGCGCCTATTTCGCCGGGGACGACAAGACCGCGTACGGCATGCTGTCCAAGCGCTGCCAGTCCGCGATCACGCCCGAGGCGTACAAGGGCGTCGTGGAGCAAGCCGCGAAGGACTACGGCCCGGACCACCCGGCGACGGACGTGCGGGCCGAGGTATCGGGCAAGTTGGCTCGCGTCACGTACAAGGTGAAGGGCCTGCCCAGGTTCGATCAGCGGGCGCAGCCGTGGGCGTTGGAGGGCGACGCGTGGAAGTACGACGCCTGCTGACGGTGGCGCAGCGGCAGGCGATTCACGACGTAGGCCTCGTGCACGAGCACGAGGCCGTCATCCTGCGCGCCCGCCTTCGCCTGCACCGCAACCTGAACCTTGCTTGATGTTTCACCTGATCATGGCTCACCATGGGCCGCAGATCTGGCATGCCCGGAAGCAGAACGGACGTCCAGCCTCGGCCCCACGGTCACCTTCGGCATGATTGCCCCCAGCAACCTCAGCGTTCCAGGGGGGGAACCATGAGCCGTCCCATACCTCAGCGGAATACCCGCGCCGAGAAGGCCGGGAAGAAGATTCTGCTCTTCGGGTGCCTACCTGCCTTCGCCTTGATCGTCCTGCTGATCGTTATCGGCAGCACCCTCGGTGACGGGGGCGACGGAAAGAGCGACTCGATCTCGGCCGATAGCCCAACGGCCAGCGCATCCGCCAAGGTGGTGGAACCAACAGCCACCCCTTCGGAGCCCGATGGCCCAGGAATCAGCAAACGCCGCCTCACCGAGATCACCGTTGACCTGGTCTGGGACAAGTACACCGAGGAGAAGAGGGAAGCACTGTGCCTTGGCGTTGAGGCGTACGGCGCACAGTGGCTGGCAGACCAGCTGAAGAGCGAGAACCTGGACCACGACTACGCTGGCCAACTCATGCAGAGGAAGTGCGAGTCGCGCTAACACGCTTCCGGCCCGGCCGTTTCGTTCCGCGGCCGGGTCTTCGCACGTCCAGGGGGAGGTGCCCATGCCCTCACCGAAGTTCAGCAAGGGCAGCCGCCTCACCAACGAAGACCGCCGCGAGATCATCCGCCTGCACGGCGAGGCCAAGGGCCGCAACGAGATCATCGGGCATGACCCGCGCACCGAGCTCTTCAAGGACCAGCTCGGCCTCGACGCCGAGGGCTACATCACCGTCACGTACCGGGTGCCGACGGAGGAGGATCAAGCGGAGGCGGTCCCTCTGCCACTCGCCGAACGGCGAGCCGCGTGAAGAAGGCCCCAGCCATTCGGCTGGGGCCTTCTTCACTCAGTCTGTCTGGCGAGGGTGTCCTGTCTTGGCCAAGGTGACCCAGCAAGTCATGGCGTTCAAGTCGTGCAGGTACCAGACCCGCCCGCCACCAGTGACTTCGATCTGCCATTGCGGATACGTCTTGCCGTTCCGCACGCCGGTCGCCAGTTCGTGCTTCAACGGATGATGCCTTCTGTTGTGCACAGAAGGCGCGGGGCCCGTGCGCATCAGCATCCAAGCATCAAGCGTCGGCCCTGGTGCCTGATTCATCAGTTCCTGCCAGCCCTCAGAAGCAGCCCGATTCGCGAACTTGATGTGGTATTCGCCCTTAGCGGGCGGAGGCGGTACAGGGTCCCCCTTGCCTAACGTCACTCGCTGACTACCTCCGGTGCAGGTACATCGCCGTAGTCCTTATCGCCGTGGTCGACGGTGAGGGCAGCGTACAGGTCTGGATCGGCGTAAATCTCTGCCGTGTGCTTCCACTCAGTGATGACCTGGGCGATCGGCTCCACGGTTCCCAAATCAGCGCTGGCCCGGAGCGTCTCAACGAACTCGACAAGGAACTCTCGCATAGCCCCGGCCGGCAGGAAGCGAACCCACGGGAAGGCTTCCGGGAACGCTTCAGTCAGGAGCTCCAGAGCAGCTGGGCTCTCCTTCATGAGTGCAACGAACATGCGGGTAGTGCTGTCCAGCACCTCAACGACCTGATCCGCCCTCGCGGCAGTCGTCAGGTACAGGTCCTCGGCATCGCGTCGATGCAGCCGCAAACCCTTCCGGGCAGTGACCTGCATGCGAGCGACAGTGTCCTTCGGCTTATTGATCAGCTCGGAGAAGTTCGCTTCGGCAGGCATAGTGGTCATGACTTTGAAGGTACTTCGAAACTAGATGGAAGTCCACCTGGTTGAGTTACGAATCTGAAAGCGCTCCTCAGAGGCCTAACGCCTGTGACCTGCGGAAACGCGTGCTTACACATAGCGACGAAGCGGCCCGGCGTAGCAGTAGCCACCGCCCGAAAGGGCTAGGGGGAAGCACCACAGACTTGCTAGGGACGGAAGTGGCGTCCAGGATGAAGCCGCCCGTATACCCAACCGATGCGGTGGGCCCGTGCCTAGGCATTGACGTCGTTGTCCAACACGGCCAGCAGACTGGCAGCGCGCTTGCGTCGCCGAGCCGCCCCAAGGACCGGACGGCTAGTAGTGCTTGGTCAGGTCGGTATCGGTTGTGGCATGTCGCGGTGACAGGTGGGGCAGGCGCCGGTCCAGACCGCGAGGACTAGCTGCAGTTC